>VSBZ01000082.1:0-16595 GCA_047459215.1 Micromonosporaceae bacterium | reverse complement strand
GTTCACGCATGGGACTCATTACGGAACTGACCCCATTCATGTCATGCAGGCGGCTTTCTACATCTTTCATTTCCGGTGCGTCCAGTTTAAGCATTACCGCTGATACTGCCTGGCTTTCACCCAGGAGCCGGTTAGCGGTTTGCCATGATACATAAGAACCACTGCTGGTCATGGGTTTATTGGTTCCGACTATGCGTAAATAATCAATCCTGGAAGGACCTATTCCCATAGTAGTCTGGACCTCTACTGTATCGCCGGGCTTGAGCCCCAGCTTGCGGCTGACCAGCTCGTGCTTGGCGTGCTGGGCCTGCTCGAGCGTGGCCGAGTCGGTCTGGTACAGGGCGCAGGTGTAGGTCATGCTCGGCCCGAGCAGCCACTCGTAGAACCGGTTGGACACGTCGTAGTGGTGGGCGATCGCGGCGGCGTCCCGGGCCCGGGAGTGCCGGCGCCCGCGCAGCCTGGCCTCCAGCCCCGGACGCGGGGGCGGCCGCAGCAGCAGCTTCAGGCCACCCATCGCCCGGAACGCCCGCAGCCGCACCGGCCAGGACAGGTCGAGGTCACGGCGGCGCAGGCTGGTCATGGCGGTGTAGAGGTCACCGTCCACCTCCAGGTCGCCCATGATGTACGCCCGGGCGAGCCCGACGTCTCCGGGCGAGGTGGCAAGGTACGACAGGGCACGCGGGGAGCGGATCTCCACCGTCACCGGCGCGTCGGCCGGCCCGGCCACGCTGCCGTCGAACCCCTGGAACCGTACCGGTGCGTCACCGCCGACGATCAGTTCGAACACGTCCGCCAGGCGCATCGCGCCACCCCCTCGTCTGCTGCGGACACCCCTTTCCGGGTATACGTGTCATTGTCGCGGAACCATCACGCCAGGCGGACGCACTTGTCGTACAGGTCCGGCAGCCTGCCGGCCGGGTCGTAGGTGCGTTTGAGCGCGCGGTACGCCTCACCGTTGTACCGGCGCCAGAACTCGTCCTCGGGGTAGTGCACGGTGGAGTAGAGCGACTTGTGCCCGCCGAACCGGTCGACCAGGTGCTCGACCCGCCGGTTGTACCAACCGTCCGGCCGGCCGTCGGTGAGCGGGACGGTCGCCCAGAAGCCCACGTTGACGTACAGCCGGCCCGGCTGCAGGGGGTACAGCGGCCACGGCCGGCTCGCGCGCAGCCGCAGGGGGCACAGCCACACCGGCCGGATGCCAATCTCCCGGTCGAAGGCGGCCAGGAACCCGGCGGTGTTCTCCGCCGGGATCTCGACGTCCTGCACCACCGCCTCCCGGGGCGGCCGGCCGGCGAGCCGGTCGACGCGCCGGCTGAGCCCCCAGCGCCGGTCGAGCGCGACCAGGCGGCGGTACACATCGGAGCGGCGCCAGCGGCGCGGCCACAGCCGACGCACCAGCGGATGCTGCACCCCCAGCGCCCGGGAGCACCAGAACCAGTCGGTGTCCCACCGCCACAGGTAGTCGGCGACGGTGAGGTGGTCGACGGACCGCTCCCGGATCGACCGGTAGTAGATGTGCCGTCCGGTGTAGTCGCTGGTCGCGGGCGCGGTGTCGGTGAACGTGCCGAGCGTCAGGTACAGCTCGCCCGGGTCGAAGGCGGTGCCGTCGAGGAAGTCCACCGGCTGGCCGTCGTGGCTGCCGGTGGCGGCGATCCGCGCCATCGCGTCCAGGCACGCGTCGGCGTCGGAGAACCGCAGGTGGCGCAGGCGCACGTACGGCCGCACCGGCTCCAGGTCGATCCGCAGCCGCAGCGCGTACCCGAGCGTGCCGTACGAGTTGGGGAAGCCGGCGAACAGGTCGGCGTGCCCGCCCTCGGGCCGGGCGACCACCACCCGCCCGTCGCCGGTGAGGATCTCCATCTCCCGCACCGACTCGTGGGGCAGGCCGTTGCGGAACGAGGACGACTCGATGCCCAGGCCGCTGACCGCGCCGCCGAGGGTGATGGTCTTCAGCTGCGGTACGACCAGCGGCATGAGGCCGTGCCGCAGGGTCGCCTCGACCAGCCGCTCGTAGGTCACCATGCCCTGCACGTCGGCGGTGCGGGTCCGCGGGTCGACGTCGAGCACCCGGTCGAAGGCGGCCACGTCCAGCCGGGCGCCGCCCGGGTCGGGCCGGAACCGGAACAGGTTGGATGTGGACTTCCCCAGCCGGACCGGCGCGCCCGGCGGCAGGGAGTCCAACCGCCGGCGCAGCGCCTCGACCGCACGGCTGTGCGAGTCGTACGGCGAATCCGCCGACCGGGTACGCAGGCTGTCCACTCCCGTACGATATCGCCTGTCCATTGCGCCCAGGGCGGTCCGCCAATATAGTGAGCACCTACAGCCGAACGGGCCACTACCCATGGTCACCGTCGGCAGGGAGGGTTAACATGCGCCGATTCGTGATCCGTGGCATGGCCGCGGTCGCAGCTGCCGCCATGCTCGTCCTCGCTCCGTCCCTACCCGCCGCCGCGGACACCGTCTCCGGGCACCACGAGAACAACGCGGTGTGGGAGTTCATCTGATCGTCCGCTGAGGAACGGCCCTCCGCCCGGGCCGCGGCCCGGGCGGAGGGCCGTCGCACGTCCGGAACGTTCGCGTCCGCCCCACGTCCGCGTCCGCGGCACCGTCCGGGAACGCCCCCACCTCCCCGCCGCGCGCCGCGCGACCTCCTCAGGACCCGCCGGACACGGTCCGCGCCCTCCCACGCGTCCGGCGGGCCGCCGCCGCGGGCGCCGTCGCCGTCCGGATCGGCGCCGTGGGTCAAGGACCTCCACGTCCCCGCCGGAGCGGGTGCGGCCCTCGTCCGGAGAGGTTGGACCGCCGGAGACGTCGCGCGTCTGTCGGGCGGGTGCACGTGTGTCACCGGCACAGGTGGCGTCCACAGCGACGCGGTGCGGAGCGGCGTGCGAGCAATCTTGACCAGATTCGGCAGTAGCTACGCCTGTGGGGCGGCCCAATAATGCGGGGCACCGGTCTGCAACCGTCCTGGAGGTCGCATGCACCCCCGTCGCGTGCTCCGCGTCAGCCTGTCCGTCGCCTCGGTGGCCGCCCTCGTCCTGGTCGGCCTGACCGGCCCCGCCACCGGGCGCACCCCCGACCAGCCGCCGCCGGCGCCGGCGACCGCCTCCCCGCAGGTGCTCACCGCCACGCTGCTGACCGGTGACCGGGTGGAGGTGCAGGTCTGGCCCACCGGCGAGCGCACCGTCACGGTGCACGCCCCGCAGCCGGGGCGGGCCGCGGTCGGGTACCAGCACTACGCGGTGGACGACCAGGTGTACGTGATCCCCTCGGACGCGGCCCCGCTCATCCCCGACGTGCTCGACCCCGAGCTGTTCAACGTCACCAAGCTGCACTCCACCGGCCACACCGAGGCCACCCCGGTGATCGTCCAGTACGCGCCGGGACCGCGCACCCTGCGCGCCGCCACCGCCGACGCCGACGGCCTCGCCGTCACCACCGAGCTGCCCAGCATCGACGCCGTCGCGGGCGTCGCCGGCGGGGACGGTCGCTGGTGGACCAGCCTGACCGGGTCGGCCGGGCCGGCCGCGCGCGCGGCCACGGCGCAGGCCACGCTGCCCGGCGTCCGCAAGGTGTGGCTGGACGAGCAGGTGACCGTGGCCCTGGACGCCAGCGTGCCCCAGATCGGCGCGCCCACGGCCTGGCAGCAGGGCTACGACGGCAGCGGGCTGACCGTGGCCGTGCTCGACACCGGCATCGACACCGACCACCCGGACCTGGCCGGGGCGGTGGTCGAGGAGCGGGACTTCACCGGCACCGGCACCGCCGACGACGGGCACGGGCACGGCACCCACGTGGCCGGCATCATCGCCGGCAGCGGTGCCGCCTCGGGCGGCACCTACGTCGGGGTGGCGCCGGGAGCCGAGCTGGTCAACGGGAAGGTGCTGGACGACGCCGGCAACGGTCAGCTGTCCTGGGTGCTGGCGGGCATGGAGTGGGCGGCCGCCCGCGCCGACGTCGTCAACATGAGCCTGGGCGCCCTCCCCACCGACGGCACCGACCCGATCAGCCAGGCACTGAACGCGCTCACCGAGCAGCACGGGACCCTGTTCGTCGTGGCCGCCGGCAACTCCGGGCCCTCGCCGCGGAGCGTGGGCACCCCGGGCGCCGCGGACGCGGCGCTCACGGTGGGGTCGGTGGACAAGTCCGACGGGCTCGCTGACAGCTCCAGCCGCGGCCCGCGGCTCGGCGACTGGGCCATCAAGCCGGACGTGACCGCCCCGGGCGTGGGCATCGTCGCCCCCCGGGCCGAGGGCACGGCGCCGGGTCCGATCGTGGACGAGCACTACACCCGCCTCAGCGGCACCTCCATGGCGACCCCGCACGTCGCCGGTGCCGCGGCGATCCTGCGGCAGGCCGACCCGGACCTCACGCCCCAGCAGGTCAAGGCGGCGCTGGTGGGCACCGCGGTGCCGCACGCCGGGCTGACCGTGTACGACCAGGGCGGCGGCCGCATCGACCTGCCGGCCGCACTGTCCACCCCGGTCCTGGCCTCCCCGTCACCGCTCAACCTCGGCTACTTCCCCTACCCGCACGACGACGCGCAGCCGGTGCAGGCGGAGGTGACCTACACCAACCGCGGCGACGAGCCGGTCACGCTGCACCTGTCGGTGCAGGCCAGCGCGGTGCAGGGCCCGCCCGTGCCCGCCGGCGTGCTCACCGTCGACCCGGCGTCGCTGGTGGTGCCCGCCGGCGGCAGCGCCACCGCGACGGTCACCCTCGACGTGCCCGCCCTCGACATCGGCCTGTACAGCGGCTACCTGGTCGCGGAGCACGCCGGCGAGGTGGTGGCCCGCGTGCCCGTCGGCTTCCACAAGGAAGACGAGATGTACGACCTGAGGATCGTCGGCATCGACCGGTCCGGCCAGCCGGCCGGCGGCGGGCAGAGCAACGTCGCCATCCTGGACGTGGAGAACATGGCCCGGTTCTTCCGGCCCGCGTTCCCGTTCGTCGACGGCCAGGTGCTGGCGCGCGTCCCGCCGGGCACCTACTCCATCCTCGGCGCGATCATCGAGCACGACGCGCACGGGCAGTTCGTGCAGCGGATCAGCTTCGTCGGCGACCCCGAGGTCACCGTCACCGCCGACACCGAGCTGGTGCTCGACGCCCGGCAGGCGCAGCGGATCGAGGTCGAGACCCCCGCGCACGTCACCCGGCCGCTCGGCGGCGTGAGCTTCGGCTACTGGCGCACCGCCGAGCAGCCCGGCCCGCTGTTCAACCCCACCTGGTGGTTGCGCAACACGCTGACGGAGTACTACGCGATGCCGACCGACCCGGTCACCCTGGGGCAGTTCGAGTTCCACAGCCGGTGGAAGCTCGCCGCCCCGGAGGCGGAGCTGGCGGTGGTCCACCCGGTGACCGAGGCGCTCGACCCGTACCTGCTGCGCGCGCCTGCCGTGGACGGCGAGCGGGTGGTGCCGCTGGTGGACGTCGGCGCCGGCGAGCCCGAGGACTTCGCGGCCGTGGACGTCGCCGGCGCGGCGGCGCTGGTCAGCCGCCACCCCGACCCGTCGTACCACGTGGAGCAGGAGCGGCTGGCCGCCCAGGCCGGCGCGGTCGCGCTGGTCGTGGCCAACGACGTGCCCGGCCACCTGACCGGGTTCTTCGACGACCCCGGGACCATCCCGACGCTGTCGGTGACCCGGCAGGACGGTGACCGGCTGCGGCAGCTGCTCGCCGACGGCGAGGTCCGGGTGCGGCTGTCCGGCACCGCCTGGTCGGAGTACCTGTACGACCTGGTGCTGGTGGAGACCGGCGCGATCCCGTCCGACCTGCACTACCGGTACGCGCCCGGGGACCTGGCCGCCGTGCGGGCGTCCTACCACAACGACGCGCCCGGCCACGCGATGGCCGAGGGTCGCAGCTTCCTGCGGCCGTTCCACTCCGGGGCGACCATCCTGTACCCGCCGGTGGTGGGCGAGCGGACCCGCACCGAGTACCTCATCGGCGGCGACGGGATCGGCTACCAGCAGACCGTGTACGGCGAGCAGCCGTTCGAGGCGGAGCTGCAGGAGCCGGGGTTCACCTTCTACGAGCCCGGCACCACCGTGGACACGCACTGGTTCCGCCAGGTCGTACGGCCGGCTCTCGTACCCGAGGTCGAGCCGGTGGTCCGCACCGGCGACACGCTGGCGCTGCGGCTGTACGAGTGGGTGGACTCCGACGGTCACTACGTCCCCAACCACATCTTCGGGCTGGCCCCGTACCCGGGCGACACCATCCGGACCCGGGTGTGGCGCGACGGCGAGCTGGTCGCGACCAACGAGGGATTCCCGCGGCTGGACGTCGCCGCGGTGCCGGGTCGTGCCACGTACCGGGTGGAGCTGGACGTCGACCGCGACGCCGACTGGTGGCGACGCTCCACCCGTACCCGCACCGTGTGGACCTTCACGTCGCAGCGGCCCGAGGCGGGCAGCGCGCCGCTGCCGATGCTGAGCGTCGACTACGACGTGCCGGTGGACCTGCTCAACACCACGCCACCGCCCCACCTGCGGCAGGGTCCGCCCGCGTTCGAGCTGCGGGTCACCCACCAGGCGCCGGGCCTGCCGGCGGTCGTCGGCGCCCGGGCGTGGGTCTCGTTCGACGACGGCGGCACCTGGCGGGCCGCACCCGCCCAGTCCCTCGGTGACGGCACGTTCCACGTGATCCTGCCCGGCGCGGCCCGCGAGGTCGGCGGCGACGTGTCGGTGCGCGTGGAGGCGTGGGACGCCGCCGGCAACCGCGTCGAGCAGGAGGTGATCCGCGCCTGGCACCTGCCAGACCGCGGCTGAGGCGGGCGCAGGTCAGCGGACCGGACCGACGAAGGAGGGCAGCATGGGATCTCGCCGACGGTGGCGCTGGTCGACCCCGGTACTGGCGGCGGTGCTCGCCGTCGCGCTACCCGGGACCGCGGGCGGCGCGGTGGACCCGGCCGCCGGTGCGGACCGGTCGGGCGGTGGGACGCCGGCCGGGCCGGCCGTCGGTGCCCCGGCGGAAGGGCCGGTGGCGGCGACGCGCACGGTGCTGCTGCTGTCCGGTGACCGGGTCACCCACACCACCTACGCCGACGGCACCACCACCGTCACGGTGGACCCGGCGCCGCGCCCGGACGGGCGACCGGTGGCGTTCCACACCGCCCACGTCGACGGCGACCACTACGTGATCCCGGTGGACGCGTTCCCGCTGCTGGCGGCCGGCACGGTCGATCCGGAGCTGTTCAACGTCACCACCCTGGTGGAGGAGTCGACGGGCGGGCCGGACCGGCTGCCCGTCATCGTCACCACCGGCACCGGCGTCCTGGCCGGTCCGGTCGCAAGAGGAGTGCTGGCCGTGGCCGCCCCGCGGGCCGAGGAGGTCAGGCTGCTGCCGAGCATCGGCGGCGCCGGCCTGTCGCTGGACCGCGACGGCGCCGGTGACCTGTGGGCGGACCTGACCGCGGCGGCCGCCGACCGGCCCGTGGCCGCGCTCGCCGCGCTGAGCCGCGCGAAGGTGTGGCTGGACCGCACCGTCGAGGTGTCGCTGTCGGACAGCGTTCCGCAGATCGGCGCCGACGAGGTCCACGAGACGGGCCTCGACGGTACGGGTGTGACCGTGGCGGTGCTGGACACCGGTGTCGACCCCGACCACCCGGACCTCGCCGGCAGGATCGTCCAGACCGCCAACTTCACCCCCGACCCGTTCCGGGACGGTCACGGGCACGGCACCCACGTGGCGTCGATCATCGCCGGGTCGGGGGCGGCCTCGGGCGGCACGTACCGCGGGGTGGCGCCCGGCGCCGACCTGATGGTGGGCAAGGTGCTGCCGGACTCCGGCAGCGGACCCACCTCGGCGGTGATCGCCGGCATGGAGTGGGCGGCCTACGGCGGCGCCGACATCGTCAACCTCAGCCTCGGCGGGGCGCCGTCGGACGGCACCGACCCGGCGAGCCAGGCGGTGCAGACGCTCACCGAGCAGACCGGTGCGTTGTTCGTCGTCGCCGCCGGCAACAACGAGGGCGACGCCTCGGTCAACTCCCCGGCCGCGGCGAGCGCGGCGCTGGCCGTGGGCAACGTGGACAAGCAGGACCAGCTGGCGTCCTCGTCCAACCGCGGGCCGCGCCGCGGCGACGCGGCGGTCAAGCCCGAGCTGACCGCGCCCGGCACCGACATCGTCGCCGCCCGCTCCGCCGGCACCTTCATGGGTGCCCCGGTCGACGACCACTACACCCGGGCCACCGGCACCTCGATGGCCGCGCCGCACGTGGCGGGCGCGGCCGCGCTGCTGGCACAGGCCCACCCGGACTGGACCTGGCAGGAGCTGAAGGACGCCCTGGTGTCCACCGCCCGACCCGGCGACTACACCGTCTTCCAGGGCGGCGCCGGCCGGGTCGACGTCGCGCGGGCCGTCAGCGCCGGGGTGTACGGCCCGGCGGCCGCCAACGTGGGCGCGATCCCGGCCCCGTACGACGAGCAGCGCACGGTGCCGCTGACCTACCGCAACCACACCACCGAGCCGGTCACCCTCGAGCTGGCCCTGTCCGGACGGTCGTGGCACGGCCAGGACCTGCCCGCCGGCGCGGTGTCGCTGTCGGCGACGCACCTGACGGTGCCGGCCGGCGGCACCGCCACGGTGACGTTGACGGTGGACGGCTCCGTCGGCGACCAGGGCGGGTACGCCGGCGTGGTGACCGCCACCGCCGGCGAGCTGACCCTGCGGACCCCGTTCTCCTGGTACAAGTCGGTCGGCTCCCACGAGCTGACCGTGCACAACCTGGACTTCCGGGGTGACCCGCAGCAGGACCAGCCGCTGTGGGTGGTCAAGCTGGACGGCGCGCTGCCCAACGACCCGTTCCACCAGGTGGTCTCCATGGCCTGGAGCACCGAGGACGGGACGACGTTCCAGGTCGCCGAGGGCCGGTACGACGTGTACGGGTCGGAGGTGTCGTACTGGGACACCCACGGCGACCGGATCACCAGCACGGTGGCGACCGAGGTGTGGATCGACGAGGACACCGAGGTCGTCCTGGACGGCCGGAAGGGTGTTCCGGTGAACCCGGTGACACCCGAGCCGACCGACCTGAAGTCGGCCCAGGCCACCTACCACCGCGGGTTCGAGGACGGCGAGTTCGGCACCGGGTACCTGGTCGCGTACGACCCGATCAGGCTGCACATGCAGCCGGCCGAGTACACCATCGGCTGGATGGAGGTCCGGTCGCTGTGGAACCTCGCCGGCCGGCTGGTCACCAGCGCCGAGGTGCGCTCCGGCGACACCACCGTGCGGCTGACCCCGGAGTACCACAACTTCTTCGCCGGGCCGGCGCTGGCCGGCCACCACGACCTCGAGCTGGTCGACGCGGGCACCGGCACCCCGGCCGAGCTCGCCGCCGCCGGGGTGGCCGGCAAGGTGGCGCTGGTGGGCATCCCGGTGCCGACCGACCAGGAGGTCCCGTACACCGGGGTGTGGAACGCCGCCGTCCAGGTCACCGCCGACGCGGCCGCGGCCGGTGCTGCCGGGGTGCTGCTGTTCATCGACGAGCCCGACGCGAAGGCCATCTTCAGCCTCCACAGCGACCCCATCCTGCAGCTGTCCGTGCCCTGGCGGGAGGGCGTGCAGGTCCGGACGCTGCTGGCGGGGGCGGGAGAGCCGGTGCGGCTGGTGCTGAGCGGCCAGCGCGACCCGCAGCGGTTGTACCTCCTGCGGTACGTCCACGAGGACACCACCCTGGCCGACGCGCCGCCGGTGGTGGACCCGGACAACCTGGTCCCGGTGCGGTCGCACTACCACACCGACCGGGAGGGGTGGATCCAGCGGATGGTGGCGCTGGCGTTCACCCCCCGGGAGGAGACCGTGAGCGGCCTGGCCTACCAGGCCTGGGCGCCGCTGGCGGTGACCGAGCACGTCCTGGCCGGGGCGCACCTGCGCTGGCACCGGGAGGCCACCCAGACCGGCGCGCCCGGCAACTTCAGCGGTGAGACGCTGGCCTCCCGGGAGGTGTTCCTGCCCGGCGACCAGCGGGACACCGAGGTCTGGTTCCAGTCGCCGATGCGGACCGGCGCCGCGGACGTGACCGAGCGGACGTGGGCGGAGCTGATGTGCACGTTCTGCCGGCAGGGCGACCGGTTCCGGCCGGGGGTGTGGTACCTGGACACCGACCGGCGCCACTTCAACCGGTCGCTGCTGCTGGAGGGGACGTCGTACCGGCTGTTCGTCGGGGACGAGGAGATCCCCAACACCGGCACCGCGTTCGTGCCGGCGTTCCAGATGCGGCCCGAACCCGCGGTCTACCGGCTGGAGATGAGCGGCATCCAGCCGGGCGTGCCGCAGGTGCGCGAGCTGGCGCCCCGCATCGACACGACGTGGACGTTCCGGTCCGCCCGCCCGGACGCCGGTGCCCGGCCGGACGGGTACACCTGCCCGTTCGGCGGCGACGACGGGTGCGCGTTCCAGCCGCTGCTGCAGCTGGACTACCAGCTCAACCTGGACCTGCTGAACCGGGCGCCGGCCGGGACGTCCCACACCTTCCAGCTCACCGTCGCCCCGCACTCGGGCGTCGATCCCCGCGCGGCGCGGCCGGTGCCGTCGCCGTGGGTCACGGTGTGGTACTCCACCGACGAGGGTGCGACCTGGCGGGAGGCGACGGTCCGGCCCGGCCGCGGCAAGAACGTCTTCCAGGTGACGGTGGACCATCCGCCGCTGGCGCAGACCAGCGGGTACGTGTGGCTGCGCGCCGACGCCCGGGACGTGAGCGGCAACCGGGTGGAGCAGACCATCCAGCGGGCGTACCGCCTGCGCTGACCGGAACGGAGCCTGGCGATGCGACGAGCAGCCCGCCTACGGACCGCCCTGGCGGTCGGCGCCGCGACCGCCCTGCTGCTCTCCTCGACGGTGCCGGCCGGGGCCACCGGTCCGGTCCCGGCCGGCGGCCCCAAACCCGGCGTCGCGGTCCCGGCCGGAGACAACGGCAGCGGGGTCGACACCATCGCCTCCGGTGGCGACGAGGTGGTCCTGCTGACCGGGGACCGGGTCACGGTGCTGACCGGTGCGGACGGCCACACCACGTACCGGGTCACGCCCGGACCCGGCCGGTCACCGGTCTTCACGGCGTACGGCGACGGCGAGGACCTGTACGTGGTGCCGGACGACGCCGCCCCGGCGGTGGCGGCCGGCGTGGTCGACCCGGAGCTGTTCAACGTGCGGGAGCTGGTGCGGCAGGGACTCACCGGACCCGACACGGCGGTGCCGGTCATCCTCACCCACCAGCCGTCGGCGGACGTGGCCGCGATGGCGGGTTTCGGCGTCGACGGCAGCGTGCGTGACCTGCCCAGCATCGGCGGCTCGGCGATGCGGCTGACCCCGGCGGACGCCAGCGCGTTCTGGCGCGAGGTGGGCACCGCGCCCGCGGCCGGCCCGCAGGCGGCCGGCCGGCTGCGGGGCGGGGTCACGCGGATCTGGCTGGACCGCGTCGTCAAAGTGGTCCTGGACCAGAGCGTCCACCAGATCGGCGCCCCGGCCGCGTGGGCCGCCGGTTACGACGGCAGCGGGGTCACGGTCGCGGTCATCGACACCGGCATCGACCCCCACCACCCGGACGTCGCCGGCAAGATCGTCGCGTCGGAGAACTTCACCGACGAGCCGGACGTCACCGACGGGCACGGCCACGGCACGCACGTGGCGTCCATCGCCGTGGGCACCGGGGCCGCCAGCGACGGCACCTTCACCGGCGTGGCCCCGGGGGCATCGCTCATGGTGGCCAAGGCCCTCCGCGCCGATGGCACCGGCCAGACCTCGTGGGTGATCGACGCCATGGAGTGGGCGGCCACCAACGGAGCCGACATCATCAACCTCAGTCTCGGCAGCGAGCCCACCGACGGCACCGATCCGGCCAGCCTGGCCGTGGACGCACTGTCCGAACAGACCGGTGCGCTGTTCGTCGTCGCCTCCGGCAACGACTTCCAGGACCAGCACGTGCTCGCCCCCGGCACCGCCTCGTCGGCGCTGACGGTCGGCGCGGTGAACCGGCAGGACGTGATCCCGTCCTTCTCCAACCGGGGGCCCCGGCGGGGTGACGCCGCGGTCAAGCCCGAGCTGACCGCTCCGGGCGTGGGCATCGCCGCCGCGCGCGCGGCCGGCACGTCCATGGGCCGGCCGGTCGACGAGCACTACACCCGCGCCGACGGCACCTCGATGGCCACCCCGCACGTGACCGGGGTGGCCGCCCTGCTCGCCCAGGCCCACCCGGACTGGGACTGGCGGCGGCTCAAGGACGCCGTGGTGAGCACCACCGCCCCGGCCGGTTACCAGTGGTGGCAGGGCGGCACCGGGCGGCTGGACGCCGACCGTGCCCTCAACCAGGGCGTGCACGGCCCGGGCGCGGTCAGCCTCGGCGTCCAGCCCTTCCCGCAGGACGGGCTGGCACCGGTGACCCGGAAACTGACCTACCACAACGAGACCGACGCGGACGT
Source organism: Micromonosporaceae bacterium (assembly GCA_047459215.1). Lineage (GTDB taxonomy): Bacteria > Actinomycetota > Actinomycetes > Mycobacteriales > Micromonosporaceae > Natronosporangium. Next base: position 4,176 of record VSBZ01000082.1, on the reverse strand, counting down.
CGAGCTGTCGCTGTCGGCCGACCTCACCGGGTTCGGCGGCACCACTGTCGCCACCGGGCTGTCGCTGTCGCCGACCACGCTGACGGTGCCGGCCGGTGGCAGCGCCGACGTCGTCCTCACGCTCGACCCGTCGGCGGACCCGCAGGGCGTCTACGGAGGTGTCGTCACCGCGGCCACCGCCGACGGCGCCGTATCCGTCCGTACCGCGGTGAGCTGGTACAACGAGACCGAGGCGTACGACGCCACGGTGCGGGTGACCGGCCACCGCGGCGGCACCCCGGCCGCGAGCGTCACGGTGCAGGCGATCCGGGTCGAACCCGCCGGGGCCGACGACCCCTTCCACCGGCGCGACCAGGTCGCGCTCGCGTCGGCGGCGACCGGCGAGGCCACCTTCCGGCTACCCGCGGGCCTCTACCACATCCAGGCCGCGGTCGTCGAGCGCAGCGCCTCGTTCGAGCGCGCCACGCTCGCGGTCCAGCCGGAGGTGGCGGTGTCCGGCGACGCGGAGATCGCCCTGGACGCGCGGGCGGGCGTGGACCGGCGGCCACCCACCGGCGGCCGGACCGACGTGCCCGCCCGGAACATGACCGTCATCCGCGGCATGCCCGACGGCACCGCCACGTCGTTCTCCCTCATCGGCAACGGCGACCAGGAGGTGTACGCCACGCCCACGCCTCCGGTGTCCCGGGGCTTCCTCGAGTTCACCAACCAGTGGACGTTCACCGAGCCGCTGGTCGAGCTCGAGGCCGTCGCGCCGCAACGGCTGAGCCTGACACCGGGCTACGACCCGTTCACCACCGGGCCGGTGGTGGACGGCGTCGACACCGAGCTCGACCTGGTCTACGTGGACCAGGCGGAGCCGGGGAGCCTGGCCGGCGTGGCGGGGAAGGTGGCGCTGGTCAGGGTACCGATCCCCGGCGGCCTCAGCCATCCCCAGAGCCGCTCGCACGCGGTGGTCGCCGCGGTGACCGCCCGGGACGCGCTCGCGGCCGCCGGCGCCGCCGCCGCGCTGATCTACGTGGACATCCCGGGCGCACCGGCGATCCACGGGCCGGACGTGCCCAGCACCACCATCCCGACGCTGCTGCTGCCGTACCGGGAGGGGACGCGGCTGCGGCTGCTGGCCCAGGCCCGGCCGGTCACGCTGCGGATGAACGGCCGACGCGACCCCGGCTACGCGTACCACCTGCGCCGCGACGACCACGACCGGATCCCGGCCACGCCACCGGCGCCGGTGGACCCCCAGACCATGGTGCGGCTGGAGACCTCGTACCACGGCGACGCGCCGGACATGGTGTACGAGTCGATCTGGGCCCCGCGTGGGCCGCGGGACGTCTTCAGCGTCCACTCCAACTGGCAGTGGTGGGGTCCGACCGCGCGCACCGAGTACGTCGGGGAGACCGGCACCGACCTGGAGTGGCGGCGCCTGGTGTGGCAGAACGGCACGCTGCCCGACGGCACCTTCCAGCAACTGCTCACCAACGCCTACGACCGGTTCGACGCCGGCGCGCACCGTGAGGACGAGCGCTGGTTCGCCGCACCGATCCGCACGGGTGCGGTGGAGCTGTCCACGCCGACCGGGCTGATCGACACCCTGTGCGAGAACTGCCGCGACGGCGACGGGTTCGTGCCGGGCCGCCACTGGCTGGACGGCACGCCCGGCCACCGGATGCTGGTCGACTTCCCGACCGACAGTGAGGTCCGGCTGTGGCACGGCGACCGGGAGATCCCGGCCCAGGCCGGCCGGTCGTTCCCGTGGTTCCTGCTGCCGCCCGAGCCGGGTACGTTCCGGCTGGAGCGGGTCGACCACCAGCCGGGCGTGCCCGCGGTGCGGAAGCTGGCCACCCAGGTGCGGACCACGTGGACCTTCCACTCCCACCGCCCGGAGGGTCCGCCTCCGGACGGCTACACCTGCCCGCTCGGCGGGGACACCTGCGCCTTCCAGCCTCTGCTCGTGGCGGATCTCGACGCCGGCCTCGACCTGACGAACACCTTCCCGCATCCGCGCGACCGTCGTGGTCCGCCCACGGTGGAGCTGCACGTGCGCCACCACGCCGGCCTGGACGGCCCACAGATCGCCTGGGCACGGCTGTGGACCTCGTACGACGACGGCCAAACGTGGCGCGAGCGCACGGGCACGCACCTGGGCGACGGGCGGTACCGGTTCATATTGGACCTGCGCGACCCGCAGGGCACCTCCGGTTACGTGTCGGTGCGGCTGGAGGCGGCCGACGTCGAGGGCAACCGGATCGAACAGGAGATCATCCGGGCCTGGCAGCTGCCGCCCCGGTGACACACCACTGACAGGGAGACCACGATGCACCATCGCAGATCCGGCCTCACGGCGGCCCTGGCCCTGCTGCTCGTCGCCGGCCTTCCCGGGGCGGTGGCGGCCGCTCCCGGCGGCCCCGCCGGCCCGTCGGGCCAGACGGCCGGGCAGCCCGCCGCACCCGCACCGGGTTCCACGGTGGTCACCCTCGTGACCGGAGACCGGGTGACGGTGAGCCCCGGCGACGACGGCCGCCTGTCGCTCGCGGTGGAGCCGGCCCGTCGGGACGGGTACCTGCCCACGTTCGACGCGTTCCACGACGGCGGTGACACCTACCTGGTGCCGTCGGACGCCGCCCGGCTGGTGCCGCACGTGCTGGACCGGGAGCTGTTCAACGTGTCCCGCCTGGTCGAGTACGGCTACACCGACGGCGTGCCGGTCATCGTCACCTTCCCCGGCGGCGCGGGCGCGGCGGCGGCGACCGCCGGGCGGTCCGCGATGCTCACGGGCACCACGGAGGTCAACGCCCTGCCCAGCATCGGCGGGATCGCGGCGACGGTGGGTCCGGGCGGCGACTGGTGGCGGTCGGTGCGGTCCGGCCCGCTCGGTACGGCCGCGGCGGCGGGGACCGCGGCGGCGGGGACCGCCACCGTCGAGGGCCTGGGTGAGCTGCCGCGGGTGTGGCTCGACGGCCGGGTGGAGGCGGCCCTGGACGAGAGCGTGCCGCAGATCGGCGCGCCCGCCGCCTGGGACGCCGGCTTCGATGGCACCGGGGTGAGGGTGGCGGTGCTGGACAGCGGCATCGACACCACGCACCCGGACCTGGCCGGCGCGGTGGTCGCGGAGGCCAACTTCACCACCTCCGACACGACCGGGGACCGGTTCGGCCACGGCACCCACGTGGCCGGCATCATCGCCGGCTCGGGCGCCGCCTCCGGCGGTACCCGCGTCGGCGTGGCGCCCGGGGTGGAGCTGCTCAACGGCAAGGTGCTCAACGACTTCGGCTTCGGGCAGGAGAGCGACATCATCGCCGGGATGGAGTGGGCGGTCGCGAACGGCGCGGACATCGTCAACATGAGCCTCGGGGGCACGCCGTCCGACGGCACCGACCCGTTGAGCATGGCCGTCAACCGGCTCACCGCCGACCACGACACGCTGTTCGTCATCGCCGCCGGCAACAGCCGGCCCGGTCCATTGACGAGGGCAAAGCGGAGCGCGTCGCCGAGGCGCCGGGGACGGACGGGCACGTGCAGCCCCACCATCACGTAATCCAACTGGGCCAGCACCTCTGCAGGCACGTCCAGGGTGCCCTTCAAATCCACCACGTTGGCCTCGATGCCCAAAAAAACCTGCACGCCCGCCTCCCCGGACGCCCGCAGCCCGTCGATTTCCTCCCGCAGCCGCAACAGCGCGCCGATGCCGTCCATGCCGACGCCGAACAGGTTGGCGGGACCGTGGTCGGAGATGCCCAGCTGGCGCAGCCCCCGCCGGCGGGCGGCGAGGGCGTTGTCGAGGACGCTGCCCCGGCCGTGGCTGTAGACGGTGTGGGTGTGGAAGTCCGCGAAGCCGTCCATCCGCGAGCCCCCCGCAGTCAGGTATGGCCAGATACACGGGGCACTGGAAAACTCCGTCGGGCCCCGCGGTGCGTCGTGCCCGTCCCTACTGGACCACCACGGCCACCAGGTGCAGTCGCGCCGGATACCCCAGGACGACCACCTCGCCCCGACCGTCCCCCGTCACGTCGGCCACCGCGGCCGCGGTGAGGGCCCATCCTACGGGAATGGGCTCGCCCACGGGCTCCAGGGCCCCGTCGTCCCCCCAGCGGTATAGTCCCACCCGGCCATGGTTGTCACCCATGGCCACCCTTTCCGGGCCGTGGGGGCCGCTGCCGTCGTAGGCTACGGGCC
>VSBZ01000081.1:0-16705 GCA_047459215.1 Micromonosporaceae bacterium | reverse complement strand
ACTCGGCGAGGCGGTCGGCGGCACGGTCGGCTACCAGGTCCGGTTCACCGAGCGGGTTGGCGAGCACACGCGCGTCAAGCTCATGACCGACGGCATCCTGCTGGCCGAGCTCGCCCACGACCGGATGCTGCGCCGCTACGACACGCTCATCATCGACGAGGCGCACGAGCGCAGCCTCAACATCGACTTCCTGCTCGGCTACCTGACCCGGCTGCTGCCGCGCCGCCCGGACCTCAAGCTCGTCATCACGTCGGCGACCATCGACCCGCACCGGTTCGCCGCCCACTTCTCCCGGCCGGGGCACGAGGTACCGGTGATCGAGGTGTCGGGCCGCACCTACCCGGTCGAGATCCGCTACCGGCCACCGGACGAGGACACCGACCAGGTCGAGGCGATCATCGCCGCGGTGCGGGAGCTCGCGGCCGAGGGACCCGGCGACATCCTCGTCTTCCTCTCCGGTGAGCGGGAGATCCGCGACACCGCCGAGGCGCTGCGGGGCGCCGTGGCGAACGACGCCCGGCTGCGCGGCACCGAGATCCTCCCGCTGTACGCCCGGCTGTCCCTGGCCGAGCAGCACCGGGTGTTCCAGCCCCACTCGGGACGGCGGATCGTGCTGGCCACCAACGTCGCCGAGACCTCGCTGACGGTCCCGAACATCCGGTACGTGGTGGATCCGGGCACCGCCCGGATCTCCCGCTACAGCCACCGGCTGAAGGTGCAGCGGCTGCCGATCGAACCGATCTCGCAGGCGTCGGCGCGGCAGCGGGCGGGCCGGTGCGGCCGGGTCGCAGACGGGATCTGCGTGCGGCTCTACTCCGAGGAGGACTTCGCCTCACGCCCGGAGTACACCGACCCGGAGATCCTCCGCACCAACCTCGCCTCGGTCATCCTGCAGATGGCCGACCTGCGGCTGGGCGACGTGGAGGCGTTCCCGTTCATCGACCCGCCCGACCGTCGGCAGATCGCCGACGGGCTGCGGCTGCTGGAGGAGCTCGGCGCGGTGGAGGTGACACCGCCGCGGGCGCGTGCCGGCGCGCCGGGCCGGACCCGCACCGGCGGGTCGGACCGGGCGGGGCGCACCGACCCGCCCGCCGGGCGCGGGCCGCGCCTGACATCGCTGGGACGCCGGCTGGCCAAGCTGCCGGTCGACCCCCGCCTCGGCAGGATGGTGCTGGAGGCCGACCGCAACGGCTGCCTGCACGAGGTGGCGGTCATCGCCGCCGCGCTGTCCATCCAGGACCCCCGGGAGCGGCCGGCCGACCGACGCGAGGCCGCGGACGCCACGCACGCCCGGTTCGCCGACGAGCGCTCCGACTTCCTCGCCTACCTCAACCTGTGGAACTACCTGCAGGAGAAGCAGAAGGAGCTGTCCAGCAGCCGGTTCCGCCGGCTGTGCCGCGAGGAGTTCCTCAACTACCTGCGGGTCCGCGAGTGGCAGGACATCTACCAGCAGCTGCGCCGCACCGCCCGTACCCTCGGCGCCTCCCTCAACAGCACGCCCGCCGACCCCGACCGCATCCACGCCAGCCTGCTGGCCGGGCTGCTGTCCCACATCGGCGTCCGCGACCTGGCCGCCTCCGACCCGCGCCGGCGGCGGGAGTACCTCGGCGCCCGGGGGTCCCGGTTCGCGATCTCCCCCGGCTCGGCGCTGTTCAAGCGGCTGCCGGAGTGGGTCATGGTCGCCGAGCTGGTCGAGACCACCCGGCTGTGGGGCCACACCGCCGCGGCCATCAAGCCGGAGTGGGTGGAGCCGCTGGCCGGACACCTGGTCAAGCGCAGCTACTCCCAGCCGCACTGGGACCGCGACCGCGGCGGCGTGGTGGCCTACGAGACCGTCACCCTCTACGGCCTGCCGGTGGTGTCCCGCCGCCGGGTCGACTACGGCCGCATCGACCCGGCGCTGTCCCGGGAGCTGTTCATCCGCCACGCGCTCGTCGAGGGCGACTGGGACACCCATCACCGGTTCTTCCACGACAACATGGCGCTGCTCGCCCGCGTCGCCGAGCTGGAGGACCGGGCGCGGCGCCGGGACATCCTCGTCGACGACGACGCCATCTTCGCCTTCTTCGACAAGCGGATCGGTCCGGAGGTGGTGTCGACGGCCACCTTCGACCGGTGGTGGAAGAAGGTCCGCCGCGACCGGCCCGACCTGCTCACGCTCACCATGGAGGACCTGGTGGACCCGCGGGCCGGCCGGGTCAGCGAGTCGGACTACCCGCAGGTGTGGCGCCACGGCGACGTGGACCTGCCGCTGACCTACCAGTTCGAGCCGGGGGCGGCCACCGACGGCGTCACCGTCCACGTCCCCCTGGCGCTGCTGGACCAGATCGAGGACGCCGGCTTCGACTGGCAGGTGCCGGGACTGCGCCGCGACCTCGTCATCGCGCTGATCCGGTCGCTGCCCAAGCCGGTGCGGCGGGCGTTCGTCCCCGTCCCCGAGGTCGCCGACCAGGCGCTGGAGCGGATGGAGCCGTACGCCGAGCCGTTGCGCGTCGCGCTCGCCCGTGTCCTGTCGCAGCTGGGCGGGACGCCGGTCGGGCCGGACGACTTCGACCTCGACCGGGTCCCCGACCACCTGCGCATGACCGTCCGGGTGGTCGGTGACGACGGCACCACCCTCGCCGAGGGCAGGGACCCGGCGGCGCTGCGGCGCCGGCTCGCCCCGCAGGCGGCGGCCAGCCTGTCCGCGGCCGCCTCGGCGGTGGAGCGCACCGGCCTCACCTCGTGGACGGTGGGCACCGTGCCGCGGCAGGTGGAGGTGGTCCGCGGGGGCCGGCCGGTCACCGCGTACCCGGCCCTGGTCGACGCCGGCGACCGGGTGGACCTTCGCGTCTTCGCCACCCCGCGGGAGCAGGCGCGGCACATGCCGGCCGGGGTCCGACGGCTGCTGCTGCTCGACACCCCGTCACCGGAGGGGTACGTGCTGGCGCGCCTGTCGGAGGAGGCGAAGCTGGCGCTGGTGCGCAACCCGCACGGCGGGGTCCGGGAGCTGCTGGCCGACTGCGCCGCCTGCGCGGTCGACGCGCTGGTCGCCGAGCACGGCGGCCCGCCGTGGGACGAGGCCGGGTACGCCGAGCTGCGGCGGAAGGTGCGGGCGGCGCTCAACCGGGCCACCCTCGGGGTGGTCACCGAGGTGCTGCCGGTGCTCAACCTCGCCGGAGAGCTGGCGCCACGGCTGCAGGCGGCCGCGGCGCGGTACCCGGAGTCCGTCGCCGACATGCGCGCCCAGCTCGAGAGCCTGGTGCGGCCGGGTTTCGTGACCGCCACCGGGTGGCAGCGGCTGCCCGACCTGACCCGCTACCTGACGGCGCTGCGCCGGCGGCTGGACAAGCTGCCGTCCCAGCCCGACCGCGACCGGCAGGCGATGGCGCAGGTGCACCAGGTGCGCGAGGCGTACGAGCGGCTGCGGGCCTGCGACGGCGCCGACCCGCAGGTGGAGCGGATCGGCTGGATGATCGAGGAGCTGCGGGTCAGCCTGTTCGCCCAGCAGCTCGGCACCGCCCACCCGGTCTCGGTGCCGCGCATCCGCCGCGCGATCGAGGAGCTGACCCCCTCCGCCTGACCCCGCCGCCCGCCCGCGACCGCCCGCGGGGGCGACGGAGCCCTGACCCCGCCACCCACCTCCGGACGGCAACGGGGGTGGCGGGATCCCGACGTGTGCGCCGATCCTCGACGGCGGGGCCGCCGTGCCGGACGTCCGAGTCGGGTACGTCACAAGCTCCAAGATCGGTGCGGTTCCAGCCGTCGAGGCACGGGACCGGGCGTAGAGTCGGCGTGTGACCGACCGGACGATGGACGGCGGCGCCGGGACCGCGGTCGACGCCGAGCGCGACAGTGTCCTGCTACCAGGCCACGACGTCCCACTCGGCAGGTACACCACCGTCCGCCGGCTGCTCCCCCACCGCGAACGGCGGATGGTCGGCGCGTGGTGCTTCGTCGACCACTTCGGACCCGACGACGTGGCCGGCACGCCCGGCATGCGCATCCCGCCCCACCCGCACACCGGGCTGCAGACGGTCACCTGGTTGCTCGAGGGCGAGATCCTCCACCGTGACAGCCTGGGCAACGTGGCCACCGCCCGGCCGGGCCAGCTGAACGTCATGACCGCCGGGTTCGGCATCTCCCACTCGGAGGAGTCGCCTCCCGACCACCCGCCGGTGATGCACGGCCTGCAGCTGTGGGCGGCGCTGCCGGACGCGACCCGCAACGGCCCGCCGGCGTTCAGCCACCACCCGGAGCTGCCGGTGCGTCGCGAGGGCGACGCCGTGATCACCGTGGTGACCGGTGAGGTCGCGGGGGTACGGTCGCCGGCCCAGGTCCACACCCCGTTGGTCGCCGCGGAGATCCGCCTGGACGGCGCGACCAGGCTGCCGCTGGAGCCGGACTTCGAGTACGGGATGCTGACGCTGACGGGTACGGCGGAGGTGGCCGGCACCCCGCTGGCACCGGGCCACCTGCTCTACCTCGGCACCGGACGGTCCGATCTGATCTGTGTCGGTGAGGGCCGGCTGTTCCTGCTCGGCGGTGAGCCGTTCGACGAGCCGCTGGTGATGTGGTGGAACTTCGTCGCCCGCACCCACGAGGAGATCGAGCAGGCACGGCTGGACTGGATGGGCGGGGTGCGGTTCGGCCACGTGGTCGGCTTCGACGGCGGCGCGCTGCCGGCGCCACCCATGCCCACGACCCGGCTGAAGGCCCGCGACCGCCACGGCCGCACGCTCGGGTAGCCACCAGCTCGCGCCACCACCGCCCGCGGGACCCCCCGCGGCGCGCCACACCTCGTCCGCGACCGCCGCGCCACCACCCGTCCGCGGGACTCCCGCCCCCACGGTCGGGGGCGGCGCGCCGCGGTACCCACCGCCGTCCCGGGGTCAGCGTCCAAGGTAGGCGCCGCCGTTGACGTGGAGCACCTGTCCGGTGAGGTGTCCGGCCGCGGGCGAGCACAGGAACCGCACCGCTGCGGCGACGTCGGCCGGCGTGCCCGCCCGCTTGGTGAAGGTCTCGCCGACCAGCCGCTCCAGGCGTTCGGGTGCCAACCCGTCGACGAAGAACCCGGTGTGCAGCACCACGCCCGGAGCCACGGTGTTGGCGGTGACACCCCGCGGTCCCAGGGTGGCGGCGAGCGAGGCGGTGAATGCCTCCAGGGCGGCCTTGGCGGCGCCGTACGAGCCGGCGCCCCGCCGGGCGGCGATCGAGCCGATGTTGACGATGCGGGCGCGGTCGCGCAACCGCGGCTGCAGCGCGGTGGTCACCAGGACCGCCGACAGCAGGTTGCGCTCCAGGTCCGCCCGCCACAGCGCGGCCACCGCCGCCAGGTCGGTGGGGTCGACGCTGCCGGGGCTGACGCCCCCGGCGTTGTTGACCAGGACGTCGACCTGCTCGGGCAGGTGGGGCAGCGCCGCCGCCACCGCGGCCGGGTCGCTGGCGTCGAAGGGCACCGCGCGTACGCCCAGCCGCGCGGCCGCCTCCCGCAGCACGTGCTCGCGTCGGCCGGTGATGGTGACCCGGTCGCCGTCGGCGACGAACGCCTCCGCCACCGCGTAGCCGATCCCGGTGCCCCCGCCGGTGACGATGACCTCTCGCACCCGCAACTCCTTTAGGCCTAAAGTAAGTCCGTGGGCGACCATAACCGACCCGCGGAACGGGCGGCAAGCCACGGGGACACGGTGGCGCCGGACGCGGTGGACGAGATCGCGGCGGCGTGGCGGCGGGAGCGACCCGGCACGCCGGTGGGGTCCATCGGTGTGATCACCCGCATCTGGAGGATCGCCAAGCTGCTGTCCGACCACCGCCGCCGCACCCTGTCCGCGGCGGGCATCGACGCGGCCACCCTGGACCTGCTGTCCACGCTGCGGCGGGCAGGCCCGCCCTACCGGCTCTCCCCCGGCGAGATCGCCCGGCGAGCCCTGGTGAGCGCCGGCGCGATCAGCCAGCGGGTGGCCCGCGCCGAACGCGACGGGCTGGTGGCCCGGGTGCGCGGCGGCCGCGACGGCCGGGCGGTGGCGGTGACCCTGACGCCGGCCGGGCACGCCCTGGTGGAGCGCACCGTCGACCACCTGCTGCGGTACGAGGAGTCGTTGCTGGAGCCGCTGACGGCGGCGCAGCGCGAGCACCTGGCCGACCTGCTGCGGATCCTGCTGGCCGGGTTGACCGCGCGGGAGCGGGACGGGTCCGCCCGGCTCAGCGGCCGACCTGGTGGCGACCCGGCCACCACGGGCGCGCGACGGCGGACGCGGTCGCCAGGACCAGCGCCATCACGCCGCTCGCCACGGCCGTGATGCCGGCCGCACCGCCCGCGTACGCCGCCAGCAACCGCGGGCGGCTCAACCACTCCGGCGGCGTGTCGCGCACCTGGTCGGTGACCACCAGGCCGAGCAGCGCCACCACGGAGGCCGCCAGTGCGACCGCCACCAGGGCCAGCAGGGTCATGCGGTTGGGGTTCGCGGCGCGGTCGGGGACCGCGGGGGACGGTATCCCCGTGCCGTACGCCGGGGAGCCGACGCCGTACGGCACCCCACCGCCCGTGGACACCCGGTTGCCAAAGGCGGGCGGCCTCCGGCCGGGGCCGCCGGATGTGGCCGGCGGATCGCCGCCGGCGGCCACGAGGACCAGCCCGGCGACCGCCGCCCACGCCCCCACCACCAGCAGCGCCGCGACCGCGTCGCTCGGCCGGTGCCACCCGGCGGAGAGCGTCGCCACCCCGGTGAGCGCCGCCAGCCCCGTACCGGCCAGCGCCGCGATCCCGCGCAGGCTTGCCGGCAACACCAGCACGAGCGCGGCCGCGACCGAGGCGGTCACCGTGGTGTGCCCGCTGGGAAGGCTGTTGCCGACCGCCGCCCGGGCCATGTCCACCCCGAACTCGGGACGGTGGGCGAGCGCCTTGAGCACCTGGGTGGTGACGTTGGCGGCCACGACCATCCCGGTCGCCACCGCGGCCAGCAGGAACCGGCGGCGCAGCACCGCGATGATCCCGATGGCCACGGTGGCGAACGCCACCGACAGCACCGAGACCGCGTCCAGCACCCCCGCCACCAGGCCGGCGACCCGGTCGTGCCCCAGCTCGCCGCCGGTCAGCGCCACCGTGTCCACCTGCTGGCCGCGCACCGTGCCGACGAAGATCCGGCGCACCGCCTCCACCGCGAACGCCTGGCCCACCGCCGCCACCACGAGCCACGCCGCGGTGGTGCGACGCCGGGCCGTCACCATGTCGTCGCGCGCCGGCGCCACCAGCTCATACCGCAAGATCATAGGTCGCCAGCAGGTCGCGCAGGCTGTTTCCGGGAAGGTGGAGCTCGGCGTGCACACCGCAGTCGCGCGCCGCCAGCACGTTAGGCTCATGGTCGTCGATGAACAGGACCTGCGCGGCCGGGGCGCCGAGAGCGGCCAGGGCGGCCTGGAAGAAGGCCGGGTCCGGCTTGGCGCAGCCCAGCTCGGAGGAGTAGAAGCGGTGGTCGAACAGCTCCCGGTAGCCGAGGTCGTGCTCCATGTACCGGGCGCGCAGCCGGTCCTGGTTGGTCGCCAGCCCGCACACCACGCCGGCGCGGCGCAGCGCGGCCACCAGGTCGAGCGCCTCCGGATCGGGAACCGTGCCCTCCCGGAGCCAGCCGGCGACGAAGGTCTCCACCGGCTCGGTGACACCCCAGCGCGGCAGCTCCTCCTCGATCGCGGGGAGGATCTCCACGGTGCCGGACAGCACCTTCTCCCGGCCGAGCCGCTCGTCGAACACGTGGCGGAAGAACTCCGCGGTGCGGGGTGGGGTCCAGCCGTACCGCTCGGCGAAGTAGTCGGCCAGCCGTCCCGCGGACTGCACCACACCGTCGGCGTCGAACAGCACCGTCGCGATGCGCATGCGGGAACCGTACCGGAGGAGACCGCCCCCGGGGCCCGCCGCGCCGTCGCCGCTGCGGCCGGCCGCCGCGGGCCGTACGGTGGCCGAGGCGGGTGCTGACGCGCAGGTCAGGACAGGTCGTCGCACGGCAGGAGAGGTTCGATCGGAATCGGAGGGACGGCGATGGCACGGGAGAGTTACGCCGCCAGCGAACGGCAGGCCCTGTGCGACCTGCTCACCGACCTGGGACCGGACCAGCCCACCCTGTGCGAGGGCTGGACCACCCGGGACCTCGCCGCCCACCTCGTCGCGCGGGAGCGCCGGCCGCTGTCCTCGCCCGGGCTGGTCGTGCCGCAGCTGGCCGGGTACACCGAACGGGTGCGCCGCCGTCTGGCCGCCCGCCCCTACCTCGAGCTCGTGGCGCTGGTACGCCGGCCACCCGCGTGGGTGCGGCTGACCCCTGTGGACCGTGCGGTCAACACGATGGAGATGTTCCTCCACCACGAGGACGTCCGCCGCGGGCAACCCGGGTGGACGCCGCGGGACCTGCCCGACGGGCTCGCCCGGCAGCTGTGGCGGATGCTGCGGATCCCAGCCAGGCTACGGCTGCGCCGCTTCCCCGCCGCGCTGGAGGTGTCCGCGCCCGGCCTCGGCCGGATGCGAACCGGTGCCGGAGGCGAACCGCTCCGCCTCACGGGCGACGTGGGAGAGCTCGCGCTGTTCCTCAGCGGCCGGCAGCGGGCGGCACGGGTCCGGGTGGAGGGACCGGAGGACCTCGTCGCCCGGCTGACCACCGCCCGGCTGGGCTGGTGAGGCGCTGCCGGCCGGCGACGGTCGGCTCACGACCGCTGCCGGCCCGGGGGCCCGCGCCGGCGGCTTTCCACCCGGCGCCGATGGTCCGTGGCGGTCCGCCGTGGACGGCGGCACGCGTGGGTCCGCGACGGGTCGGGTCAGGCAGCGGACCCGCCCGGAGCGACGGTCGTACCGCCCGGCCCGTCGGTGGCCGTACCGCCCGGCTCGGCAGCGGCGCCCGGCTCGCCAGCGTGGCCGAGGTCGGCGGACTCCGGTGCGCCGGTCGGACCGGGCGGGGCGGCAGCGCCCGGTCTGCCGGCGTGGTCCGGCCGACCGGCGTGACGCGGCGTGCCCGGACCGGGCTCGCCGGCGGCACCGGGCGTGCCACCGGCGACCGGTTTGCCAGCGTGGTCCGGCTTGCCAGCATGATCCGGCTTGCCCCGACCGGGCGTGCGGTCGTGGTCCGGCTGACCCGCGGCGCCCGGACTGGCAGCAGCGCCCGAACCGGCGGCGGCATCCGGTCCGGCATGGGCGGGCGGCCCGAGCGGCGCGACGGCCCCCACCCAGGCCGGCGTCCGCTCACCGGCCGCCCCGCCATGGTCCGGACCGTGCGGACCGTGGCCGCGGCCGTGGGCGCCGGGCGGGCCCGGTCGGTCGCTGCCCGGTCCCCCGCCGGTCGGCTGCCCGGCGTCGCCGCCGCCCACATCCGCGAGGGCGGTACCAGGCGTGTCGGCCTCGCCGGTGTCGGGCCGGTGGTCGGGCGCCCCGGAGCCGCCCGACACCTCCGGGAAGGTGTAACCGGTGACCGTCTCCACCACGGACTCGAAGCGTTGCTGCGCCGGCTCGGGCAACGCTCCGGCGAACCCGGCCGTAGCGGTGCCGAGCATCGCCGCGACCAGGCCGCCGACGCTCGCCCACGCCACGAGTCGCGTGGTGGTCCGCGCCGTCGGCCGCGCTCCGGCCAGCCGGCCACCGACCCAGTGCGCCAACGTTCCCGGCCGGACGTACCGTCCCCCGGCCATCTGGGCGGCCAGCTGCGGGCTCGGGGCCACCCGGCGCCGCGCGGTGACGCGCAGGGCGCGCAGGAACGCGGCGACCGGTTCCAGGTCGGAGCGGACCTCGCCGCCGGCGAGCAGGGACTCGGCGGTCGCGTCGTCGATCGGAGGGAGGCCGCGGTCGTCCGGGGGTGGGTTGCGCCAGGTCACGCCAGCACCTCCTCGCGGACGAGCCTGCGGCGCAGCACCTCGAGCGCCCGCCGTTGCAGCGCCTTGACCGCGCCCACGCTCTTGCCCGTGGCCTTGGCCACCTCGGTGACGCTCAGGTCGGCGATGACCCGCAGCAGCAGGACGGTGCGCTGGTCGGCGGAGAGCTGCGCGCACACGCTGACCACCCACTGCTCCCCCAGCGAGTCGATCGCCTCCCGCTCCACGTCACCCCCGGGCGTGCTGAGCTCGACCCGGACCGGTTCCAGGAAGGGGCGACGGGCGGCGCGGCGCCGCTCGTCCACCAGCCGCCGGTGGGCGATGGTGAACACCCAGGAACGGAACTGCTGCTCGGTGCCGCGGAACGCCGGCAGACCCCGGAACACGCCGAGGAAGACCTCGCTGACGAGGTCCTCCGGTTCGGAGGCGCGCTGCACCCGCAGGTAGCCGGCGACCGCGGGAGCCAGGTCCTCGTACAGGCGCTCCAGCGCCCACGGCGACCCGTCCTGCGCGGCGTGCAGCACGTCCGGGAAGAGGTCACCGAGCGCCAGCGTCCTCCCTCCCCTCGGCAGAGCGGTCGAGGCCGGGCACCCCGGGCGGCCGTCACAGGTGGACCGTCCGGCCGAGTCCCCGGTGCCGAGCCCAGGCTATGACGGGACACCGCGCCAGGGGAAGGCCTGTGGCCCGACCGTTACGGCCGGGCCACAGGCGAATGCAACTACTCGGTTATTTCGTCACCGCGGGCTGCGTCCACGCGGCGGCAGACTCACCGTCTGCCACTGGTCGTCCGCCGGGTTGTTGGGGTGCAGCCACAGCAGCGTCCGGATGTCGCTGCGCGGGAAGCCCAACACCTGGGCCACGCCCGGAGGCACGGCCAGGCTCTCGTTGAGCCGGCCGTCGACATTGGCCGCCAGGTGGACGCTGCCCTCCTGCACACCGACCAGCTCGTCCCGGTCGAAGACCAGCATCTGGTAGTCGAACCGCGGGTTTCCGCCGCGCGGCAGGAACCCGAAGTTGGGGTCGTCCGCATCCTCCGGCGCGAAGCGGTCCACGGTCAACACCTGGACGCTGTCGTTGTAGTCGCCTATGACCAGGTACTCCAGGAAGCCGACACCGGTCGAGAGGTCGAACAGCGCGGTGGCGACCTGGCCGGTCGGGTCCAGGCCCTGCAGCAGGCCGAGGTCCGCCGCGACCAGCACGTACTCGAACTCGCCGTCGCGGTCGGGGTCGAGCAGGATCTGGGTCTCCCGTGCCGACAGGCTCTCCCACGGATCGGTGGCCACACCGAACTGGACCACGTCGAAGCCGCTGGCGGTGGTCGTGCGCACGCCCACCGCCTCCGTCACGCCGCCGACGTCGTCGCCCTCACGCACGAGCGTGAAGCCGTGGGTGACGCCGGTGGTCGCCGACGGGTTGGTGATCTCCACCGCCCAGGCCGTCGGCATCGTGCCCGGGTGGGCCGCCGCGACGCTGACCGCGGCCGCCGGGTCCACCACCGCCATCACGCCGGTACGCAGGGTCAGCGTGCCGTCGTCGAGCACCAGCCAGCCGTCGGCCTCGGTCTGCGAGAACGACGTCAGGTCCGCCGGCATCGCCGCCGGATCCAGCGAGATGGTGACGTCGAACGACGCGGTGTCGCCGGCGCCGACCGTCACCTGCGGATCGTGGGTGAAGGTCACGCCCGGCACCTGCTGCTGCGGCTCGAAGGCGATGTCGAAGGTACGGGTGGAGTCGCCGAGGTTGGTGACCTCCACCGTCCGCGTGACCGACGTGGGCTCGGACACGTTGAGGCGCCCGAAGCTCAGACCGGCCGGGGTCGTGTAGGCGTCGGCGGTCACGGCGGCGTCCGCGCGCACGACGCCCGTTCCCTGCAGGGCGATCGGGTACTCGTCGGCGGCCGGCACCGCCGTGTTCATGATCAGCGACTTGACGGTCCGCACCACCGCCGCGCGCTCGTCCGGGTCGTCCATGCCCGGCAGCCCGTACTTCTGGGCCAGCAGCGCGGCCACGCCGGCCACGTGCGGGGTCGCCATCGAGGTCCCGCTGGACAGGGCGGGCCCGGTCCCCCTGCCCACGCCGGCCGAGCTGATGTTGAAGCCGGGCGCGGACACGTCGGGCTTGAACGTCGACCCGCCGCCGCCCGGGCCACGGGAGGTGAAGTCGGTCAGCAGGTCGGCCAGCTCCGGCTTGGGGATGACGATGTCCGGCGACATGGTGGCGGTCACCGTCTCCCCCTCGGTCAGTGCGCCGAGGATGAGGTTGCCGTCGTCGAGCGAGATCATGACGCCGGGGATGTTGATGCCCGCCGACTCGCCGCCCATGACGATCGGGTCGCCGGGGACGTTGTTGAACACGATGATGCCGACCGCACCGGCGTCCTGCACCGCCAGGTGCTTCTCCGCGAAGGTGCAGGTGCCGCGGATGACGAGGGCGAAGTTTCCGGCGACCTCCGCCGGGTTGGTCAGCGGCGCGCACGCGTCCAGCGGCTCGGCGGCCACCACCTGGTGCGTCAGCGGGCCGGTCGTCGCCAGCGGCACCGAGATGGCCCCCTCGGCCGCCTCGTAGATGCCGGCGATGTCGGCCGGCTCGTGCACCTGCAGCCCCAGCGCCTCGATGCCGTTGTCGATCGAGGCGGCCACCGAGATGGCGCCCGGCCCCACGGCCGGGGAGCTGGTGACGTACGCGGCGGTGTTGCCGCTGTTGCCGGACGCGGCGACGACCACGGTGCCGACCAGGGTGGCGTTGTGCGACGCGATCGCGGTCGGGTCGTCGGGGTGGCCGAAGTCCGAGCCGAGACTCATGTTGATCACGTCGGCCTGGCCCTCCATGCTGCCGTCACCGTTGGGGTCCAGGGACCACTCGATGGCGTCAGCGGTCACCGCGGTGGAGCCGGCCTCGTCGCCGAACACCTTCGCCGCGTACAGCAACGCACCCGGCGCCACACCGGAGCCGACCGTGACCTTGCCGTCCACCGTGACCTCCATGCCGGCGGCGGTGCCGGCGACGTGGGTGCCGTGGCCGAACACGTCGATCGGGTTCGGGTCCGGGTGCGGTACGTCCTTGGTGGGGTCGCTGGCGTCGTACTCCGTGCCGACGAAGTCGAAGCCGCGGATCACCTTGGCGGTCGGGAAGATCGGCACACCGTCGACCTCCGGGATGACGGTGGTGTCCTCGGTGGCGAGCTCGTAGTCGGCGACGTCGCCGGACCCGCCGAAGGCCGCGTGGGTGTAGTCGATGCCGGTGTCGATCACCGAGATGATGACGCCCTCACCGGTGGCGCCGCCCAGGGCGTCCCAGGCCTCCGGCACCCGGATCCACGGCACGCTGGTGTCGTTGGCCGGCTCGAACAGCGTGACGGGTGCGACCGAGACCACGCCGGGCAGGTCCGCCAGCTTCGGCATGTCGAGCACACGGGCCTTGACCCGCAGGCCGTTGGCGGCCACCCGCATCGTCGACCGCACCTCGACGCCGAGCCGCTCCAGGTCGTCCATGAGGGCGTTCTGCTGGGCGGAGACCCGGCGCGCCTGCGCGCGGCGCGCCTGCGCCGACGGCTCGCCGCGGCCCAACCGCACCTCCTTGGCCACGTACTCCGTGACCGCGGGCTCGTCGAGACGGATGAAGATGTCGATCTCCTTGCGGACGTCGGTGATCCTCGCGGTGTCAAGGGAGACCCTGCCCCGGTCCAGCAGCAGATCGTCGTCTGTCGACGGCGATGGCAAGGGCTGGGCACTGGCGTCGCCCGAGAACGCGAGCGTGCCGAGGACCAGGGCAGCCGAAGCGCCCCCGGCGAGGAGCCTTCGTCTGAGATGTCTGAATGAGACGGGGGAGTTGCGCAATGACACGTCGTCGCTCCTTCTCACCGGTAGGTGCCACCGGTCACCTACGACGTCGGGCTGACATGTGGCACCTGCGGGATGCCACGCAGGGACGGAGATGCGTGGGGGGCGCACTCCATCCCCGACACCCTACGTCACACGCGTCCGCTTCGCATCTCCGCCGCCGGTGCCGTAGGGCGGTTGCCCCAACAAATGGCCTGGCCCGACAGGTGGCCGGGCCCGACGTTCGGGACGGTGGTCCGGACGTCGGCGGGCGGTGGGTACCGTCACCGGTACCCACCGTGACGTGCACGTCGCGCCTGTCGATGCGGCACCACCGTGGCCGGTCCCGCTGTACGGAGGCGTCGGGGCGCCTGCGACCGCGTCGCAGGCGCCCCGGACGACGGGCGTCCGGGCCGGTCACCGGCACGGCCGGTGACCGGCCCGGACCTGTCCGTTCAGCAGACGGGCGTCAGGTGGAAGTCGGTCACCGTCTCCTCACCCGATCGGAGGTTCACCCGCGTGGCCTGCGGGATGTACCCGTCGGCGGAGACGACCACCTGGACCGGCCCGTTGTTGGACGGCATCCAGTACCCGTAGCGACCGTCCTGGTCGGTGAGGACCGCGACGTCGCTGTGGCGGCCGTCGAGGTTGACGACCGCTCCGGCGATGGGTGTGGTGGTGCCGTCGCAGGTGGTGCCGGTGATCGTGCCGGACAGTTTGCCCCAGTTGTTCGGTGGGGTGACGACCATGGACACGTCCACCGCGTCCACCTGGTACGGGGTGTCGTGCCCGAAGGTGACCTGCGCGGTGTACGTACCCGGCTGCTCCACCTGGGCGTCCAGCTCGACCGTCACCGTGGCGCTCTCACCCGGATCCAGGACCAGCTCCTGCGGAGCCACCGACAGCCACGGCACATCCCCACCACCGGGCGTCCCGGTCACGCTCATCACGATGTGCATGTCCGGGAACCCCAGCTCGGCGGTGTCCGTCGGCTCCAGCAGACCACACGACTCCGACGCCAGGTACGACGGCGCGGTCTGACCCGCACTGTTCGAACCAATGAACAACCGGCCCGTACCAGACATGTCCGGCGAATCAATCTCCACCACCAGCGTCGAACCCGCCGGCGCGACACCCTCCACCGGAACCGTCACCAGGTCCAACTCCGTCGGCTGCAACGTGATCTCCGCCGAACCGATCGGCGTCAGGTTCGCGTACCTGAACTCGCCCTCCAACGTGTACAGGTTCACCGTCAACGGCTGCGCCGGGCTACTGGCCTCCACCCCGAACGTCACGCTACTGACCGTGAACCCGCCGTTCAGACCAAAGTCCGACAGCACGAACGTGCGCAGGTAGGAGTTCTCCGTGGTCGTGAACCCGAAATCCGGCGAACACGCCACCGAGTTGTTGACCGCAACCTCCATCGACGCCGAATGAGTAATCGTCACCTCATCCTGCGCCACCTCCGGCAACACCGGCCTGGCCACCACACCAGACCGCTCCCGCGCCCCAGAGGCCGCATCAAAGGCCAGACCGGACCCACCGGTCGCCGCCACGGCACCACCGTCAACCGACGCCACCGGCGTCGACACCGACGGCAACCGCACACCGGAGGCCTGCGAACCGGCCATCTCGAAACCGCCACCGGCCTCACCCAACGTCACCGACACCGGCGCCGTACCCTCATTGGTCACCGTGAACGATCGCGACCCCGACTGACCCAACCGCAGCTGGGCACTGACCTCACCCGGCTCGACCACCAGCAGGCCGGCACCCAACGCAAAGTCAGCCCGAGTGGCCGCATCCGACACCACCTCCACCGTCCGGGTCTCCGACTGGTAGTTGCCAGCCGACGCCGTAAACTCCTGAGCACCCGTCAACGGCGAGAACAACCAGAAGAACCCGTCACCCAGGCTCGGGTCATCAGGCGTCGCAGACGACATCGCCGACACATCCGGATCCACCACACTCGACACCAGCGCACCACTCACACCAGCACCGGTGTTCAGATCCGACACCTCACCAACCACCAAACCACCATCGACGGGGACGCATCCGAAGGAGCCGCTCTCCGGCGCCGCCCACGCCAGGGCGTTCCAGAAGATCTGGTCCGACTCCGGAGACCAGTCCGCCGGTCCGCGGGTGGCCGAGGAGGAGTGGATCGCCAGCAGGACGTGCCGGTTGGTCGGCCGCTCCTGCACCCCGATGCCGTTGCCGAAGATCGTGCCGTCGCTGCGCCCGACCGTGGCGATGACCTGCCGGCCCTCACCCTCGTACGTGGTGAACCACGCCAGCCACGCCGCCGTCTGGTTCGGCTCGTGGATGATCTGGTCGCCGACCTCGAAGCCGGCCAGGATCGGGTGCTCCTGCGTCACCTCGTACAGGTTCTGCAGGCCGACGCCGCCGGTGTCGGTGGGCACCGAGGCCGGCTGGCCGGTGAAGGTGGACAGCGTCTTGATCCCGTTCCAGTTGGCGAAGGCGTGGTCGAGGAAGACCACCCCCGCCCCGTCGGCGTCGGTGTTGGCGAGGAACTGCAGGAAGTTCGCCTCGGTCACCGACGTCGCGTTGTACCCCCACAGCACCAGGTCGTAGCCGGTGATCCCGGCGATCTGGGTGGCGGTGAAGAAGTCGACCGCGATGCCCCGTTCGGCGAAGTAGTTCCGGAACTGGCTGCCCGGGTCACTGGTGACCATCGCCATCCTCGGCTGCTGGAGCTCGTAGCCGGGCGCCTCGCGGCACCGGTTGAGCTCCACCGTGAGTGTGACGTCGACGGTTTGGTCGGACCCGCTGGTGTCGACCGTCACCGTGGTGTCGGCGTAGCCGGGGTATTCGGCGCTGAACACCAGGTCGAAGGTGTCGCCTGCGGGCAGGGTCAGGCTGTACTGCCCGGTGGCCGGGTCGGTGAAGGTCTGCACCGGGGTGCCGGTCACCTGGATGCGGGCGTACAGTGGCCAGCCGTGTCCGGAGCCGTCGGTGACGGTGCCGGAGATGGTCACGCTGTCGACCGGTTGCAGGGCGAAGTCTTGCACGGTGGTTTGCCCGGCGAGGATCTCCGCTTGGGCGGT
>VSBZ01000080.1:0-16910 GCA_047459215.1 Micromonosporaceae bacterium | reverse complement strand
CAGCGCCAGCACCGGTACCGCGGTGGCGAGGCTGATCAGGGGGAACATGACGCGGCCGCCGTACCGGTCGGTGAGCGCGCCGACCGGGATCCGGCCGACCGATCCGACCAGGACCGGCAGCGCGACCAGCACCGACTGCTGCACCACCGACAGGCCCAGCTCCTCGCGAATGCCCGGGGCGAGCGGGGAGATCAGCGCCCAGGCCCAGAAGTTGAGGGCGAACCCCGTGGTGGCCAGCACCAGCATCCGCACGGCCCCGGGGGCCGCCGGGGTGGACGCCCGGCCGGTCATGGGCGGTCCCCCCAGACTCCGGTCCGGGAGGGCGCCGGACGGGCGTCCCGGCTGCGGTAGACGACGTACGGGCGCGTGAGGTACCCGATCGGCATGCTGAACGCGTGGACCAGCCGGGTGAACGGCCAGATCGCGAACAGCACCCACGCGACGCCGATGTGCAGGCGGAGCGCCAGCGGCACGTCCCGCACCCGGTCGACGTCCGGGCTGAGCGTGAACAGCGACCGCAGCCAGGGTGCGACCGTCTCCCGGTAGTCGTAGCCGCCGCCGGTGGCGTTGACCCGCAGCGTCGTCCACAGCCCGAACACGATGACCGTGCCGAGCACCAGATACATGGCCTTGTCGTTGCGGGTGGTGGCGGTGAACACCGGACCCACCAGCCGCCGCCGCGCGATGAGGATGACCATGCCCAGCAGCGTCATCAGCCCGGCGACGCTGCCGAGCCCGACGGCGAGCGCATGGTAGGTGTGGTCGTCGATGCCGATCGCCGCGGTCCAGGACTTGGGCACCATCAGGCCGACGAGGTGCCCGCCGAGCACCAGCAGGATGCCGACGTGGAACAGCGGGCTGCCCCAGCGCAGGATGTCGCTCTCGTACAGCTGCGAGGAGCGGGTGGTCCAGCCGAACTTGTCGTACCGGTAGCGGTAGACCGTGCCCAGTACGAGCACCACCAGGGACACGTACGGCAGGACCGTCCAGAACAGGACGTCCGCGGTGCTCATCTGCGACCTCCTCGGGGTTCGGGGACCGGGTCGGGGGCGCCGGGCCAGCCCACCGGCCCGGCAGCGGCGGTGTCGGGGAGCGGGTCGCCGGGCAGGGGATCGGTCCGGCGGCGTGGTCGGGCCGGGGGGTGCCGGGCGGGCGGAGCGGCCCGGCACCGTGGTACGGCTCCAGCCCGACGAGCTCGGCCGGCGGCCCGGCGGCGGCGAGGCGTCGCACCGCCTCCGCGTCGGCCGCCCGCTGCGGCGGCAGCAGCCGCCGCACCGCTGCCACCGCGTGGGCGTACACCGACCCGTCCCGCTCCAGGGCCGCCTCGAGCAGGTCCACGCCCACCCGGTACGCGTGCAGCACCCGCCACCCCGGCTGGCCGGCGAGGGCCGCCAGCTCCAGCACCGCGGGCAGGAAGTCGGGCAGCTCGCCGTCGAGCGCGTACCCGGCCTCGCGGTAAACGGCGGCCACCTCGGCCAGGGCCTGGCCACGGGCGCGCGTGTCGCCGTGGGTGTAGTAGGTGAGGTAGAGGGTGCAGCGGCGGCGGAAGTCGAACGTCTGCGCGTACGCGGCGGTGAGCGCCCCCGGGTCGCCGGTGGCCAGGTGGTCGGCGACGGTGACCAGCCGGCGGGCGACGTCACCGGGCAGGCCGGCCGCGGCGGCGCGGACCGTGGGCAGGGCGGCGAGCACGTCCGGGTCGGGGTGGCGCAGCAGCACCGACGCGGCCCGGGCGGCGACCGCCCGCTGCCGGGGCGTCACTTCTGCTCCTGTCGACGGGGCGGGAACATCCCCTCGGGGATGCCCTTGCCGTCCCAGTTGAGCAGGTTGACCCGCCGCTGCCCGGCCGGGACGGGCTCGTCGGCGCGCTGCCGGGCCGCCAGGGCGTGGAAGCTCTCCACGGCGATCGGCGCCACCGGGCCGGACGCCTCGCCGAACGGCCCGCCCATCCCCGGGCCGCCCTCGTAGTCCAGCGAGCACCCCGTGGCCGCCTCCTCCAGCCCGGCGGCGGTCTCGGCGTGCGCGGCCGGGATGACGTACCGCTCCTCGTACTTCGCGATCGCCAGCAGCCGGTACATGGCCTCGATCTGCGGTCCGGTCATCCCCACCCGGGCCGCGATCGACTCGTCCGGCTCCTCACCCAGGTTGATGCGTCGCTGGTAGGCGCGCATGGCGGCCAGGCGCCGCAGCACGGCGGTCACCGGCGCCGGGTCGCCGGCGGTGAACAGGTCCGCCAGGTAGCTGACGGGGATGCGAAGGGCGTCGATGGCGCCGAACAGGTTCCCGACGTCCTCGGCGTCGTGCCCGGTGTCGCGCAGGACGTCCACCACCGGCGACAGCGGCGGGATGTACCACACCATCGGCATCGTGCGGTACTCCGGGTGCAGCGGCAGCGCCACCTCGTACTCCATGATCAGGTCCCAGACGGGGGAGCGCTGGGCGGCCTCGATCCAGTCGTCGGGGATGCCGGCGGCCCGGGCCTCGGCGATGATCCGCGGGTCGCGCGGGTCGAGGAACACCGAGCGCTGCGCCTCGTACAGGTCGGTCTCCCGTTCGACCGCCGCCGCCTTCCCGACCGCGTCGGCGTCGTAGAGCATCAGGCCGATGTACCGCAGCCGGCCCACGCACGTCTCCGCGCACACCGTCGGCATGCCGATCTCCACCCGTGGGAAGCAGAACGTGCACTTCTCGGCCTTTCCCGTACGGTGGTTGAAGTACACCTTCTTGTACGGGCAGCCGGTCACGCACATCCGCCAGCCCCGGCAGCGGTCCTGGTCGACCAGCACGATCCCGTCCTCGGACCGCTTGTAGATCGCCCCGGACGGGCAGGCGGCCGCGCAGGACGGGTTGAGGCAGTGCTCGCAGATGCGCGGCAGGAAGAACATGAACGCCTTCTCGAACTCCTGGCGCACCCGGTCGGAGACCCGGGCGAGCACCGGGTCACCGGCGGCGGTCTCGTTCCCGCCTGCCAGCGAGTCGTCCCAGTTGGCGCTCCAGGAGATCTTGGTGGGCCTGCCGCTGATGAGCGACCTGGGGCGGGCGACCGGGGTGTGCTCGCCCGGCGGGGCGGTGAGCAGGTGGTCGTAGTCGTAGGTCCACGGCTCGTAGTAGTCGCGGATCGACGGCAGCTTCGGGTTGGCGAAGATGGACATCATCCGCTTGAGGCGACCGCCGGAGCGGGGCTTGAGCCGGCCGGAGCGGGTGCGCACCCAGCCGCCCTGCCACCGCTTCTGGTCCTGCCAGGTGCGCGGGTAGCCCTGCCCGGGCCGGGTCTCCACGTTGTTGAACCACGCGTACTCCACACCGGACCGGTTGGTCCACGCCTGCTTGCAGGTGACCGAGCAGGTGTGGCAGCCGATGCACTTGTCCAGGTTCATCACCATGGCCAGCTGGGCCATCACCCTCATCAGTAGGTCACCTCCTGGCTGCGGCGCCGGATCACGGTCACCTCGTCGCGCTGGTTGCCGGTCGGGCCGAGGTAGTTGAACGCGAAGCTGAGCTGGGCGTACCCGCCGATGAGGTGGGTGGGCTTGATGAGCAGCCGGGTCAGCGAGTTGTGGATGCCGCCGCGCCGGCCGCTGGTCTCCGCCAGCGGGACGTCGACCACCCGTTCCTGCGCGTGGTACATGTAGACGGTGCCCTCGGGCATCTTGTGGGACACCACCGCCCGGGCCACCACGACACCGTTGCGGTTGACCGCCTCGATCCAGTCGTTGTCCCGCACCCCGATCCGGGCGGCGTCCGCCTCGCTCATCCAGATCGTCGGACCACCGCGCGACAGCGTGAGCATGAGCAGGTTGTCCTGGTACTCGGAGTGGATCGACCACTTCGAGTGGGGCGTCAGGTACCGCACGGTGATCTCCAGCTCGCCGTTGGCGTCCAGGCGCGGCTCGCCGAACAGGCGGTGCATGTCCAGCGGCGGCCGGAAGACCGGCAGCGCCTCGCCGAGCTCGTGGATCCAGTCGTGGTCGAGGTACAGGTGCTGCCGTCCGGTGAGCGTGTGCCAGGGTTTGGCCCGCTCCACGTTGATGGTGAACGGCGAGTACCGCCGGCCGCCGGACTCGCTGCCGGACCACTCCGGGCTGGTGTGCACCGGCATCGGGCGCGCCTGGGTGTCGCTGAACGCGATCCGGCGGTGCTCCACGTCGGCGGCGAGGTCAGCCAGGCGGACGCCGGTGCGCCGCTCCAGGTCGCGGAAACCGGCGACCGCGACGC
The DNA here is from genome assembly GCA_047459215.1 of Micromonosporaceae bacterium. Lineage (GTDB taxonomy): Bacteria > Actinomycetota > Actinomycetes > Mycobacteriales > Micromonosporaceae > Natronosporangium. The sequence continues at coordinate 12,698 of VSBZ01000080.1, read as the reverse complement.
GGCCGTTGGTCGTGCCGGACAGGGCCAGGATCGCCTCGCACATGTGCACGTCCCGCACCAGCGCCGGCCGGCCGTCGGCCACCCCGCCGCGGATCTGCCCGTTGACCCGCAGCAGGTGCTCCACCTCCTCGGAGACGTCCACCGACACCCCCTTGACGGTGGTGCCCAGCCGGTCCAGCAGGGGCCCGAGCGCGGCCAGCTTCTCGGCCACCGCCGGGTAGTCGCGCTCCACCACGGCGAACTGGGGCATGGTCGCGCCCGCCTCGCCTGCGCGCCAGTCGGCCGCCACCCCGCCGGGGCTGGCCACCTCGCCGGGGGTGTCGTGCATCAGCGGTGTGGCCACCAGGTCGCGGCGCACCCCCAGGTGGTCGGCGGCCAGGCGGGAGAACACCCGGGCCAGGCTGTGGAAGATGTCGAAGTCGGTACGCGTCTGCCACGGCGGCGCGATCGCCGGGTTGAACGCGTGCACGTACGGGTGCATGTCCGTGCTGGACAGGTCGTGCTTCTCGTACCAGGTGGCGGCCGGCAGCACCAGGTCGGAGAACAGCGTCGTGGAGGTCATCCGGAAGTCGATGCTGACCAGCAGGTCGAGCTTGCCCTCGGGGGCCTCGTCCCGCCACCGCACGTCCCGCGGCTGGTGGGCCGGTCCTGCCTCTTGGGCCCGCAGCGACGCGTCGGTGCCGAGCAGGTGGCGCAGGAAGTACTCGTTGCCCTTCGCGGAGGAGCCCAGCAGGTTGGCCCGCCACACGGTCAGCACCCGCGGCCAGTTCTGCTCGGCGTCCGGGTCCTCGCACGCGAGGCCGAGCGTGCCGTCGCGCAGCGCGTCCGCGACGTACCCGGCGGGGTCGTCCGGCCGGGCGGCCAGCGCCTCGTCGGCCACGTCCAGCGGGTTGCGGTCGAACATGGGGGCGCTGGGCATCCAACCCGCCCGCGCCGAGGCGGCCAGCAGGTCGGCGGTGTGCCTGCCGGCGAACCGCCGGTCACCGGTGGGGCTGGACAGCACCCCCGCGTCGTAGGTGTCGTACCGCCACTGGTCGGTGTGCAGGTACCAGAACGCGGTGGAGATCATCTGCCGGGCGGGCCGGGACCAGTCCAGCCCGAACGCCAGGTGCGACCAGCCGGTGACCGGCCGCACCTTCTCCTGGCCCACGTAGTGCGCCCAGCCGCCGCCGTTGACGCCCTGACACCCGGTCAGCGTGGTCAGGGCGAGCATCGCCCGGTAGATGGTGTCGGAGTGGAACCAGTGGTTCGTCCCCGCCCCCATGATGATCATCGACCGGCCGCCGGACCGTTCGGCGTTGTCGGCGAACTCGCGGGCGATCCGGGCGCACGCGGCCGCCGGCACGCCGGTGATCGGCTCCTGCCACGCGGGCGTGTACGGGGCGTCGGCGTCCTCGTAGGAGGAGGGCCACTGGCCGGGCAGCCCGTCGCGGGCCACCCCGTACTGGGCCAGCAGCAGGTCGTAGACGGTGGTGACGACGTGGTCGCCGACCCGCCGCACCGGGACGCCCCGGCGCAGCACCTGCGCCGGGGTGGTGTCGAAGCGGGGCAGCAGCACCTCCACCGCCTCGCCGTCGAGCGGGCAGCCCAGCGCCGGCTCCAGGCCGTCCAGCTCCAGGTTCCACCGGCCCGAGCCGTCCCACCGGAAGCCGAGCGAACCGTTCGGCACCGCCGGCGCGCCGGTGGCGTCGTCCCAGACGGCCGGCTTGAACGCGGTGTGCTGGCCGTCGTGGCCGAGGTCGGCGGCGGTGAGGAACTTGCCCGGCCGCCACGCCCCGTCGTGCGGCTCCAGCTTGACCAGGAACGGCAGGTCGGTGAAGCGGCGCACGTAGTCGACGAACCGGGGTGTGGTCCGCTCGACGAAGAACTCCCTGAGGATGACGTGGCCCATCGCCATCGCCAGCGCCCCGTCGGTGCCGGGCGCGGCGGGCAGCCACTCGTCGGCGAACTTGACGTTGTCGGCGTAGTCGGGTGCGACCACCACCACCTTCTGTCCCCGGTAGCGCGCCTCGGCCATGAAGTGCGCGTCCGGGGTGCGGGTGACGGGGACGTTGCTGCCCCACATGATGAGGTAGGTGGCGTCCCACCAGTCCGCCGACTCGGGCACGTCGGTCTGGTCGCCGAACACCTGCGGGGAGGCGACCGGAAGGTCGGCGTACCAGTCGTAGAAGGAGAGCATGACGCCGCCGAGCAGGCTGATGAACCGGGACCCGGCGGCGTAGGAGACCATCGACATCGCCGGGATGGGGGAGAAGCCGGCGATCCGGTCCGGGCCGTACGTGGCGATCGTGTGCACGTGCGCGGCCGCGGCGATCTCCAGCGCCTCCTCCCAGGAGAGGCGCACCAGCCCGCCCTTGCCGCGCTGGCGCTGGTAGGCGCGGCGTAGCTGCGGGTCGGCCTGGATGCGCGCCCACGCCGCGACCGGGTCGCCGGTGGCGGCCTTGGCCTCGCGGTACATCCGCACCAGCACGCCCCGCGCGTACGGGTAGCGCACGCGGGTGGGGGAGTAGGTGTACCAGGAGAACGCGGCGCCACGCGGGCAGCCCCGCGGCTCGTACTCGGGACGGTCGGCGCCCACCGACGGGTAGTCGGTCTGCTGCGACTCCCAGGTGATGATGCCGTCCTTGACGTACACCTTCCACGAGCACGAGCCGGTGCAGTTGACGCCGTGGGTGGACCGCACCACCTTGTCGTAGGACCAGCGGTCCCGGTAGAAGACGTCGGCCTGCCGCCCTCCCACCCGGTGCAGGGTGCGCCCGTCGGCGGAGACCTCCGCCCGTCGCAGCAGCCCTCCCATGGCCAGCAGCGCCCGTTCGGCTGCTCCGGTCGGTCCCGACATCGCGCGTCTCCTCATCCCCGACTGCCTTCGGGCAGTTTTTTCGCCGCGGACCGGCCGCGTCCAGGGCAGGTGGCCCCCCGGGGTCGGGCACAACGTCCCTCGCGACGCGGACGTTGGACCCGTCGCCGGGTCGGTACGAGTGGACGGTGGAGCTGTCGTCCGGGTGACGACGACGATGCCCCGGGAGGCCCGGCGTCAGGCGGCCGGTGGCTCGCCCGGCCGGCCGGGCGAGCCACCGGCCGCCCGCAGCAGCGCCCGGGTCTGGGCGGCGATCTCCCGCTCCTCGTCGGTGGGGACCACGCACACGGTCACCTCGGCGCCATCGGGCGAGATGATCCGCTCGCCGTCCGCGGCGGCGGTGTTGCGGTCCGGGTCGACGACGATCCCCAGCCGCTCCAGCCCGGCCAGGGCGGCCTGGCGGACCGGTGCGGCGTTCTCCCCGACCCCGGCGGTGAACGTGACCGCGTCGACCCGGCCGAGCACGGCGTAGTAGGCGCCGACGTAGCAGCGGATCCGGTGACAGTAGACGTCGAAGGCGAGCGCCGCGTCCGGGTCGCCGGCGTCCCGGGCGGCCAGCACCGCCCGCATGTCGTTGACGCCGGCCAGGCCGTACAGGCCGCTGCGGTGGTTGAGCAGGTCGTCGACCTGCTCCACCGACCAGCCGGCCGACCGGTGCAGGTGTGCCGTGACCGCCGGGTCGATGTCGCCGCTGCGGGTGCCCATCACCAGGCCCTGCAGGGGAGTGAGCCCCATCGACGTCTCCACGCTCCGTCCGGCGGCGACCGCGCACGCGCTGGCGCCGTTGCCCAGGTGCAGCGTGATGACGTTGACGTCGGTGACCGGCCGGCCCAGCAGGGCGGCGGTCCGCCGGGCCACGTACGCGTGGGAGATGCCGTGGAACCCGTACCGGCGGATCCCGTGCCGGCGGGCGGTGGCGGCGTCGATGGCGTAGGTCGCGGCGGCCGGCGGGAGGGTGCGGTGGAACGCGGTGTCGAACACGGCCACCTGCGGCACGTGGGGCAGCAGCCGCAGGGTGGCCCGGATGCCGGCGAGGTTGGGCGGGTTGTGCAGCGGTGCCAGGGGTGCGAGGCGTTCGATCTCCGCCACCACCGTGTCGTCGATGACCACCGGGTCGATGAACCGCGACCCGCCGTGCACCACGCGGTGCCCGACCGCCGCCAGGCCGGTCAGGTCGACCCGGTCCATGACCTGTCGCAGCGCGTCGTCGTGGTCGGACGCCTGGCCGCCCGGTTCGCCGACGCGCTCCACGATGCCCCGGGCCAGCGTCCGCGACCCGTCGAACAGCCGGTACTTCACCGACGAGGACCCGCTGTTGATCACCAGGATGCGGCTCGGGGACCCGGACCCGGTTCCGCCCCGCCGTCCGCCGGTCGGGGCGGGTGCCTCCCTGCCAGCGGCCGGTCGGGTCACCGCTCGGTCTCGACGATCTCGACCGTCTGGGCGGGTGCCAGCCGCGGCGGGCGCGGCGGGGCGGGCTCGTTCGGGTCGACCAGCCCCAGGCGCACCACCAGGTACGGGTGGCCGAGCCCGGCCAGCAGCCGACGCAGGACCGTCCGGGTGGCCGGCACCTCCATCGGCGCACTGAACGGCAGCAGCGACACGCCGTGCATGGTCGCGGTCAGCCACGCCGCCGAGAGCGCCTCGCCGGCCCGCAGCCAGGCGGGCGGGGTGTCCTCGGCGCCGAAGATCACCGCGTAGGTGGCGGCCCGGTCGTCGCCTGCGCCGAGCGGCAGGGTGCCGGTGCGGCCGAAGTCGCGCAGTGGCACGCCGGTCAGCGGGGCGCCGCTGGGGATGACCGTGTCGGGGATCCCGGTCCCCTCCTCACGCCGGCCGCCGACCCAGTACGCCAGCTCCGCCCGCAGGGACGGGTCCGCCGACTCCAGCACCTCGGCGCGGGCGGCCGCCGAGGCCAGGTCGCTGACCTGGTCGCGGTGCAGCAGGTGGAGGTGGTTCTGCTCGGCCTCCACCGCCGAACGGATCTCGGAGAGCACCTCGGGCGGCACCGGGACGTCCACGAGCGCGCGCCGGTCGGTGTGGCGGATCTGGGCGGCCTGGAAGCGGCGCACCGCCGAGGCGGCCACGCCGACCTGGCGGCCGAGGCTGATCCGGGCGAGGTGGTCGGGTTCCTCCGGGTCCGGGAACCGGACCACCGCCGCCTCCCACCCCTCCGCGGCCAGTGCCACCCGCGCGTGGTGGAGGGCGGCCCCGCAGCTGATGGTCATCAGCCGGCCCTCCGGGTCCGCCCGGCCGAGCTGCCGGCTGCGGTCGGCGTACAGCTCCAGCCACTCGGGGAAGACCCGCCAGCGCCACGGCTGGGTGTTGTGCACCGACGGCGCCATCCCGGCGGCGTGGGCGGCGCGGGTGAGGACGCCCGCGGCCGGCGAGGTGGTGGTCATGCCCCCAGCATGTCGGATCCCGGGTCGGCTGTCACACGGTCCGGGGTCCCGGCGGTGGGGGCCGCCCGTCCCGCCCCGCGCCGCCGGAGCCTTCCGGTCACCCGTCCGCGGGACCGCCGCCGGGTCCGCCGGTTCCACCCCTCGGCGGGTCAAGGTCGCCGGCGCGCGGTGGGGCCGCCGGTCGCGGGTCGTGCCGGGAGTGCCGGCCACTCGTCCGTGGACCACGCTGGCACCGGCTCGGCGGTCGCGTCGGCCGGCAGGCTCCCGGTCCCGGGTTCAGGCGGGCCAGTGCCAGTCGCGTACCACCGGGTGGTCCTCGCCGTACCGGCGGGTGTAGTCGCGGCAGTCCAGCCGGGTGTCCACCATGAGCTGCCGCAGCCCGGCCGCGGTCTGGCCGAGCCCCGGCACGCGGTCGATGACGTCGATGACCAGGTGGAAGCGGTCCAGGTCGTTGAGCATCACCATGTCGAACGGCGTGGTGGTGGTGCCCTCCTCCTTGTAGCCGCGCACGTGCAGGTTGCCGTGGTTGGTCCGGCGGTAGGTCAGGCGGTGGATCAGCCACGGGTAACCGTGGTAGGCGAAGATGATCGGCCGGTTGCGGGTGAACACGATGTCGAACTCGGCGTCCGGCATGCCGTACGGGTGCTCACTGGGCGGTTGCAGGGCCATGAGGTTGACCACGTTCACCACCCGCACCCGCAACCGGGGCAGGTGACGTCGCAGCAGGTCGGCGGCGGCGAGCGTCTCCAGGGTGGGGACGTCGCCGGCACAGGCGAGGACCACGTCCGGGTCGCCGCCGCCGTCGGTGCTCGCCCACTCCCAGATGCTGATTCCGCGTTGGACGTGGCGGACCGCCTCGTCCATGCTCAGCCACGTCGGCTGCACCTGCTTGCCGGCGACCACCACGTTGACGAACTGCCGGCTGCGCAGGCACCAGTCCATCACCGGGAGCAGGGTGTTCGCGTCCGGCGGCAGGAAGACCCGGACGATGGCCGCCTTCTTGTTGACGACGTGGTCGATGAACCCGGGGTCCTGGTGCGAGAAGCCGTTGTGGTCCTGCCGCCACACGTGGCTGGACAGCAGGTAGTTGAGGGAGGCGATGGGCCGCCGCCACGGGACCTGGTTGCTGACCTTGAGCCACTTGGCGTGCTGGTTGAACATCGAGTCGACGATGTGGATGAACGCCTCGTAGCTGGTGAACAGCCCGTGCCGGCCGGTCAGCAGGTAGCCCTCCAGGAAGCCCTGGCACAGGTGCTCCGACAACACCTCCACCACCTGGCCGTCCGTACCCAGGTGCTCGTCGGTGGGCAGGATCGTGCCGGTGAACACCCGGTCGGTGGCCTCGAACGTGGCGTCGAGGCGGTTCGAGGTCACCTCGTCCGGACCGAACAGCCGGAACCGGTCGGGGTTGGCGCGGATGACGTCGCGCAGCCAGGGCCCGAGCACCCGGGTGGCGCTGGCCGGCGGGTCGCCGTGGCGGGTCACCGGCACCCCGTACCGGCGGTAGTCGGGCAGCACCAGGTCCCGCAGGAGGATCCCGCCGTTGGCGTGGGGGTTGGCGCTCATCCGGCGGTCGCCCCGTGGCGGGAACGCGCGCAGCTCCGGGACCGGGGCGCCGTCGGCGTCGAACAGCTCCTCCGGGCGGTAGCTGCGCAGCCACTGCTCCAGCGCGGCCAGCTGCTCGGGGTCGTCGCGGGCGCCGGCCAGCGGCACCTGGTGCGACCGCCACGTGCCCTCCACCGGCAGGCCGGCGACCTCCGCCGGGCCGGTCCAGCCCTTGGGGGTCCGCAGCACCAGCACCGGCCACCGGGGCCGGGTGCTCCCGCGGCCGGCGCGGGCCTCGGCCTGGATCTCGGCGATGCTGTCCAGGGCGCGGTCCAGCGCGGCCGCCAGCTCCCGGTGCACCAGGCCCGGGTCGTCACCGTCCACCAGCGTCGGGTGGTACCCGTACCCGCGCAGCATCGACATCAGATCCTCGATCGGGATCCGTGCCAGCACCGTCGGATTAGCGATCTTGTATCCGTTCAGGTGGAGGATCGGCAGCACCGCGCCGTCGCGCGCGGGGTTGAGGAAGGTGTTGCCCAGCCAGCTGGCCGCCAGCGGCCCGGTCTCCGCCTCCCCGTCGCCGATCACGCAGGCGACCACGAGGTCGGGGTTGTCGAACGCCGCGCCGAACGCGTGCATCAGCGAGTACCCGAGCTCCCCGCCCTCGTGGATCGAGCCCGGGATCTCGGCGGCCACGTGGCTGGGGATGCCGCCGGGGAAGGAGAACTGCCGGAACAGCCGGGCCATGCCCGCGGCGTCCATGCTGACCGACGGGTACAGGTCGCTGTAGGTGCCCTCCAGCCAGGCGTTGGCCACCACCGCCGGACCGCCGTGCCCGGGCCCGCAGACGAAGATCATGTTGAGGTCGCGGGCGACGATCACCCGGTTGAGGTGCGCGTAGATGAGGTTGAGGCCCGGGCTGGTGCCCCAGTGACCGAGCAGCCGCGGCTTGATGTGCTCGCGCTGCAGCGGTTGTCGCAGCAACGGGTTGTCCAGCAGGTAGATCTGACCGACGGTCAGGTAGTTGGCCGCCCGCCAGTACGCGTCCAGGGTCGCGAGCTCGGTGCCGGTCAGTTCGGCGGTGGTCACGGCCATCCGTCCCCCCTCGGTACGCCCTCCGTCACCGTACCGGTGGCGGGCTCCGGAGGAGGCCCGTGTGCGGCTCCCGCCCGCCGGGTTGACCGGCGAGGCCGGCCTCTGGACGGCCCGACGAAGCCGGCGGTCGGGGAACCGCGAACCGGCTCCGGTCGACCGCCCCGGTTGGTATAAACGGTACTCGGCGCCTCGAACAGCTGAAGAGCGCGTACGCCATCACCACCACCCCGAAACCGGACCCCGGTACGACCAGCAGACGCAATGCGGCGGCAGTGCGGTGTCGCGCGCCCGTTGACGGGGTGGTGGAGCACCGGTGGGAGGAGGTGACGTCATGCCGGAGATCGACGGCGGCGGCCTGGTCGATGTGATCGACCATCAGGCCGCCGGACGCCGGGTCACGAGCGTGCGGCTGCGGGTCGGTGCCCGCCACGCCGTCGTGCCCGGCGCGCTGGACCGGGCGTTCGCCCTGATCGCCGACGGGTCGGTGGCGCGCGACGCGGCGGTGGACGTGGTCGTCACCCCGGCCACCGTCTTCTGCCGCGCCTGCGGGCGGCGCAGCGAGTCGGCGGAGATCCTGGCGGTGTGCCCCGACTGCGGGGACACCGACGTGGACGTCACCGGAGACGAGCTGGTGCTGGAGGGGGTGCGGTTCGCTCCGGACGAGGACCCGTGCCCCGCCGGCCCGCGCCCCGGCGACCTGCGCTTCGCCGACCCACGCTGACCGGCGCCGGCCCCAGCCGGCGGGGTGATGCCGCCGGTCGTGACCGCCTGCCGGCGTGCTCCCGGCGTGGTGCGGCCGGCGTCGCGCCCGCGACGGACCCGGCGGTCGTTCCACCCGAGCCGGTCCGGAGGCGTTCGCGCTCAACAGATGCGTGCTCGACCGGATGTGCACCCGCCGGACCCCGCCCTACCGTTTGGACCGCGACCGGAGGCATCCTGGCGGTCTGCCTCGAGACGGGCACGGTGGTGCCAACCGCGATCGGCGAGCGTCCGGAGCCCGAGCTGCGGCGGGTCACGAACGAGGTGGCCACGGTAGCGGTCGGCCGGCTCCCGTCGTCGTAACCGGTGCGGACGCGGTAGCTCGGCCCCGCCCGGCTCCGGGCGGGGCCGAGCTACCGCGGGCCCGGAACGGGTAAGGCTCAGCCGGGACGTCCCGCTCAGCCCGGGACAGCACGCCCGGCGAGCGCCCGCTTCTGCACCTTCCCCATGGCGTTGCGCGGCAGGGCGTCCACCAGGTGGACCTGGCGGGGGCGCTTGTGCGCCGCGAGCCGGGTCGCGACGAAGTCGATCAGCTCCTCCGGCCGGGCGCCGTCGGCGACCACGTACGCCACGATCCGCTCGCCCAGGTCGTCGTCGGGCACGCCGACGACCGCCGCCTCCCGTACCGCCGGGTGGGCCAGCAGCGCGTCCTCCACCTCCCCGGCGCCGACCCGGAAGCCGCCGGTCTTGATGAGGTCGACCGAGGTACGGCCGACGATGCGGTGCACCCCCTCGGGGTCGACGGTGGCGGCGTCGCCGGTGCGGAACCACCCGTCCGCCGTGAACGCCGCGGCCGTGTCCGCGGGCCGGTTGACGTACCCGCTGAACAGCACCGGCCCGCGTACCTGCAGCTCGCCGACGGTCTCACCGTCGTGCGGCACCGGCTGCCCGCGCTCGTCCACCAGCCGGGTGTGCACGCCCGGCAGCGGCAGGCCGACGTGGGAGGGGCGGCGTGGCCCGTCCACACGGGCACTGACGGTGATGAGCGTCTCGGTCATGCCGTACCGCTCGACCACCCGGTGCCCGGACAGCGCCCGCAAACGGTCGAAGACCGGGGCCGGCAGGGGCGCGCTGCCCGACACCAGCAGCCGCGCCCGCGACAGCGCCCGCGCGGCCGCCGGGTCGCGGCACACCCGCGACCACACCGTCGGGACCCCGAAGTACAGGGTGCCGCCGGCGGCCGCGTACGCGGCGGGCGTGGGCCGGCCGGTGTGCACCAGCCGGGAGCCGGTGCGCAGCGCGCCCAGGACGCCCAGGACCAGCCCGTGCACGTGGAACAGCGGCAGGCCGTGCACGAGCGTGTCCTCCGGCGTCCACGCCCAGACGTCGGCGAGGGCGTCCAGGTCGGCGGCGATCGCCGAGCGGGGGATGGCCGCGCCCTTGGGAGGGCCGGTCGTGCCGCTGGTGTAGAGGATGAGGGCGGTCGCCGACGGTGGCGGCGGCGGGTGCGTGTGCCGGCCGCGGGCCGCCGGGTCCACGGGCGGCAGCGGCACCGCACCGGAGTCGGACAGCACGTGGCGCCGTTCGACCGGTCCGGCGTCGGGCGGTACCGGGACCACCGGCACCCCGGCCAGCAGGCCGCCGACCACGGCGACCACGGTCCGGAGCGAGGGTGTGGCGTCGACGGCCACCGCCGGTGCGCCCGCGATCCGGTCGGCCACGGCCCCGGCCGCCGAGCGCAGCCGCTCCCAGGACATCCGTTCGCCCGCGACCGTCACCGCGTCCGGCCGGTCGCCGAACGCGCCGTCGAGTGCCGGGAACATGCGGTCATTGTGGGGCATCCCCGTGACGCCGCCCAGCCGCCGGGCGCACGCGACCAGGGACACCTCGGCACACGGCGGCCGACGGCCGGCCCACGCCACGGCGTGCGGCCCGGGCATCCCTGTCCACATTAGATATGACGGGGCTCGGCCCGCGACTTCGAAGTCGGATTGAGGATGCCTCGAAGGTCGGTCGCGACGATGGGGTGACCGACGTCGAGGAGGATGCCATGAGGGTGGTACCGGTCAGGGTTGCATCTGTGGTGATCGCGGTCGTGTGCGGCACGTTGGCGATCACCGGCTGTGGTGGGGACGGTGCTCCCGCGGGCCCCCGACGGTGCGGGCGAACCGTCCGGGACGGCGACGCCGGACGAGCCCACCCCGGCGGCGGCCGATCTCGGGAGCATCAACGACTGTGACCTGCTCACCCAGGAGGAGGCGGCGGCCGCCGCCGGCAATCCGGTCCTGGAGGCGAAGCTGCTCGGTGCGGTGTGCAGCTGGGAGCCGGAGGACGTCACGGTGCCCTCACAACTTCAGGTGAGCATCGGCCTCGTGCCGACATCACCTTCGGCCTACACCGCTGAGCAGGCCTGCGAGACGGGAAGGGAGATGCTGAGCAACCCGGAGCCGAAGGACGGTTTCGGCGACCGCTCCTACCGGGAGTACACGGAAGGCACATTTGGAAACAGTGGCACCCTGCTGGTCTGCCTGCCGAACGGCACGGTGCACGTGGCGGCGATCGGCGGCCGTCCGGAATCGGAGCTGTGGCAGGTGGTGACCGAGATGACCGCGACCGCGCTCGGCCGGCTCTAGACCTCGCGACCATATGCTGGTGGACGCGGCGTCGGCATCCTCGTCGACGCCGCGTCGGCTGAGCGAGGAGGAGACCACGTTGTCGGGGCCGCTCGGTGGGCCGGGATCGCGGCACCGCTCGGCCGCTCACCCACCCGCCGCGACTGGCGCGGGCTCATGGCGGTGAGCGGCGTGGGGCGTCTCCCGCCGGTGCGCCGGCGCCGCCGCGCGCCGCTGGCCGCCTGCGCGCTTGTGGCGGTTGCCCTCGCTGCTACCGGCGTCGCCGGGCTGGCGCAGGCCGGACCCGGCACCGTGGCGCGGGAGGTGACGGTCGACGGCGTACCGGTCCTCGTGGTCTCGCCGGAGGCTCCAGGCAGCGGGCGGCCGGCGGCCGTGGTCGCGCACGGCTTCGCCGCGTCGGCGACCCTCATGCGCGGCGTCGCCGACACGCTGGCCAGCCGCGGGTACGTGGTGGCGCTGCCCGACGTCGCCGGGCACGGTCGCAACACCGCACCCCTGCCGACCCGCGACCTGGCCGACCGGCTGCAGGCCGACCTGGCCGCCGCCGTCGACCACGTCCGCACGCTGCCGTCGGTTGACCCGTCCCGGATCGTGCTGGTGGGACACTCCATGGGCGCGGGGGCGGTGGTCGCCTACGCCGCCACGCACCCCGACATCCGGGCCACGGTGGCGATCTCCCTGGGCTCCACCGAGTCGCTGCCGCACGACGCCGCTGCCCCGCAACCTGCTGCTCGTCGTCGGTGCGGCCGAGCCTCCGCAGTTCCGTCGCGCCGCACTGGACGCGCTGCGCCTCGCCGACCCGACGGCGTCGTTCGGGGACACGACCGGTGACCCGGCCGCGGGCACCGCCCGGCGCGCGGTGCTGGTGCCCGGCACCGAGCACGTGTCGGTCCTGTACGCCACGCGCACCCACGCCGAGACGGCGACCTGGCTGGACGGGGCCGTGGGGCTCGCCAGCGCCGCCCCGGTGCGGCCCCGCGACCGCGTCGTGCCCGCCGGCGTGCTGCTACTGGGGATGGTCGTCGGCTTCGTGCCGCTCGCTGCACTGCTACCACGTCGCCGGCAGGACGCGCCGCCCCTGCGGGCGCGGTACGCGTACCCGGGAGTCGGGCTGGCGCTCGCGCTCGCCGTCGTCGGCGCACCGGTGATGCCCACCAGCCTGCTCCCGCAGGCCGTCGGAAGCTATGCGGCCGGCCTGTTCGTGCTGGCCGGCGCCGGCATGGCCGCCACCTGCTGGTGGGCTCGCCGCGCCGCCGGCCACCGGCCGGCGTGCCCGCGCCCGGCTTCGCCCGGTGGCCGGCGGGAGGTGGGCGTGGCGGCGCTGCTGGTCGGGTACGCGGCGGCGGCGGTGGCCGTACCCGTGCACCTGGGCCTCACCCACGCCGTACCGGTCGGGGACCGGTGGTGGCTCCTTCCGGTGGTCGTGGCGGGCGTGGCGGTCTTCCTGACCGGCACCGAGCTGGTCAGCGC
>VSBZ01000079.1:0-17009 GCA_047459215.1 Micromonosporaceae bacterium | reverse complement strand
GGCTGCTCACCGCGGCGCGGGAGGCGGGGGTGAGGCGGGTGCTGCTGACCCACCCCGGCTACCGGGTGCCCGGGCTGAGCGCGGCCGAGACCCGGCAGCTGACCGACCTCGGGGCGTACGCCGAGGTCACCGCGGTCCAGTTGCTGGACGAGCCGGGTGCCGCCGCCGCGCTGGCCGCCTTCGTGCGGGACGTCGGCTACGAGCGGGTCGTGCTCTCCTCCGACACCGGCCAGCCCCACAACCCCACCCCGCCGGAGGCGTTGCACCGCCTCGTGGACGCCCTGGCCGCCGAAGGCCTCGACCGGAAGGCACTGCTCGCGTGCGCGTCCGAGACCCCCGAACGCCTGGTCACGCCGTGACCGCCCGGACGGAGGAGCCGACCGCGGGGACGTTCGCGTACGAGCTGCGGCTCCCCCGGGTACCGCTGCCCACTGTGGAGGAGAGCTGCGAGCGGTTCCTGGACTGGTGCGGACCGTTGCTGACGGAGGCCGAGCTGGCGCAGACGCGGGACGCGGTGGCGTCGTTCCTGCGGCCGGACGGCGGCGCGCACGCGCAGCACGCGGCGCTGGCGCGCTACGACGCCACCGAGGGCGTCCACAGCTGGCTGGACGCCTTCTGGGACTCCCGGTACCTGGGCCGGCGCGACCGGATCGCGCTCAACGCCAACTACTTCCTGCTGTTGACCGACACCGGACAGGACCAGGTGCGGCGGGCTGCCACGCTGATCGCCGCCGCCGTCGCGTACAAGCGGCTGCTGGACGCCGAACGCGTGCCGCCGGTCACCCGCTCGGGCCGGCCGCTGTCGATGGAGCAGCTCAAGTACCTGTTCTCCACCACCCGGATCCCGGGAGTGGCGCAGGACACGGTCCGGTCACCGTACACCCCGGAGTGGCCGGGGCCGTCACGGGAAGCGCACATCGTCGTCCTGGCTGCCGGCTACGCGTACGAGATGACCGTGCTGGACGGCAATGGCCGCCCGTATACAGTGGACCAGCTTGGCCTCGGCCTCCGGCGGGTGCTGGCGGAGGTGCGGACGGCCCCGCGCGGCCCGTCGGTCGGGTGCCTCACCGCCGCGCCGCGGCCGCAGTGGGCACGGGCCCGGGCGGCGCTGCTCCGGCATCCCGTCAACGCCTCCACGCTCGACCGGATCGAGCGGGCCCTGTTCTGCGTCAGCCTCGAGCCGACGCCGCCCGCGGACACCACCGACGCCTGCAACCGGCTGCTGCACGGTGACCCCGCCTGCCGCTGGTTCGACAAGTCTCTGACCCTGATCGTCTTCGGCGACGGAACGGCGGGGATGAACGTGGAGCACTCCCGGCTGGACGGCACGACCGTCGCCGAGGTCGTGGACGCCTGGTCACGCCTGCCCGGCGACGGAGCGGCCGAACCCCCCGGGCCGGCGGGGTCTCCGACGGTGCGGCCGCTGCGGTTCGTGCTCGACGAGCGGCTGCGGGAGGAGATCCGGGAGGCGGGACGTGCGTTCGCCGCGCAGGCGGCGGACACGGCCGGCGTCGTCGTGTCGCTGCCACAGTTCGGTCGGCAGCAAGCCCGGATGCGTCGCGTCTCCGCCGACGGCTTCCTGCAGATGGCGTTCCAGCTCGCCCACAGACGCGCCCGGGGCGTGGTGGGGGCGACGTACGAGTCGGTCTCGACCCGGGCGTTCCGTCACGGGCGCACGGAGGCGATGCGGGTGGTGACCCCGGAGTCGGTCCGGTTCGTGTCGACAATGGATGACCCTGCGGCCGGACCGGCGGTCAGGGCGGCGGCGCTGCGAGCGGCGCTGGCGGCCCACGTCGACCGCGTGCGGGAGTGCCAGGAGGGGCGCGCACCCGAACAGCACCTGTGGGAGCTGGAGCTGCGGCGGTGCCGTGACGGCGGCCGGCCGGAGGACGCTCCCGACCTGTACCGCAGCCCCGGCTGGCGCCGGCTGCGCGACGACTACCTGAGCACGAGCTCCGTCACCTGCGCCGGGGCCAGCTTCTTCGGCTTCGGACCGACCGGCCCCCGGTGCATCGGCGTCGCGTACGCGGTGCTGCCCGACCGGGTCAACCTCTACCTCAGCGCACCCCGCCCGATCGCGGGCGAGCTGCGCGCGTTCGTCGACCACCTCGGACCGGCGGTGGAGGAGATGTGGGACCTTCTCGCCGTCGACCCCGCGTCCTGATCCCGGTCACGTCGCGGCCCGCCGGGCCGGTACCCCGGCGGAAGGGGTGCCGTCGCCGGAAACCGGTTGGTCGCCGTGAGACGCCGGTACGCTCCGCCCCGTGGCGACGATTCCCCGGGTCGAGCACCTGCTCTCCGCGCCGCTGTTCCTCTCGCCGCAACTGACCGGCGACCGGGTCTACTTCGTGTCGAACCTGTCCGGCCGCCTCAGCATCTACGCCATGGACGCCGCCGGCAGCGTGCCCGAACCGCTGCTGCCGCCCGACGTGGCGCTGTTCACCCCCGCACAGCTCGGCGGCGAGGCCTTCGTGGCGCTTCCCGACCTCGGGGTGATCGTGGTCATGATCGACAATGCCGGCGACGAGAACCTGCAGCCCTGCGTGGTGCCGATCGACGCCGGGTCGTGCCGCAGCACAAAGGACACTCGGCGCGGGCCGTGGCGGTGCGGCCGCCCGCGGACGCGCCGTGACGCGACCGGCCCGCGGCGTCGCCGCGGATGTGGCACAGTGGCGGCATGCCTCGCACCCTCTACCGCGACGCCGCACTCGCCGACGGGACCGGGCCGGACCTGCGGGTGGGCGTGAGCCTGCTGGTCGACGGCGACCGGATCGAGTGGATCCGGCCGTCCGACGACGAACCGGACCCCGGTCCCGACGTCACCGTGGTCGACGCCTCCGGCTGCACCATCGTGCCCGGCCTGGTCGACAGCCACAGCCACCTGACCATGCCGGGCGGGGCGCACTGGATCCAGCGCGGGTTCGACCCGCCCGAGCGGCTGCTGCAGGTCGCCGAGCACAACGCCCGCCTGCTCCGGTCGGCGGGCGTGCGCTGGGTGCGCGACGTCGGCTCACCGGTGGCAACCGACCCGGTCGACGGGCGCACCCGGGCGCTCGCCCTCGGGATCCGGGACCGCTGGGCGGGCAGGCGCGAGTACCCGTACGTGCGCGCCGCCGGGTCGTGGGTGGCCCGCGCCGGCGTCCTGCCACACGGGCTCGGCGTGGAGGTGGAGGACGGCGACGGGCTCCTGAAGGAGGCGACCGGCCAGCTCGACGACGGTGCGGACCTCGTGAAGCTGTACCTCGACGGCCCCGACCCGGAGACCTCGCCGTTCACCGTGGACGAGGTGCGTGCCGTGGTCAACGCCGCCCACCAGCGCGGGGCCAGGGTCACCGCGCACTCGGGCACGCTGCCGGGCGCCCGCGTCGCCGCCGAGGCGGGGGTCGACTCCATCGAGCACGGCTTCCAGCTCGACGCCGACGTGGCACGCCTCATGGCCGCCAACGGCGTGGCGCTGGTATCGACCTTGGCCGTGCTGGAGTCGTGGCGGACGTTCGCGACCACCACGAGGCTGCCGCGGTTCGCCGAGCCGGAGGGGCGGTCGCGGGTGGCGGCGCGACGCGAGTGGGCGCACGAGAGCGTACGGCTCGCCGCCCGCGCCGGCGTCCTCATCGCCGCCGGCACCGACTTCGGTGGCGGGTCGCTGCGGGCCAACCAGCTCGCGTGGGAGGTCGAATGCCTGGTGGCCGCCGGCCTGGAACCGTGGCAGGCGCTGGCCGCGGCCACCCGCAACGGCGGCACGCTGCTGGGGGAGCCGGACGCGGGGGTCATCCGCGAGGGCGGCCCGGCGGACCTGGTCCTGGTGCACGGCGACCCGTTGTCCGACCCCGCCGCGTTGTGGCGGGTCTGGCTGGTCCACTGACACGGGAAGAGGCGACCTCGGTGGCGAGATACGTGATCACCCCCGACGTGGCGCTGCACCTGGCCGAGCGGGGCGCCGAGGTCGGGGACGGGCACCGGCTGCTGGCCCCGACCCTGTTCCGCTCCCAGGTGCTGTCGCGCCTCTACCGGTCGGTGCGCGAGGGTCGGCTCACCCGCGAGGAGGCGGTCCGCCGGCTGGAGTACGTGCGCGGCACACGCATCCGGCTGCTCGGCGACCGGGTCCTGCAGAACCTCGCCTGGCGGATCGCCGAGCGGCTCGGCTGGGACGACACGCTCGACGCCGAGTACGTGGCGCTCACCCGCCTCCAGGCCGACGCGCTGGTCACCCTGGACCCGGACCTCGCCCGGGCCGCCCGGGACGAGGTGACGGTGGTGTCGGTCGAGGCTCTGTCCTGACCGGAGGGACTAGCCGGCGTCGGGCGCGCCCGCCGCCTGCCGGGCGCGGGCCAGGGCGCGCAGCACGTGCTTGCGGACCTTGCCGGTCGACGTCTTCGGCAGGTCCTGGAACCAGATGCGGTCCGGCGCCTTGAAGTGCGCCAGCCGCTGCCGGACGACGTCGATGAGCTCCTTCTCGGTCAGGGTGTCCCGGCTCCGGGTCACGAACGCCACCGGCCGCTCGCCCCACCGCTGGTCCGGTACGGCGACCACCGCCGCCTCGAGGACGTCCGGATGCTCGACCAGGACCTTCTCCACCTCCACCGAGGCGATGTTCTCGCCGCCGCTGACGATGATGTCCTTGGCGCGGTCCACCAGCTCGATGTACCCGTCCGGGTGGGTGACGCCGAGGTCGCCGGTGTGGAACCAGCCACCCCGGAACGCCTCCGCGGTGGCCGCCTCGTCGTCCAGGTACCCGGCCGTCACGGTGTTGGACCGCACCTGGATCTCGCCGACCGTCCGTCCGTCGGCGGGTACCGGTCGGCCGTGCTCGTCCGCGACCCGCACGTCGGCCACGGCCACCGTCGGCACGCCCTGCCGGCTGATCCGCCGGGCCAGCTCCGCCGGCGGCAGGTCGGTCCAGCCCGGCTGGTACGTGCACACCGTCGCCGGCCCGTACGTCTCCGTCAGCCCGTACAGGTGCGTCACGCGTATCCCCATCGCCTGGACCGCGGCGATGGTCTCCTTCGTCGGCGGTGCGCCGCCCACCGCCGCCCGCACCGGGCGCCGGGCGACGAACCCCTGGGCGGCGCCGACCCGGGCCAGGTCGTTGAGCACCACCGGCGCACCGCACAGGTGGGACACCGGGTACCGGTCGATGAGCTCCAGCGCCCGCCGCGCGTCGAACGAGGGCAGGCACACGTGGGTGGCGCCCACGGCGGTGACCCCCCAGGTGAACGACCAGCCGTTGCAGTGGAACATCGGCAGGGTCCACAGGTACCAGCTGTCCGGGGTCAGGCCGAACTCCAGGGCGACGCTGACCGCGTTGAGGTACGCACCGCGGTGCGTGTAGACCGCGCCCTTCGGGGATCCGGTCGTGCCGCTGGTGTAGTTGACCGCGATCATGTCCAGCTCGTCGGCGGGTGGCCGCGCCGGCGCGCCGTCCGCCCGCGCCACCCACCGCTCGTACGGCTCCGCGCCCGGCAGGTCGGCACCGGCCGGACCCCCGGAGGTGCCGGGGAGCAGCACCACCGTCTCCACCGGCAGGTCGGCCGCGCGCGCCACCCCGAGGGCCGTCACCAGCACCGGCGAGACGAGCAGCACCCGCGCCCGCGCGTGCGTGAGGATGGCGCGGTACTCCGCGGCCGCCAGGCGGGTGTTGAGCGCCACCAGGGCCGCACCCGCTCCCGGCACGCCGTAGTGGGCCGCCAGCAACCAGCGGGTGTTGAGGTCGAGGACCGCGACCCGGTCACCCGGCCGTATCCCGGTGGCGCGCAGCGCCCCGGCGAGCGCGTCGCAGTCGGCGGCCAGCTGCTCGTAGGTGACCTCGGTGCCGTCGGTGTCGACGACCGCGGTCCGGGTGGGGAAGGTCCGCCGGGCACGGGCGAGGAACGTCAACGGGCTCAACGGGACGTGGTTGGCGTCGCTGATCACGGCGGACCTCCCACGGCGTGGCGGCGACCGTCCGGGTCGGTTGGTCCACCGTAGGGACGGCCGGGAAACCGTGTCAACGGTTCACGCGGGCCGCTGGCGCCGGTGGGGCGGGCCGCGCCGTCGAGGCGGGCCGCTGGCGCCGTGGGGGCTCGCCGGTGCCCCGGTGGCGGGGGACGGTCCAGGCGCGGAGGGGCCGGTGGCGTCAGTAGACCCAGACCGCCTGCCCGACGGGCAGGTGGTCCTCGCTCCACAGCAGGTCCATCGCCGCGTTGGTGACCCGGACGCACCCGTGGGAGGCCGGGTACGGCGGCACGTCCGGGTAGCCGCGCACCGCGACCCCACCGTGGAAGTACTTCGGCCGGTAGAGCGTGCCGAGCGGGCCGGGGTCGTACCCGTCGACGTCCCGGAACACCTCGAAGTGTCCGGTGGGGGTGGTTCCGGGCACGGCACCGGTGCTCGCGTCCAACACGTACCGGACCCGTCCGTCGACGGCGACGATGAGCACCTGCCGGGCGAGGTCGACCTCGACGACGTGGCCCGTGTCGCTGCGCGGCTGCGGGCGGGACGCCGACGCCAGTGCCCGCCGGGTCCGCGGGCCGACGACGCCGTCGCGGGCCAGCCCTTCGACCTTCTGGAAGGCGAGCACCGCGTGGAGGGTGGCGTCGCCGAACACCCCGTCAGGCTCGCCCAGCCAGTAGCCGAGCGCGGACAGCCGCTGCTGCAGGTCGCGGACCTCGTCGCCGCGGTCGCCGAGGCGCAGGACCGCCGGTTGCGGGGCGGGTGGCGACGTCGGTGCGGGAAAGCCGGTCGCGGGCGCTTGCGGTCCGGCCGGGGCGGGCGGCGTGTCCCGGATCTGCGTCGGCGGCGAGGCGGTCGGCAGCGGAGCCGGTGCCGTCGCCGGGCCGTCGCCGGGACCCGGGCCGGTGGCACCGAGGTCGGGTCCGGCGCATCCGGCCAGCGTCACGAGCGCGGCCGCGGCCGCCGCCGCCAGGCGGGACGTGAGTGTGGTGCGCACATGGGAGGTACGCGCGGGCACGCCGGACGGTTGCACCGCCGGGGCGGCCGCGTCGCGGGGCGCGGGTACGGGGAGCGCCACGCCTCCACCGTGGCACCGGCCCTGGGCGGCGGGCCAGGGCCGCGGGTCCACGGGCACCCGGTCCGGCCGCCCGGCTCCCACCCGGTCCGGTGGGCGCTCCCGCCCGCCCGGTCCCGGCCGCTCCGGGCGGCCCCGCTCCGTGCCGGTGGCCCGTCCCCTGGACGGATGGCCCCTCCCGCCACATGGGACGAACCGGGACTGCCAGGTGATTCTCAGGTTCGCCCCAGGCCGGACCAAGGTTGGTCGGGCACAGTATCCCGCGACGGCTCGGAGTCGGGGACCTGGTTCCGGATGCCCTCCCGGTACGGTGGCGGCGTGGCTCGTCGGGGGTGGAGCCACGCCGCCGCCATTCATGTCCGGCCCGTGCTCGCGGCTCCGTACCCATCGGCGTGGCGCTCGCCGACCGCATCGACGGCCGGCGGCCGGCGGGCCCACGTCGACCGCGTACCGGCGCCGTCGCCCGGCCCGCGTCCACCCCGGACCGGTGCCCGGTCGGCGGCACCCCACCACCGGAGCGACATCCGCCGCCGGCACGCGGTGTCCACCGCGTGCCGGCGGCGGATGTCGGGCGCGTACCCGGTCAGGCGAGCGGCGCCACCGCCACCGGCCCGGCAGCCGGAGGCCCGCCCATGGTGTGCGACCCCTCCTCCTCGTCGGTGTCGGGGGCCACCGCGGTCACCACCACCGCCCCGGCACAGCACAGCAGGACGACGAGCACTCCGATCAGGACCGCGACGCCGAGGCGCCGTCGGTGACGCCCGTCCTCCGACGGGGCCGGCGGCTCGCCGGCCGTACCCATCGCCACCTCCCTCCTCGTGCCCGCCCCGGTCCGGCCACCCCGGTCCCGGCGGTTCGGTAGCGGTCCATACCCCGTCGACCCTTCTCGTACGCCTCGACCCGCGGTTGGGTCCGCACCCCGCCGGGTACGGTGGCCGCGTGGCCGGCCCGGAGGATCTCGTGCGGGCGTCCCGGGACGCCGGGGTCGACGACCCGCGGGTGCTGGCGGCGGTCCGGGAGGTCCGTCGGGCCGACTTCGTCCCGCCCGGGTACGCCGACGTCGCGTACCGGGACCGGCCGATCCCCATCCCGCACGACCAGGTCACCACCCAGCCGTCCCTGTCCGCCCGGATGGTGCAGGCGCTGCGGTTGCGCGGCGACGAGCGGGTGCTCGAGGTCGGTACCGGGTACGGGTACCAGACCGCGCTGCTGGCCCGGCTGGCCGCGCACGTCACCAGCGTCGAGCGGTGGCCGGACCTGGCGGAGGCCGCGCGGCGCCACCTGGCCGCCGCGGGGGTCGACAACGTCCGGGTGGTGGTCGGCGACGGCACCCTCGGCGTCAGCGACGGGGCGCCCTACGACGCGGTGCTGGTCTCGGCCGCGTTCCCGCGGGTGCCGTCCCCGCTGGTCGACCAGCTGCGGGTGGGCGGCCGGCTGGTGCAGCCGGTCGGCCCGGGCGGGGAGGACGAGGTGGTCGCGTTCGAGCGGACCCCGGAGGGACTGGTCGAGCGGGAGCACGTCGTGCCGGCCAGGTTCGTCCGCCTGCACGGACGGTACGGCTACCGGTGACCTGGGGACCGTGGACCCTGGCGGACCGGGGCGGCCGGTCGGGACGCTGGGGGCGATGACCGTGGAGCACCGTGACGGGCACCCGGAGCGCCCCGGCCACGCCGGGGACGTGGCCTGGCACGCGCTGCCGGCCGCCGAGGTCGCCGCCCGGCTCGGCACCGGGGACCGGGGGCTCACCGCCGCCGAGGTCGCCGCCAGGCAGCGGACGTACGGTCCCAACCGGCTGGAGGAGGAGCCGCCCCCCTCCGTCGTGGCGCTGCTGTTCCGGCAGGTCCGCAGCCCGTTGATCTACATCCTCCTCGTCGCCCTGGCCGTGACCCTGCTGCTGGGGGAGTTCCTGGACGCCTCGGTCATCGCCGTGGCCCTCGGCCTCAACACGGCGATCGGGTTCGCGCAGGAGCGCCGGGCCGAGCTGGCGGTGCGGGCCCTCGCGCAGATGGCGGTGTCGGTCGCCCGGGTGGTCCGCGACGGGCACGAGCGGGAGGTCGACAGCCGGGACCTCGTTCCCGGGGACCTGGTCCTGCTGGAACCCGGGACCCGGATCCCCGCGGACCTGCGGCTGACCCGGGCGACCGGGCTGGAGGTGGACGAGTCGCTGCTGACCGGGGAGTCCCGGCCGGTGCGCAAGGGGGTCGCCCCGGTGCCGGAGGACACGGAGCTGGCCGACCGGCACAGCATGGCGTACACCGGCGCCGTGGTGACCAGCGGTCGGGGCCGCGGGGTGGCCGTGGCCACCGGCGCCGCCACCGAGCTGGGTGCGATCGCGGGCATGATCCGGCGCGAGCCGGTCAGCGTCACCCCGCTGCAGGCGCGGATGGCCCGGTTCGCCCGGCTCATCGGGCTGGCCGTGGCGGTCTCCGCCGCGACGGCGTTCGCCGTGGGGCTGGCCGTCGGCGAGCAGGCGCGCCAGATGTTCCGCACCGCGGTGGCCCTGGCCGTGGCCGCCGTCCCCGAGGGACTGCCGGTCGTGGTCACGGTGGCGCTGGCCCTGGGCGTGCACCGGATGGCGCGGCGCAACGCCATCGTGCGGCGCCTGAACGCGGTGGAGACCCTCGGGAGCACCACCGTCATCGGCTCCGACAAGACCGGCACGCTGACCGAGAACCGGATGCGGGTGCGGCAGCTGTGGGTGGGGGGACAGTTCCGACCCGCCGACGGGCCGGTCGAGCCGGGGTCGCCCGTGCACCAGGTGCTGGTGGCCGGGGTGCTCGCCAACGAGGCGCAGGCGTACCTGACCAGCGAGGGCATCCACGCCACCGGCGACCCGACCGACGTCGCCCTGCTCGTCGCCGCCATGGACGCCGGGCTCATCCCCGCCGAGCTGCGGGAGGAGCACGGGCTGTTCGCGGAGATCCCGTTCGAGCCGGAGCGCCGCTACTGCGCGGCGGTGTGGGAGGTCGACGGGGAGCACATGGTGTACGCCAAGGGCGGTCCGGAACGGATCATGGCCATGTGCGACCGCCAGCTGGCCGCCGACGGCACCGTCGTGCCGCTGGACCACGACCAGGTGGCGGCGGCCGCCAGCCAGCTCGCCGCCCAGGGGCTGCGGGTCCTGGCGACCGCGCACGGCCGCCTGCCGGAGCCGCCCGCCGACCCGGACGACGTCGCCGAGCCGGAGGGGCTGGTGCTGCTCGGCCTGGTCGGGATGATGGACCCGCCCCGGGAGGGTGTGGCCGAGGCGGTCGCGGCCTGCCAGCGGGCCGGCATCCGGGTCATCATGATCACCGGCGACCACGCGGCCACCGGCAGCGCCATCGCCGCCCGGCTGGGCATCGCCGAGCCCGGCGCCGAGGTGCTCACCGGTGCCGAGCTGGAGCGGATGGACGACGAGGAGCTCGATCGGCGGGTCGGCCACGTGGCCGTGTACGCGCGGACGGCGCCCGAGCACAAGCTGCGGATCGTCGACGCCCTCAAGCGGCGCGGCGAGGTGGTGGCGGTGACCGGCGACGGCGTCAACGACGCCCCCGCGCTCAAGGCCGCCGCGATCGGGGTGGCGATGGGACGCAGCGGGACGGACGTGGCGCGGGAGGCGGCGGACATCGTCCTCACCGACGACAACTTCGTCTCGATCGCCAGCGCCGTCGAGGAGGGTCGGGTCGCGTTCGACAACATCCGCAAGGCGGCCTTCTTCCTCATCTCGACCGGCGCGGCCACGGTGGCGGCGATCCTGGTCGCCATGCTGCTCGGCTGGCCGCTGCTCATGCTGCCTGCGCAGCTGCTGTGGCTCAACCTGGTGACCAACGGCCTGCAGGACCTGGCGATGGCGTTCGAGCCGGGCGAGAGGGACGTGCTGCGCCGCCGGCCCCGCCCGCCGGGGGAGGGCATCCTGTCGCGGGTGCTGTGGTGGCGCACCGGCCTGGTGGGGCTGGTGATGGCCGCCGGGACGCTGACCATGTTCTGGTGGTCGTGGTACGACCAGGGCGCGTCGGTGGACCAGGCGCGGACCGTGGCTCTCACCACGATGGTCGTGTTCCAGGCCTTCCACCTGGGCAACGCCCGGGCGGAGCATGAGTCCACCTTCCGGATCAGCCCCCTGGCCAACCGGTTCCTGCTCATCTCCTCGGTCGCCGCGCTGACCGTCCACGTCGGCGCGCTGTACCTGCCGCCCACGCAGTGGCTGCTGCGGGTCGAGCCGATCAGCGCGGACGCGTGGCTGCGCCTGGTCCCGGTGGCGCTGAGCATCGTGGTCGTCGTCGAGCTGGAGAAGCTCGTCCGCCGGACCGTCCGACGCCGGCGGGCCCGCCGCGCCGGTGACCCGCCTCCCGGAGCCACACCGGCGACGTGGCTGCCGGCACGGTGACGAGGCGTCCGTGGGTGAGGTAAGAAGAGTACGTGATCCGCGTGTTCCTGCTCGACGACCACGAGGTGGTCCGTCGAGGCGTGGCCGAGCTGCTGACCGCCGAGGGCGACATCGAGGTGGTGGGGGAGTCCGGCTCCGCCGCCGAGGCCACCCGCCGGATCCCGGCGCTGCGGCCCGACGTGGCGATCCTGGACGCCCGCCTGCCCGACGGCAGCGGCATCGACGTGTGCCGGGAGATCCGCAGCGTCGACCCGACGATCAAGGGCCTCATCCTCACCTCGTACGAGGACGACGAGGCGCTCTTCGCGGCGATCATGGCAGGCGCCGCGGGGTACGTCCTGAAGCAGATCAAGGGCAGCGACCTGGTGGACACCGTCCGCCGGGTGGCGGCCGGCCAGTCGCTGCTGGATCCGGCGGTGACGCAGCGCGTGCTCGACCGGATCCGTCACCCCGCCGAGGAGCCCCCGGAGCTGCGTGCCCTGACCGCGCAGGAGCGCCGCATCCTGGAGCACGTCGCGGCCGGCCTGACCAACCGGGAGATCGCGGCGAAGATGTTCCTCGCCGAGAAGACGGTGAAGAACTACGTCTCCAGCATGCTCGCGAAGCTGGGGGTGGAGCGCCGGACCCAGGCGGCGGTGCTCGCCTCCCGCCTGCTGGGCAAGAACCGCAGCTGAGGCGGGGGCACCGCGGCCGAGGCGGGGACACTGCAGCTGAGGTCGGGACGCCGCGGCTGGCGCCGAGACGTCTCGCCTACACTCGACCGGTCGGGTCGTCCACATCTGCGAGGAGAACGTCTGTGAAGAGCACCGTCGAGACGCTCAGCCCGACCCGCGTGCGTCTGGCGATCGAGGTCCCGTTCGCGGAGCTGGAGCCCAGCCTCAAGCGGGCGTACCGGACAATCGCTCAGCAGGTCAACATTCCCGGCTTCCGTCGCGGCCGGGCGCCGGCGGCGGTGATCGACCGCCGGATCGGCCGCGGGGTCGTGCTCAACGAGGCGGTGCAGGAAGTGGTGCCGCAGCAGCTGTACGCCGCGCTGCGGGAGCACCAGGTCAAGTCGATCGGACGGCCCGAGGTCGGCAACGTCGAGTTCGACGACGGGCAGCCGTTGCGGTTCACCGCCGAGGTGGACGTGCGCCCGGAGGTCGACCTGCCCGACCTCGCCGGGATCACGGTCACCGTCGACGAGGTCACCGTGACCGACGACGAGGTGGAGGAGCAGCTCAACGCGCTGCGGGACCGCTTCGCCACGCTGCGCACCGTGTCCCGGCCGGCGGGCAACGGCGACTACGTGCAGATCGACCTCGAGGCGAGGGTGGACGGGCAGGTCGTCGAGGGCGGCACCGCCACCAACGTCTCCCACGAGGTGGGCAGCGGCCGGCTGCTGGACGGCCTGGACGAGGTCCTGGTCGGAATGTCCGCTGGGGACCAGACCACCTTCCGCAGCACCCTCGTGGGCGGCGAGTACGCCGGGCGGGAAGCGGACGTGACCGTGACCGTGCGCTCCGTCAAGGAGAAGGAGCTGCCGCCGCTGGACGACGACTTCGCCCAGCTCGCCAGCGAGTTCGACACCCTCGACCAGCTGCGCGCCGACATCCGGCAGCGGGTGGAGCGGGGCAAGCGCCTCAGCCAGCTGTACACCGCGCGGGACCGGGCCCTGGACACGCTGCTGGAGCGCACCGGGCTGCCCGCTCCCGAGGGCGTGGTCCGGGACGAGGTGGCCCACCGCAAGGCCCACCTGGTCGAGGACCTGCAGCAGGTCGGGCAGACGCTGGCCGACTTCCTGGCCCGGGAGGGCCGCACCGAGCAGGAGCTCGACGACGAGCTGACCGCGTCGGTCAGCCGCACGGTGCGGATCCAGCTCCTCCTGGACGCGATCGCCGACGCCGAGCAGGTGCAGGTCTCCGACGAGGAGTTCGGCCGGGAGGTGGCCCTGCGGGCCCGGCGCGCCGGGATGGAGCCGCAGCGCTACTACGACGAGCTGGTCAAGTCCGGCGCCGCGGCGTCGGTGTACGCCGACGTCCGCCGCAGCCGGGCGCTCAGCCTCGTCATGGACCGGATCACCATCACCGACACCGCGGGCGCCCGGGTCAACCCGCGGCTCAGCGACGAGGAGATCGCCCCGGCCGGTGGGGCCGCCGCGCCCGCTGCCGGGGACGCCGGCTCGGCCGGTGGGGCCGCCGAGCCCGCCGCCGGGGACCCCGGGTCGGCGGGCGCGGGCACCGGGTCCGGCGGCGGACAGGCCGAGGGCTGACGGGCGGGCCGGCCGGCCCGCGCCGCACCATGACGTGCGTCACCCCGTGACGCCGGTCCCCGCGGTGGTGGCGGGTCACGCCGCGCGATCCGGCGCCCGTCCGGGCGGCGCGGCACGGTGCTTGTCCGCGCTGCGCGAAACCCGCCCACCGACGCGTGTCCGGCAACCGGGGGCCCGGCTAGTGTCGAGGGCGTGACGTACCAGGAAGGTTTCAACTATCCGGCCCTGCGGTGGTTGTCGGACGTCCAGTCCCGGTCGCGCGACACGTTCGGCGGCAGCCTCGACGACATGATCTACCAGCGGCTGCTGAGGGAGCGGATCATCTTCCTCGGCAGCGAGGTGACCGGCGAGGTGGCCAACCGGGTGTGCGCCCAGTTGCTCCTGCTGGCCGCCGAGGACCCTCACCGCGACATCAACCTGTGGATCAACTCGCCGGGCGGGTCGGTCGACGCCGGCATGGCCATCTACGACACCATGCAGTTCGTGGAGAACGACGTGGTGACGACGGCGCTGGGCATGGCGGCCTCCATGGGCCAGCTGCTGCTGTGCGCCGGGACGAAGGGCAAGCGGTACGCTCTGCCCCACGCCCGGATCATGATGCACCAGCCGTCCGGTGGCGTCGGCGGCACCGCGGCCGACATCGCGATCCAGGCCGAGCAGCTGATCTACACCAAGAAGATGTTCCAGGAGCGGGTGGCGTTCCACACCGGCCAGTCGGTGGAGCAGATCGAGGCCGACTCCGACCGTGACCGGTGGTTCACCGCTCAGGAGGCGCTCGAGTACGGCTTCATCGATCGTGTGATCACCGGTGCGGCGCAGGTTCCGGCCGGTGCCGGCACCCGGAACTCCGGAGGCGAGTCATGACCGATCTGCGGATCCCTCCCGGTTTGCGGGAGTTCCACAACCGGTACATCGTGCCGTCGTTCGTCGAGCGCACCTCGTACGGGATCAAGGAGTCGAACCCGTACAACAAGCTCTTCGAGGACCGGATCATCTTCCTCGGCGCGCAGATCGACGACACGTCCGCCAACGACGTCATGGCCCAGCTGCTGACGCTGGAGGGCAACGACCCGGATCGCGAGATCATCATGTACATCAACTCGCCGGGCGGCTCGTTCACGGCCATGACGGCGATCTACGACACGATGCTCTACGTGCGGCCGGAGATCCAGACGGTCTGCCTGGGGCAGGCGGCGAGCGCGGCCGCGGTGCTGCTGGCCGCGGGGACGCCGGGCAAGCGGATGGCGCTGCCCAACTCCCGCATCATCATCCACCAGCCCTCCATGGAGGGCGGCTACGGCCAGAGCTCGGACATCGAGATCCAGGCCCGGGAGATCATGCGGATGCGGACCCAGCTGGAGCAGATCATCGCCAAGCACAGCGGCCAGCCGGTGGAGCGGGTCAGCAAGGACATCGACCGCGACAAGATCATGACGGCCCAGGAGGCGAAGGAGTACGGCCTGGTCGACGTCGTCCTCGGTAGCCGGAAGAAGGCGCCGCTGACCGTGGCGGCGGCCGCGGCCGCGGCTGCCTGACCGCCCCGGCCGCGCGCCTGGTACGCCTCGACGGCACGGGTCGGGCGTCCGTGACCGGACGCCCGACCCGTGCCGTCCCCGACACACCTGTGTGCGGGACGCGCATTCGACCCCCGACGGGGTAACGTCGATGCCAGACCGTACGGAGGCCGGCGCTGCGCCGTCCGGTGCGGCGGCGCGACCGCTGGCACGGGGCGCGGGCCGTCGAGTAGTGGGGAGACGTGGGTGGCACGGATCGGTGACGGCGGCGACCTGCTGAAGTGTTCGTTCTGCGGCAAGTCGCAGAAGCAGGTCAAGAAGCTCATCGCCGGACCCGGCGTGTACATCTGCGACGAGTGCATCGAGCTGTGCAACGAGATCATCGAGGAGGAGCTCGCCGAGTCCCACGAACGGCCCTGGGGCGGTGACCTTCCCAAGCCCAAGGAGATCAGCGCCTTCCTCGACCAGTACGTCGTCGGCCAGGAGCAGGCCAAGAAGGCGCTGTCCGTAGCGGTCTACAACCACTACAAGCGCATCCAGGCCGGCAGCGCGCGCCACTCCGGCGACGGCGAGCCGGTGGAGATCGCCAAGTCCAACATCCTGCTCATCGGGCCGACCGGCTGCGGCAAGACCCACCTCGCGCAGACCCTCGCCCGGATGCTCAACGTCCCGTTCGCGATCGCCGACGCCACCGCGCTCACCGAGGCCGGGTACGTCGGGGAGGACGTGGAGAACATCCTGCTCAAGCTCGTGCAGGCCGCCGACTACGACGTCAAGCGCGCCGAGACCGGGATCGTCTACATCGACGAGATCGACAAGGTGGCGCGCAAGGCGGAGAACCCGTCCATCACCCGGGACGTCTCCGGCGAGGGCGTGCAGCAGGCCCTGCTGAAGATCCTCGAGGGCACGGTGGCGAGCGTGCCGCCCCAGGGCGGCCGCAAACACCCCCACCAGGAGTTCATCCAGGTCGACACCACGAACATCCTGTTCATCCTGGGCGGCGCGTTCTCCGGCCTGGAGGACATCATCGCCGCGCGGCTCGGCCGCGGCGGGGTGGGCTTCGGCTCCAACCTGCGACCGTTGTCCGAGCGCAGCATCGACGACCTGCTCGCCCAGGTCATGCCCGAGGACATGCTCAAGTACGGGCTGATCCCGGAGTTCATCGGCCGCTTGCCGGTCATCACCACGGTCCGCAGCCTGGACCGCGAGGCGATGGTGCGCATCCTCACCGAGCCGCGCAACGCGTTCGTCAAGCAGTACCAGAAGCTGTTCGAGCTGGACGGGGTCGCGCTGGAGTTCGAGCAGGAGGCCCTGGAAGCGATCGCCGACCAGGCCATGAAGCGGGGGACCGGCGCCCGGGGGCTGCGGGCGATCATGGAAGAGGTCCTGCTGCCGGTCATGTACGAGGTGCCCAGCGACCCGGACGCCGCGAAGGTCCTCATCACCCGCGACGTGGTGGAGAAGAACGTCAACCCGACGATCGTGCCGCGCGAGTACCAGCCGCGGCGCGCCGCGTGACCACGCTCGCCGACCTGCTCGCGCAGGTCGAACGCGGCCAGCCCCTCCCGACCGACCCCTGGCTGTCGGTCGTGCCGGCACCGGCCGGCAACCCGGCGGTCCTGTCCTTCCCCGGCCGGATCGTCGTCGCCGCCGACCTCGACCCGGCGTGGGTGGCCGCCCAGGTGCCCGACGGCGACCTGTCGGCGCCGATGAACCCGCCGTTCCTGCACGCCTGCGAGCGCAAGCTGGGCCGGCGGGTGAACAGCATCGACGTGCTCCTGCTCGGCCCGCCGGTGCCCGGGCCGCCGGAGGTGGCGCTGCGGGAGGTGGCCGACCTCGACCACCCGCGGGTACGGCGGGGCCCCCCCCCCC
>VSBZ01000078.1:0-17111 GCA_047459215.1 Micromonosporaceae bacterium | reverse complement strand
GCCACCGGCGCGGAGGTGGCGCCCGCCGCGGCCGGCCCGGAGATCGGCCCCAACCTGGTCGCCCGGCGCGACGCCGCCGGTGCCGACCCGCTGTTCGCCCCGGTGCCGTTCACCCCGGACGTGATCCAGTGGCACCAGGACGAGATCACCCAACTGCCGGCCGGCGCGGTGCTGCTGGCGGCCTCACCGCGCTGCCACCACCAGGCGTTCCGGATCGGCCCGTCCGCCTGGGGCCTGCAGTTCCACATCGAGCCGGACCTGCCGATGGTGCGGCGGTGGGCGGCAACCAGCGGCGAGCTGCTGGAGCGGCTCGGCCTCGACGCCGACCGGGTGGTCGCCGCCACCGAACGGGTGCTCGACGACGTCGCCGAGGTGTGGCAGCCGTTCGCCGCCCGGTTCGCCGCGCTCGCCCAGGGGAAGCTGGCGCCGGTCGGCCGGGACCTGCCACTGCTGGGACGGTGACGTGGCGGCGCAGGCGGCACCCGGACTCGGCCCGCGCGGTCGGGGTTCCGCCCTGGCCCGCTACGAGGCGGTCGCCACCGCCGCCGACCCCCACCTGGCCGCCCGCCAGCTGGAGCGGCTGGAGGAGGCGGCCGTCCGGGCCGGGATCGCCGACGAGCTGCGCGCCGCCCGCGCCGAGGGTGGCGACCCGTGGCGCCGCCTGGTCGCCGTGCTGGGCGCCTCCGTGGCGCTCGGCGACCACCTGGTGGCCCACCCCACGCAGTGGCGGGTGCTCACCGGGTCACCCCCCGCCGCGGTGCACGACGGCGTGACCGACGCCGCCGGGCTGCGCCTGAGCTACCGCCGGGCCCTGCTGCGCATCGCCGCCGACGACCTCACCGGCGAGGCCGACGTGGAGCAGGTCATGGCCAGGTTGTCCGCGCTCGCCGACGCCACCCTCGCCGCCGCGTTCCGGATCGCCGCCGCGGAGGTCACGACCGGTGCGGACCCGGCGGCCGACGTCGGGCTCGCGGTGGTGGCGATGGGCAAGTGCGGCGGCAACGAGCTCAACTACGTCTCCGACGTGGACGTCATCTTCGTGGCGGCCGACGGCGCGGCGCTCGAGGCGGCCACGGTCGTGGCCCGCCGGCTGATGGAGATCTGCGCCGAGGCGGCCTGGCCGGTCGACGCCGGGCTGCGGCCCGAGGGCCACCACGGCCCGCTGGTGCGCACCCTCGCCAGCCACCTGGCCTACTACCGGAAGTGGGCCCACACCTGGGAGTTCCAGGCGCTGCTGAAGGCCCGTCCGGTCGCCGGCGACCTCGCGCTGGCGGCCGACTGGCTGGCCCGGCTCCAACCGCTGATCTGGTCGGCGACGCAGCGCCCGGACGCGGTGGAGGACATCCGCGCCATGCGGCAGCGGATCGTCGCCAACGTGCCGGCGGCGCACGTCGACCGGGAGATCAAACGTGGTCCCGGCGGGCTGCGGGACGTCGAGTTCGCCGTGCAGCTGCTGCAGCTGGTGCACGGCCGCGGCGACGAGAGCCTGCGCGTGGCCGGCACGCTGCCCGCGCTGCGGGCGCTGGTCGACGGCGGGTACGTCGGCCGCGCCGACGGGGACGCGCTGGTGGCCGCGTACCGGTTCCTGCGCCGGGTGGAGCACCGGCTGCAGCTGCAGCGGCTGCGCCGCACCCACCTCGTACCCGAGGACCCGGCGGCCCTGCGGTGGCTGGCGCACGCGCTGGGTTACCCGGGACCGGGTGGCGGCGACCCGGTGGAGGCCTTCCGCGCCGACTGGGTGGCGCACGCCGCCCAGGTGCGGCGGCTGCACGCCAAGCTGCTCTACCGGCCGCTGCTGGAGGCCGTGGCGAGGGTGCCGACCGAGGGCCTGCGCCTGACGCCCGAGGCGGCCGGTGCGCGGCTGAAGGTGCTGGGGTTCGCCGACCCGGCCGGCGCCCTGCGGCACCTGCAGGCGCTCACCGGCGGGGTGTCCCGCGCGGCGGCGATCCAGCGCACCCTGCTGCCGGTGCTACTGGAGGAGTTCGCCGACGTGCCCGAGCCCGACCGCGGCCTGCTGGCCTACCGGCAGGTCTCCACCGCCATGGGCGCGGTCCCGTGGTACCTGCGGCTGCTGCGCGACGGCGGCCCGGTGGCGCGACGGCTGGCGCGTGTGCTGGGACTGTCGCGCTGGTGCACCGACCTGCTCGCCCACGATCCGGAGGCGTTGCGGCTGCTCGCCGACGACGACGAGCTCGTGCCCCGGCCCGCGGCGGGACTGCGGGACGGGTTCGCGGCCGCGGCCGCCCGCCACCTGGCGCCACCCGAGCCGGACCCGACGGCGGCGGTGGCCGCGGTGCGGGCGCTGCGGCGGCGGGAGCTGTTCCGGATCGCCGCGGCCGACGTGCTCGCCGCCGCCGGTGACCTCGCACCCGCGAGAACCGTGGACGTGGTCGAGGTGGGGCGGGCGCTGTCGGACGTCACCGACGCCACGCTGGCGGCCGCGCTGGCTGCCGCCCGCGCCACCGCGCCGGCCGGGATCTCGCTGGCCGTCATCGGGATGGGCCGGCTCGGCGGCGCCGAGATGAGCTACCCGTCCGACGCGGACGTGCTGTTCGTCTACGAGCCGGCCGACGGCTGGGACGACGAGGCGGCGGGCGCGGTCGCGCACGCGGTGGCGCAGCGGCTGCGGTCCCTGCTCGCCGCCCCGGCGACCGACCCACCGCTGGACGTCGACGCGGACCTGCGTCCGGAGGGGCGGCAGGGGCCGCTGGTGCGCAGCCTCGCCGCGTACGAGCGGTACTACCGGCGCTGGTCGCGGGTGTGGGAGGCGCAGGCGCTGCTGCGCGCCCGGTACGTGTGCGGCGACGAGGACCTGGGCCGGCGGTTCCTAGCGCTGGCCGACCGGGTGCGGTACCCGGCGGACGGGTTGCGGCGCGAGCAGGTGGTGGAGATCCGTCGCCTCAAGGCCCGGGTGGAGACCGAACGGCTGCCCCGCGGCGCCGACCCGCGGACCCACACCAAGCTCGGCCGGGGAGGCCTGTCCGATGTGGAGTGGGCGGTGCAGCTGCTGCAGCTGCGTCACGGCGGCGCCCATCCGGGGCTGCGCACCACCGGCACCCTGGCCGCGCTGGCCGCCGCGGAGGAGGCCGGCCTGGTGGACCCCGCCGACGCCCGCGCGCTGGCCGACGGGTGGCGGCTCGCCGCCCGGGTGCGCAACGCCCTGGCCCTGGTGCGTGGGCGGCCCGGCGACGAGCTGCCGGCGCACGGTCCGGTCCTGGCCGGGGTGACCCGGCTGCTAGGCGCCGGCGCGACGCCGGGGGAGTTCCTCGACCACTACCTGAAGGTGACCCGACGGTCGCGGGCCGCCGCGGAGCGGGTGTTCCATGGCTGAGCCGGGCCGCACCGCACCGGTGAGCGGGGCGCCGGCGCGGCACCGGGCCGTCCGGACGTCGCCGCGCCGGCCGCCGGTGCCCGTCCCGCTGCGGGTGACCGCGGCGGCGGCGGTGGCGCTGGCCGCCGCGTGGCTGGCCGCGCCGCCCATGGGCACCGACCTGGCCGCGCAGGTGGCCCGGGCGGACTTCTTCGCGGCGCACGGCTGGACACCGGTGGACCTGCGCTGGTACGGAGGCGTCTCCCCGCTCGGGTACAGCCTGCTGTCCCCGCCGCTGATGGCCTGGGCCGGGCCGCGCCCGGTCGGCGCGGCCGCCGCGGTCGTGTCCGCGCTGGCGCTGGTGGAGCTGCTGCGACGGACCGGCGCCCGCCGACCCGCCCTCGGCGGCGTGCTCGGGGCGGTGGCGTTCACCGGCAACCTCGTCTCCGGGCGGGTCACGTTCGCGGTCGGGGTGGCGCTCGGGCTGCTGGCGCTGCTGGCCCTGGTCGCCGTGCCGGCCCGCCCCCGGGCCGCCCGTCCCGTGGTGGCGGCCGGGCTGGCCGCGGCCGCCGCGGCGGCCAGCCCGGTGGCCGGCCTGTTCGTCGGCCTCGCCGGGGTGGCGCTGCTGGCCGCCGGCGCGACGGACGGCCGCCTCCGGGCGCCGGGCGGGCGCACGCTGGCCGGCGGGGTGGCCCTGGCGGTCGGGGCGGCGGTGCCCATGGCCGCCATGGCCGGGCTGTTCGGCACCGGCGGCTGGATGAACATCAGCGTCGGCGACACCGTCCGGGCCGCCGGCGCCAGCCTGGCGGTGGCGGCGCTGGTGCCCGTGCGGCAGATCCGGGTGGGCGCGCTGCTGTCGGCCGGCGGCGTGCTGGCGGCGTACCTGCTCACCACCCCGGTCGGCCTCAACGCCACCCGGCTGGCGGCGATGTTCGCCCTGCCGTTGGTCGCCGCGTACGCGACCGCACCGGCGTGGCTGCCCGGCCGGGTGCGGGCGCTGCCGGCGGCGGCCTGGCTCGCCCCGGCGCTCGTCCTGCTGGCCGCCTGGCAGCCGCCGGTGGTGTACGGGGACCTGGCCCGGGCCGGCGACCCGACCGCCCGGGAGGCGTACTACGCGCCGCTGCGCGCCGAGCTCGCCCGGCGCCAACCCACCGGCCGGGTCGAGGTGGTACCGACCGCGAACTACTGGGAGTCGGCGTACCTCGGGGACGTGCCCCTGGCCCGCGGCTGGCTGCGACAGGCCGACACCGCCCGCAACCCGCTGTTCTTCGACGGCACCCTGGACGCGGAGTCCTACCGGCGCTGGCTGGCCGACAACGGCGTCACCCACGTGGCGGTCCCAGCGTCACCGCCGTCGTGGGTCGGGCGGCGGGAGGCGGAGCTGGTACGCGCCGGGCTGCCGTACCTGCGGCCGGTGTGGCGCGGCGGCGACTGGACCCTGTACGAGGTCGTGGGCGCCACCGGCCTGGTGGACGGCCCGGCGGTGGTCGCCGGCCACCGCGCCCACGCGGTGGAGCTGACCGTGACCGCACCCGGGGACGTCCTGCTGCGGGTGCGGTGGTCGCCGTACCTGACGGTCTCCGGCCCGGCCGGCGCGTGCCTGGCGCGGGCGGGGGAGTGGACCACGCTGCGCGCACCGGCGCCCGGACGGTACGAGGTGGGCAGCGCCGTGCGCGACGCCGGCCCGCGGTGCTGACCACGCCGCCGGTGCCGACCGGGTCGCCCCGGCGGCGGGTCCGCCCGACCGGCCGGGCGCGGCGGGTCACGGCCGCAGGACCAGCCGGGCGACCGACTCCTGCTCGACCGTGGCCCGGTTCCACCGCCACGGGATCGTGTCACCGGTCCGCCACAGCTCCACCTGGTCGGCGTAGTGCGGGTGGTACGGGTGGCCGGAGTTGCCGGTCGTCTGGATCCACCGGGACGCGTCCAGGTCGGACAGGTCCACGACCATGCGCATGGACGGGCTCGCGGTCACCTCGTACCCGGCCGCGGCGTCCCAGGAGGTGGCGTTGACCAGGTCGGCGCCCCCGCCGACGGGCACCGGTCCGCGGTTGACCAGCGCCTCGATGACCCCGATCCCGGAGGAGCCGAACGTGGCGTCCCGCAACGTCACCGTGTGCAGGTCGCCCCAGCGCCACCCGGTCGGGTCGTCGCCGAGCTCGACGGCGAGCTCCCGGTAGGCGTCGGCCAGCGCCTGCGCGAGCACGTCGTCGCGGGTCTCCACGGTGCGCGTGTCCTCCCGGTCCCACCAGTGCGCGCGGGGCTCGTCCAGCAGCCGGCGCACCACCTCGAACCAGCGGTCCCCGCCGTCGGGGCGCACGTCGTCGGGCAGCTCGTCGAACAGCAGCTCCAGCAGGTGGCGCCACACCGCGTTGAAGTACGCCGCCGCGGCGGAGCTGCGGGCCTGGTCGGTGCCCGGTTCGCCGTCCGCGGGCTGGTGGAAGTCCCAGCCGGCCAGCAGGTCGCGGGCGGCCTGCTCGTGGCGGCTCAGCGGCGCGGTGGGCGCGGCGAGCAGGGCCGGCACGAGGGTCGGGGCGAACCCGTTGCGGTCGTCGACCTGCAGCCGCACCATGGTCGCCACGTCGACCGGTCCGGCCGCCACGGCCTCGGCCAGCAGGTCGCGGATCCGGTCGCTGCGGTACCCGTACGACCAGTCGCTGGTCAGGAACGGCTGGTAGGAGGGCCCGATCACCGCCTGGTTGGCGGTGACGATGATCCCCGACCCCGGGTCGCGCACCCAGGGCAGCTCGTCGAAGTCGAGGAAACCCTGCCAGTCGTAGGCGGAGTCCCAGCCCGGCGCCGGCCAGCGCCCGTCCCCGGCGCCGCGCACCGGCACGAGGCCGGGCGCCTGGTAGCCGATGCCGCCGTCGACGTCGGCGTAGACGATGTTCTGCGCCGGCACCTCGAACACCCGCGCGGCGGCGCGGAAGTCCTCCCAGCCGCGCGCCCGGTTGATCGCGAACAGCGCCTCGATGGTCGTGCCCGGCCGCAGCGCCGTCCACGCCAGCGACACCCCGAGCGTCTCGCCGGGGTCCGCGCCGGCCGCCGCGGCCACGCGCGGGTTGTCCGCCAGGTCGCCGAACTGCTCGGACACGTCGGACAGCAGCGGACCGTGGTGGGTGCTGCGGACCCGGATCGTCACGTCCTCGCCGCCGGCGACCCGGATGGTCTCCTCGCGCACCTCCAGGTCCCGCCAGGCGCCGTCGACCTGGTACCGGTCGCCGTCCAGCCGCTCCAGGTAGAGGTCGGCCACGTCGTGGCCCAGGTTGGTGAAGCCCCACGCGATCCGGTCGTTGTGGCCGATGATCACGCCGGGGACCCCGGAGAAGGTGAAGCCGCTGGCCCGGTAGCCGCAGGCGCAGTGCAGCCCCATCTGGTACCAGATGCCGGGCATGCTCACGCCCAGGTGCGGGTCGTTGGCGAGCAGGGGCAGGCCGGTGGCGGTGTGCTCGCCGGCGACCACCCACGAGTTGGAGCCCAGGCCGTGGCCGGCCGTCCCCAGCAGCGGCGGCACCGAGGCGGCGAGCTCGGCGATCTCCGACAGCGTGTCGGCGGCGAGCGCGAGGGTCTCCACCGGCGGTTCGCGCGGCTCGTCGTCGGCCGGGGCGTCCTCGGGTACGAACTCGCCGTCGACCACCCGGCCGCCGGACACGATCGGGGCGTGCCGGTCGAACGGGTACTCCGGGTAGAGCTCCTCGACCTGGGAGGCGGGCAGGCCGGCGGCCAGCAGCAGCGCCCGGTCGGTCTCGTCCTCCACGTTCGTGCGCAGGTCCCACGCCATCGCCTTCAGCCACGCCAGGGTGTCCACCGGGTGCCACGGCTCCACCTCGTACCCGCTGTTGAGCAGGCCGAGCAGGCGGTAGTGCAGCGACTTGCGGCCGGTGGCCGCCGGCCCGCCGGTGTGGGCGATCCAGGCGTTGACGCCGTCGGCGTACGCGGTGAGGTACCGCCGGGTCTGCGGGCTGACCATGCTCCACTCCGCCTCCGCGACCCGTCGCCAGCCGAGGGTGCGCAGGAACGCGTCGGTGGGAACCTGGTCCTCGCCGAACAGCTCGGCGGTGCGGCCGGCGGTGACGTGCCGCCGGAAGTCCATCTCCCAGAACCGGTCCTGGGCGTGCACGAAGCCCTGCGCGAAGAACAGGTCCTCAATGGTCTCCGCGTATATCTGCGGGATGCCGTACCGGTCTCTGTGGACGGTGACCGGGGCGCTCAGCCCGGGCACGGCGAGCTGGCCGTCGTAGGTGGGGAAGGGGCGGCGCACCGCCCACACCGCGCCCGCACCGGCCACCAGCGCGAGCAGCAGCACGACGACGAGCCCGGACACCACCAGGTTGCGTGGCCGCAGCAGCCGGCGGACCCGCGAGGGGGACGGGTTCATGGCACCGCAGCCTACTGGCTGGTACGGGTGGTGTCGCTCCCAGGCCGGGCCGGCACGGGGTACGCCCCGGGTGGCGGCGCCGGCAGCCGTGCGGTGGTCACCCTGGCGCCGAGCGCCTCGGACCGGTGCCGCGTGGGGCCGTGCCGGTGACCGTCCGGGCCACCGCGAGCAGCTCGGCGATCTCCGCCGGGCCGGCGGCCGCCAGCCGGCCACCGGAGAACCGGTCGTCGTGGGTGACCTCGTAGGCGGGCGGGGGCAGGACGACCGGCTCCTCGCCGTCGGACAGCTCGACCTCGGCGAGGGTCAGGCCGGTCAGCGCGCCACCGAACTCGTCGACCGCCACCAGCCGGTCGCCGACCCGCCAGCGCCACCTGGTCTTGCGGAGCACCCGTCCGGGGAGGCGCCGCAGGACGCCGTACTCGTCCGCGGACAGGTACATGTTGGTGAGATTGACCTCCGCGGGGGAGTCCGGCCGCGGGCGCACCTTCTGGGCGAGCTTGTAGACGGTGCCGGACCCGGTCTCCACGCGCCGCAGGCGCAGGCGGGTGCCGACGAGGTAGTGGTCGACGATCCGGGCGGGGTCGACCAGGCCGGGCGGTGGCCCGGGCAGCAGC
Organism: Micromonosporaceae bacterium; assembly: GCA_047459215.1. GTDB lineage: Bacteria > Actinomycetota > Actinomycetes > Mycobacteriales > Micromonosporaceae > Natronosporangium. The sequence goes on along the minus strand of VSBZ01000078.1, from coordinate 8,809 downwards.
CACCGCTGCTCGCGCTCCCGGTGCGCGTACCGGCCCTGGCCGGGCGTGCGGTGCCGGTCCACCGTGCGATCCTGCCACGCCGTCGGCGGCCCGCCACGGTGACCGGGCCGCCGAGGTGGCGCGACCGTCGTCGTGTCGACGGCGAACGGGGGTGGGGTGCGCAGGCACCGCCTGCGCACCCCACCCCCGTAGCGAGCGGTCGTAGGTCGGCGGTCGACGCCTCAGCAGTCGTAGTACATCAGCAGTCGTAGTACATCGCGAACTCGTGCGGCGTCGGGCGCAGCCGGACCGGGTCGATCTCGTTGGCTTCCTTCCACTCGATCCAGGTGTCGATGACGTCCTGGGTGAAGACCCCGCCCTCGAGCAGGTAGTCGTGGTCGCGCCGCAGGGCCTCCAGCACCTCCGGCAGCGAGCCCGGGGTCTTCTGCACCCGGGCGTAGTCCTCCGGCGGCAGGTCGTAGAGGTCCTTGTCGATCGGCTCCGGCGGCTCGATCTTGTTGCGGATGCCGTCCAGCCCCGCCATGAGCATGGCCGAGAACGCCAGGTAGGGGTTCGCGGACGGGTCGGGGACCCGGAACTCCACCCGCTTGGCCTTCGCCACGTTGCCGGTGACCGGGATGCGGACGCACGCCGACCGGTTCCGCTGCGAGTAGACGAGGTTCACCGGCGCCTCGAAGCCGGGCACCAACCGCCGGTAGGAGTTGACCGTCGGATTGGTGAACGCCAGCAGGCTGGGCGCGTGGTGCAGCAGCCCGCCGATGTACCAGCGGGCGATGTCGGACAGCCCGGCGTACCCGGTCTCGTCGTAGAACAGGGGCTCCCCGTCCAGCGACAGGCTCTGGTGGGTGTGCATGCCCGACCCGTTGTCGCCGAACAGCGGCTTGGGCATGAAGGTGACGGTCTTGCCGTGCGCCCACGCGGTGTTCTTGACGATGTACTTGAACAGCTGCACCGTGTCCGCGCAGTGCAGCAGGGTCGAGTACCGGAAGTTGATCTCCGCCTGGCCCGCGGTGCCGACCTCGTGGTGGGCGCGCTCGACGGTGATGCCGACCTTGATGAGGTTGCGCACCATGGCGGCGCGCAGGTCGGCGTAGTGGTCGGTGGGCGGCACCGGGAAGTACCCACCCTTGTAGGCGGTCTTGTAGCCGAGGTTGCCGCCCTCCTCCTCGCGGCCGGTGTTCCACGCCCCCTCGACCGAGTCGATGAAGTAGTACGACTGGTAGGGCGCGGTCTCGTGGCGGATGGAGTCGAAGATGTAGAACTCGGCCTCCGGGCCGAAGTACGCCGTGTCGGCGATCCCGCTCGCCTTCAGGTACTGCTCGGCCTTGCGGGCGATGTGGCGGGGGTCCCGGGAGTACGGCTCGCGGGTGAACGGGTCGTGGATGAAGAAGTTGAGCGCCAGGGTCTTCTCCGCCCGGAACGGGTCGATGAACGCCGTGGTGACGTCCGGGAGCAGGAGCATGTCCGACTCGTGGATCTGCTGGAAGCCGCGGATCGACGAGCCGTCGAACGGGATGCCGTTCTCCATGGTGGCCGCGTCGAACGACTCGACCGGCACCGCGAAGTGCTGCATCACCCCGAGCAGGTCGCAGAACCGAACGTCGATGAACCTGACGCCTTCCGTCTCGATGTACCGCAGCAGCTCGTCCGGGCTGGTGAACACCGTCTCCTCCTGGCAGGTGGTGGGATCGACCTGCCGGCCACGCTAGGAGGCAGCGATTGCCCGGCCGTGTCCGCGCCGTTTCAGCCGTGTTACGGCTGCCGGTGAGTCGGCCGTGGCGGCAGTCCGTGGGGCGGCGGGGCGGGGGCAACCGCGACGGCTCCGGCCGCCCCGGCCAAGCTCCCCGCGGCCCGGGAAAGGGCCGGGCTCACCGGCCGCGGGCGGCCCGGGGCAGCCGCACCCCCTTGGGCAGCATGTCGCGGGAGATCGCCCCCTGCGGCATCCGCGGCCGGGACGCCAGCGCCTTCAGCCGCTTGTCCAGGGCGTTGACGTCCCTGCCCTTGAGGGTCCTCGGCAGCTTCATCAGGCGCCAGCGCAGCTTCGCCAGCGGGACCTGGTTCTCCCCGCGGCCGACCATGAAGTCGTACAACGGCGCGGTCCCGATGACCTTGGACAGGCGGCGCTTCTCCTGTGCCAGCATCCCCCGCAGCCGGTTCGGGTCCCCCTCGCCCAGCAGCACCACACCGCACCTGCTGAGCACCAGGTGCACCATGTCCATCTGGGTGGTGGACGCGATCGCCGGCGTCACCCGCCAGTCGCCGCGCATCCGCTCCACCACCGAGGCGACCGCGCCCCGCTGCTGCTCGGCCATCTCCATGAACACCCGGCTGGAGCGGGCGTTGAGCACGATCAGCAGCGCGAGCAGCGCGAACATGACACCCGCCGGGATCCACAGCCAGCCGGCGGTGGCGGCGACGAGCAGCACGGTCAGCGCCAGCGGGATCACCACGGCGGCGACGGCCAGCGGCAGGAACCACCGGTCCGCCCGGGCGGTGAGGGAGAACACCATCCCCACCTGCTTCAGCCGCCCGAAGAACCCCACCTTCTGCTGCTCGCCCTTGGCCATACGGACGAGTCTAGTCGGGGAAGTGATCGAACCCGCCCGCGCCCGCGAGCCGCGGCGTCACGCCCCGGTGGCGGTGGGCGCCGGGGTACGCGCCGCCATCGCCTCCCGGTACAGGCGCCCGGCACGGTACGAGGAACGCACCAGCGGCCCGCTCATGACCCCGGCGAAGCCGATCCGCCGGGCCTCGTCGGCCAGCTCCGCGAACTCCTCCGGCGTCACCCACCGCACCACCGGGTGGTGGCGGGGGCTCGGCCGCAGGTACTGGGTGATGGTCACCAGCTCGCACCCGGCGTCGTACAGGTCCCGCAGCGCCTGCGAGACCTCCTCCCGCTCCTCGCCCAGGCCGAGGATGAGGTTGGACTTGGTCACCAGGCCGGCCTCGCGCGCCCGGGTGAGCACCTGCAGCGACCGCCGGTAGTCGAACGCCGGTCGGATCCGGCGGAAGATCCGCGGCACCGTCTCGACGTTGTGCGCCAGCACCTCCGGCCGGGCGCTGAACACCTCCCCGAGCAGGGCCGGGTCGCCGTTGAAGTCGGGGATCAACAGCTCCACCCCGCAACCGGGCACCTGGGCGTGGATCTGGCGCACGGTCTCGGCGTACAGCCACGCGCCGCCGTCGGGCAGGTCGTCGCGCGTCACCCCGGTGACCGTCGCGTACCGCAGCCCCATGCGCGCCACCGTCTCGGCCACCCGCCGGGGCTCGTCGGCGTCGAAGCCGTCCGGGCGCCCGGTGTCGATCTGGCAGAAGTCGCACCGGCGGGTGCACCGGTCGCCACCGATGAGGAACGTCGCCTCCCGGTCCTCCCAGCACTCGAAGATGTTGGGGCACCCGGCCTCCTGACAGACCGTGTGCAGCCCCTCCCGTTCCACCAGGCTGCGCAGTTTCGCGTACTCCGGGCCCATGCTCGCCCGGACCTTGATCCACGGTGGCTTGCGCTCGATCGGGGTGGCCGCGTTGCGCGCCTCGATGCGCAGCAGCCGGCGGCCCTCGGGTGCGACGGTCACACCGCCAGCGTAGCCCCCACTCCGCACCGGCCGGGCCGCCCCGGTCTGCGGCGCGAGGTAGCTCACCCTCGGGGCGCGGCTAGGCTTCCGGCATGATCGACAGCGTGACCCGGCGGGCCGGCCGGAGGGTGGTCTCACCCACCCTCGTCGGCCGCGCCACCGAGCTGGACGCGCTGCTCGCCGCGGTCACCGACCCCCCGGCGGTGGTGACCGTCCAGGGAGAGGCCGGGATCGGCAAGACCCGCCTGGTGACCGAGCTGGTCCAGCGGCCGGAGCTGGCCGGCCGGCGGTGCGGGATCGGCGGCTGCCGTGACCTGCGGGAGCCGTTCCCGCTCGGACCGGTGGTGGAGGCCGTCCGGGCGCTGGTCGCCACACCGCCCGACGGCCTGCTGCCGGCGGTCACCGGCGTGCTGCATCCACTGCTGCCGGAGCTGTCCCGGTGGCTGCCGCCCGAGCCGCCCCCGCTGGACGACGGACCCGGCGAGCGGCACCGCGTCTTCCGCGCCCTGGTCGAGCTGCTCGCCGCGCTCGGCCCGGCGGTCATGGTGCTGGAGGACCTCCACTGGGCGGACCCGCAGACCGTCGACTTCCTCGACTACCTGCTCGGCGCCCTGCCGCCGCGCCTGTCCGTGGTGCTGACCTTCCGCGGCGAGGAGGCGCCCGCCACGCTGCGCACCATGACCGCGCGCCCACCGACGTCGGTGCGGGTGGCCGCGGTCGACCTCGATCTGTTCGACGTGGAGCGGACCCGCCGGTTGGCCGCGGCCATCCTCGGCACCGACCGGGTCCCCCTCCCGTTCGCGGCCGAGCTGCACCGGCGGTCGTCCGGCCTGCCGTTCGCCGTCGAGGAGCTGCTCGCCCTGCTCGTCGGTGGCGGCGACCGGCCGCCGGACCTCACCACCAGGGCGCTGTCACGGCTGCAGGTCCCCCCCGGGGTGCGCGCCCTGACGATGGAACGCGTCGAGCGGCTCAGCCCGCCGGCCCGGGCCGTGGTCGAGGCGGCCGCGGTGCTCCACGTACCCGTCGCCACGGAGGTGCTGGCCACGGTCAGCGGGCTGTCCCCACCGGACCTCGTGGACGCCCTGGACGAGGCGTTGGACCGCGGACTGCTGGCCGAGCACGGCGAGCGGGTCGGGTTCCGGCACCTGCTGGCCGCGCAGGCGGTGTACCAGGCCGCCACCGGCGTGCGTCGACGGTACCTGCACGACCGTGCCGCCACCGCACTGTCGGCGGTCGACCCGCCGCCGCTGGGTCAGATCGCGCACCACCTGCGCCACGCGGGTCGGCACGAGGAATGGCTGGAGGCGGCCGAACGCGCCGCCGACCAGGCCGCCGCCCTCGGCGACGACCCCGAGGCCGTCCGGTTGCTGCAGGAGGCGCTCCGGCACGGCGACCTGGACCCCGCCCGGCGGGGACGGCTGGCGGTGAAGCTGGCCCGGGCGGCGATCCAGACCGTGCACGTCACCGAGGACCTGCTGGACCTGCTGGAGCGGGTGCTCCACGACCGGCTGCCGCCGGCGGTGCGTGGGGAGCTGTCCTTCCGGCTGGCCCTGCTGCGCGAGGCCGCGGGTGCAGACGCCCGCGTCGTACGCCGCCTCTACACCGACGCGGTCGAGCTGCTCGACCGCCCCGACCTGCGGGCGTGGGTGCTCACGGGACTGGCCGTGCCCACCGCTCCGGGGGTGCCACTGGCCGAGCACCGGGCGTGGCTGCGCCGGGCGCTGGACCTGCTCCCGGCCGTGACCGACCCCGGGTTCCGCATCTTCCTGCTGGGCAAGATCACCATGGTGCTGGTGGTCACCGGCGACCCCGAGTGGCGCCGGTACGCGGCACAGGTCCGGCGGGAGTCCACGGGTACACCCCGGCACCGGCGGGAGATCAACGCGTACCAGTCGGTCGGGCTGGCCGCGGCGTACTCCGGCCACTACCGCCCGGCCGGGCAGCTCCTGGCCGTGGCCGCGCGGGGTGCGGAGGGGCACCCCAGCCGCGAGGTGGCGCTGCGGGTGGCCGCCGGCCAGGCGGTGCTGGACTACTGCCGGGGGCGGTGGCAGGGGCTCGACGAGCGCGTGGCCGCCATGGTGGACGAGCTGGCCGACTACGCGGTCGTGCGCATCGACGTGGACCTGGTCGCCGCCCTGCTGGCGCTCGCGCGCGGCGACCCGGCGGGTGCCGGGGCGAGGCTGGCGGAGGTGGCCGCACGCGCCGCGTCCGTGGGCGGCTACGAGGTGTGGGCGCTCGCGGTCGACGGGCTCGCCCGGCTCGCGCTGGCGCGTGGCCGGCCGGCGGGCGCCACCGGAGCGGTGCACCGGTTCCTGGCCGCGGTGGCCGCCAAGGGGTGGTGGTCGCCGGTGGCCCGGTGCCTGCCGTCGGCGACGGCCCTCCTGGTGGCCGACGGTGCGGCCAGTGAGGCCGCCGCGCTCGTCGACCGCAGCGCCCGGCAGCTGTCCCGGCTGGACGCTCCGCTCGCACCCCCGGCGCTGCGGCAGGCGCGCGCCACGCTCGCCGCCGCCGAGGGATCCGCGCGGGTCGGTCACCGGTTCCTGCGGGCCGCCGAGGAGTACGCCGTCGCCGGCTGCCCGTACGAGGCGGCGCTCGCCGCCGAGCGGGCGGCCAACGTCCACTTCGCCGGCGGCGAGCTCGAGTTCGGCCGGTTCGCACTGCGATCCGCACTGGACGGCTTCCGCCGGCTGGGCGCCTCGTGGGACTTCGACCGCGCGGCCCGCACCGCCCGGCGCCACGGCGTCGCGGTGCCCGGCCGCACCCGGGGAGGCAGCCGGGGCTACGGCGACCTGCTGTCGCCGCGGGAACGCGAGGTGGCGGAGCTGGCGGCGGCCGGCAAGAGCAACCGGCAGATCGCCGAGGAGCTGTTCCTGTCCCCGAAGACGGTCGACAAGCACGTCGGTGCCGCGCTGCGCAAGCTGGGGCTGCGCTCGCGCAGCGGCCTGGCCCGCCGGCTCGACCGGGTGGACGCGGCGCGGTTTGAGGATGGGGTGGTTACCCCATAGCGGTCCGCGTGACGGGCTGGGACGCTGCCTGGCGTCCCCCTGCGCACGGGCCGGCCGCGCACGCGGCCGGCCCGCTCGCACCCGTTGCGGATGGAGACAACCAGATGGCAAGGAGCAACAGCCGCGTCCCACCCCGCGGACGGCGCGGGGCGGCCGTGGCCGCCCTCGCGGTCGTCGCCGCGGTCCTCACCGCCCCACCGGTCCAGGGCGCCGTCCCCGACGGCGCGGCCGGCGGGTACACCACCGTCATCGTCGAGCTGGCGTCGCCGCCCGCGCTCGCGGCCGTGACGCCCGGCCCGCAGGCGGCCGGACCCGACTGGGCACCCGCCGTCCACCGTGCCCGCAACCTGGACCTGGCCCAGCAGGCGGTGGCGGCACAGGCTGAAGCGGCCGGGATCGACCTGACGGTCACCCACCACCTCACCGCCGCGTACAACGGCTTCGTCGCCCAGCTGCCGGCCGACCAGGTCGACGCGCTGGCCGACCTGCCCGGGGTGCGCGCCGTGCACCCCGACCGCACCGTCACGGTCTCGCTGCACGACAGCGTCCCGCTCGTCGGCGCGCCCGAGGTGTGGAACCCGCCGCACGGTGGCGCCGGGTCGACCGGCGCGGGTGTGACCGTGGCGGTGATCGACACCGGGATCGACTACACCCACCCGGATCTCGGCGGAGGCTTCGGCCCGGGCCACAAGGTGGTGGCCGGGTACGACGTCGTCAACGACGACCCCGACCCGATGGACGACCACGGGCACGGGACCCACGTGGCCGGCATCGTGGCGGCGGACGGACAGGTGCGCGGCGTGGCGCCGGACGCCACCCTGACCGCGTACAAGGTGCTGGACAGCTTCGGGAGCGGCCAGGTCTCCGACATCCTGGCGGGTCTGGACCGGGCGGTGCACCCGGACAACCCGCACCGGGCGGACGTGGTGAACCTGAGCCTCAGCGGCGCCGGGGACGGCACCGACCCGTTGTCGGTGGCGGCGCAGCAGGTGGCGGCCGCCGGCGTCGTGGTGGTGGCGGCCGCCGGCAACGACGGTCCCTTCCCGGGCACCGTCCGGGCGCCCGCGGCCGCCGAGGGCGTCGTCGCCGTCGGCGCCAGCGCCAGTGGGGTACGGGTGCCGCGGGCCCGGATGGTCCACCCGGTCGAGGAGGACCTGCAGGCCGTGCGGTTCGACTTCTCCGCCAACCCGTCACCGCATCCGGTCGAGCTGGACGTCGTCGACGTCGGTCGGGGCCTGCCGGGCACCTACGACGACGTCGACGTCGCCGGCCGGGCGGTGCTCATGGAGGTCGCAGACCCGCTGGTGCAGGCCGGCCACGCCCAGGAGCGGGGGGCGGCCGCCGTCCTGTTCTACGTGCCCGACTTCTGGGGGTCCACCGGGGACGGCGGCGGCCCGGTGGTCGGACCCGGAACGGGCCTCCCCGGCGTGGACCGGGCCGCGGTGATCGAGCGGGACGACTTCCCCACCGGGATCCACGACGCCGACGAGGACCGGCTCGACCTGGTGGCGCTGCAGATCCCGGGGTCGGCCGCGGCCGAGCTGCAGCGGCACGTGCCGCACGGGCCGGTCCGGATCGAGATCAGCGGTGTGGACGCCACCGACCTCATGGCGGACTTCAGCTCCCGTGGACCGACCGGGCGGTTCGGGGCCAAGCCGAACCTCGTGGCACCGGGCGTGGAGATCCTGTCCACCCTGCCCGGTGGTGGGTACGGCCGGGCCAGCGGCACCAGCATGGCCGCCCCGCACGTCGCCGGCGCCGCGGCGCTGCTGCTGTCGCTGCGGCCGGAACTGACCGCACGAGAGGTATCCGCGCTGCTGTCCACCACCGCCCGCCGACTGGACGGGGCGGATCCGCTGGAGCAGGGTGCCGGACGGCTGGACATCCCCGCCGCGGCGGCCGTGGCCCGGTCCGCCGGCACCGGCGGCACCGGACCGGCGGTGGTGCCCAGCCCGCCGGCGGTGTCGCTGGGACTGGCCGACCACGCCGCCGAGCCGCTGGCCGCGACCGGCTCGCTCACCCTGCGCAACCCCGGCGGCGGACCGGCGGAGGTGGCGCTGGCCGTGGTAGGGCAGGATCCCGCGGCCGGCACCGCCACGGTCACGCCGGACCGCGTGACCCTGGGCGCCCGCGAGGAGGTCGAGGTCCAGGTGCGGGTGGCGGCCGCGGACGCGTCCGCCGGCGTGGACCTCACCGGCTGGGGGACCGTACACGTGGACGGCGGGCACGGCC
>VSBZ01000077.1:0-17209 GCA_047459215.1 Micromonosporaceae bacterium | reverse complement strand
TCGACGCTCGTCCTGACGCTGCTGACCGCGTCCGCGGTGGCCGGCGCGGTCCTGGTGCCCAGGCCGGTGACCGGGGAGGCGGTCCCGACCAGTGGCGGGGTGGCGCCACCCGGGCCGCCGGAGGTTGCCCCGATCGTGCCTCCGACGCTGCCCGACCCCGGCCCCAGCCCCGACCCACCCCTGGAACGCCCGTCCGACGTCCTGCGCGGTTGGGCCCAGCAGATGTCCGTGCGCACCGGCATTCCGGCGGTGGCGCTGCAGGCGTACGGGTACGCCGAGCTGGTGGTCGCCCAGACCACGCCCGGATGCCGCCTGAGCTGGACCACGCTGGCCGCGATCGGGAAGGCGGAGTCCAACCACGGCAGTTCGGGCAGGGCCACGCTGCAGTCGGACGGTCGGGCGTGGCCGGAGATCTTCGGGCCGCCCCTGGACGGGAAGGGCGACCGCCAGCTGGTCCGCGACACCGACGGCGGGCGGCTGGACCGGGACCCCGTCTACGACCGGGCGGTGGGGCCGATGCAGTTCCTGCCGCAGACGTGGGAGCAGGAACGGGTCGACGCGACCGGGGAGGGCCTGACGGACCCGCACAACATCCACGACGCCGCCCTCGCCGCCGCCAACTACCTGTGCCGCAACGGCCGCGACCTGTCCTCGCCCGAGGACTGGTGGGCGGCGATCCTGTCGTACAACAACGTGCAGGAGTACGCCGAGGAGGTCTTCGCCGCCGCCCACGACTACGGCCGCCGCAGCCGGTGAGCCGCTGGCCGGCGGTGCCCGCCGGTCCCGCGCCACCCGACCGCCCGCCGCACCGGCCGTGACCGGTCGCCGCGCGATCCGGCTTCCCTCCCGGCCGGTCCACCGGGCAAGCTGTACGGGTGACGGTACGCGAGTGGGACGCCGCAACCGCCCCGGACGAGGAGATCGAGGCGCTTGTCGCGACCCTCAACGCGGCGCTGGAGGCCGACCTGCCCGACGACCCGCGGTGGGTCAACCGCCACGTCCGCGAGTACCTGACCGAGCTGATGCCCGGGGAGCGCCGGTACTGCTGGCTCGCCACCGACGGCGGGGTGACCGGTCACTCGAACCTCCTGCTCATGAACGACATCGGCGTGCTCGAGGTCGTGGTGCACCCGGCCGCGCGCCGCCGGGGCATCGGCCGGCGTCTGGTCGCCGCCGCGGTCGGACGCGCCCGGGACCACGGTGTCTCGTCGGTGGGCGTGGAGGTCGTGGTGGGCACGCCGGCGATGGCCTTCTGGGAGGCGCTCGGGTTCCGCTGCGCGTACGTCGAGATGCGCAGCGTGCTCAATCTGTCGGAGGTGGACTGGGAGGCCGTCGGCCGGATGGCCGAGCAGGTACCGCCCGGCTACCGCGTGGAGCACCACCGGGGCACGTTGCCCGAGCACCTGCTGGAGCCGTACGCGGCCACCAAGTCCGCGCGCCGTCGCGACGAGCCCGACCCGGAGCTGCGACCCTCCTCCTACGACGCGCGGCGGCTGCTGGCCAGCCTGGACACCCTCAACCGGCGCGGCATGCGGCCGTACGTGGTGCTGGCGGTGCACCAGGACAGCGGGGAGGTGGCCGCGCTCACCGAGGTGGTGGCGCCCGCGCAGCGACCGACCCGGGCCGACCAGTACGACACCATCGTCGCCCCGGCGCACCAGGGGCGCGGGCTCGACCGGGTGATCAAGAGCCGGATGCTGTGCGAGCTGCGCGCCGCCGAGCCCCAGGTCCGGCAGGTGCAGACCTGGACCGCTCCGGAGGGCGACCCGATCGCGCAGGTCAACGCCGAGCTGGGGTACCACCCGGACCGGGAGTGGCGCGAGTACGAGGCGGACGTCGCCACCCTGGCACGGCGGCTGGACGCGTGACGTGCACCGGGTCGCGGCCCGGTTGCCGCCACACCGCGGCCGGGAGGGTGACCGTCCGGTCCGTCAGCGCCACCACCGGGCGGCCTCCACCGCCCAGTAGGTGAGGATGATCGACGCGCCCGCGCGTCGGATCGAGGTGAGCGTCTCGCGGATCACCGCCTCCCGGTCCAGCCAGCCGTTGGCGGCGGCCGCCTCCACCATCGCGTACTCGCCCGAGACCTGGTAGGCGGCGACGGGTACGGTCACCGCCGCGCGCACCGCCGCGATCACGTCCAGGTACGGCAGAGCCGGCTTGACCATCACGATGTCCGCGCCCTCGGCGACGTCGAGCGCCACCTCCCGCAGCGCCTCCCGGCCGTTGGCCGGGTCCTGCTGGTAGGTCTTGCGGTCACCGGTCAGGGTGGACTCCACCGCGTCGCGGAACGGTCCGTAGCAGGCGGAGGCGTACTTGGCCGCGTAGGCGAGGATCCCGGTGCCGGTCCAGCCGGCGGTGTCCAGTGCCTGCCGCACGGCGCCCACCTGGCCGTCCATCATCCCGGACAGGCCGACCAGGTGCGCGCCGGCCTCGGCCTGCGCCACCGCCATCTCCTGATAGCGGGCCAGCGTGGCGTCGTTGTCCACCTCACCGCCGGGCCCGAGCACGCCGCAGTGGCCGTGGTCGGTGAACTCGTCCAGGCACAGGTCGCTCATGACCACGGTGTCGGACCCCACCTCGGCCACCACGTCCCGGATGGCGACGTTGAGCACCCCGTCCGGATCCGTGGCGGCCGAGCCCACCGCGTCCCGGCGTTCCGGGACGCCGAACAGCATCAGCCCGCCCACACCGGCCTCGACCGCCTCGACCGCGGCCTTGCGCAGCGAGTCCCGGGTGTGCTGGACCACCCCGGGCATCGACGGAACGGGTCGCGGTGCGCTCAGGCCCTCCCGCACGAACAGGGGCAGCACCAGATTGGACGGGTCGACCCGGGTCTCGGCGACCAGGCGACGCATCGCCGCGGAACCGCGCAGCCGGCGGGGACGCTCCACCGGGAACGGCATGGCTACCTCCTCAGCGGAACCGGACCGCGGTCGGTCCCTGCATTCTCGCGCCCCGACGCTGCTTGGCGGGCATGGCCGCCAGCTTCTCGCGCAGCTCCACGGCGTACTGGGCCAGGGCCTCCACCTCGTCGGCGACCGTCGCCCGGGCCGGCTGCACGTCGACCCGCAGCCCGTACTCGGTGGCGGTCTGCGCCGTCTTCGGGCCGATCGCCGCCACCACCGTGCGGGCGTGTGGCTTGCCGGCGATGCCGACCAGGTTGCGGACCGTGGAGGAGGACGTGAACAGCACCGCGTCGAACCCGCCCGACTTGATCGCGTCGCGGATCTCGGCCGGCGGCGGCGCGGCGCGCACCGTCCGGTACGCGGTCACGTCGTCGACCTCCCAGCCCTTCTCGACCAGCCCGGCCGCCAGGGTCTCGGTGGCGATGTCGGCGCGCGGCAGCAGCACCCGCCCGACCGGGTCGAGCAGGTCGTCGTACGGCGGGAACTCGGCCAGCAGGCCCTCGGTGGTCATCTCCTGCGCCGGCACCAGCTCCGGCTCGATCCCGAAGGCGCGCACCGCGTCGGCGGTGACCGGGCCGACGCACGCGATCTTCACGCCGCCGAAGTGGCGTGCGTCCAGACCGTGCTCGGCGAACTTCTCCCACACCGCGCGGACGGCGTTGGTGGAGGTGAAGATCACCCACGCGTACCTGCCGTCGACCAGCCCCTTGATCGCCCGCTCCATCTGCGCCGGGGTGCGCGGGGGTTCGACCGCGATGGTCGGCACCTCGGTCGGGATCGCCCCGTACCGGCGCAGCCGGGCGCTCATCGCCCCCGCCTGCTCCTTGGTGCGCGGGACCAGCACCTTCCACCCGTACAGCGGCCGGCTCTCCCACCAGCCGAGGGTCTCCCGGTCCGCCACCACGGAACCCACCACCACGACCACCCGGCCGCTGAAGCCGAGCGCCGCGGCGACGACGTTGTCGACCGTCGAGGTGACCGTGTACTGGGTGTCGCCGGTGCCGTCCCCGGTCACGGAGACGGGGGTGCTCCCCTCCAGCCCCGCGGCCAGCAGCCCGTCGCGGAGCTGGGCGAGGTCGCCCGCGTCGAGGGTCACGGCCACCGGCCCGTACCCGGCGGCCGTGGCGAGCGCGCCGTAGTCGAGGGTCGTCGGGTCGTCCACCTCCGCCACCGTGCGCAGACCCGACAGCGGGATGCCGGCGTAGGTGGTGACGCCGGCCGGCTCGCTGATGCCGGGCACGACCTCGAACCGCACCTCGGAGCGGGCGATCGCGCGTACCTCCGCCACGACGGACTCGTGGCTGAACGGGTCGCCGGCGACCAGGTGGACCACGGTGCCTCCGGCACCGGCGGCCTCCACCAGCGTCTTCGCGATCTCCTCCGGCCCGCCCTCGACCGGCACGGGTTCGACCTTCGACTGAGCCAGCGTGCGCACCTCGGCGAGCAGCGGCTCCGGGATCCGCCGGTCGTGGAAGATGTGCTCGGCGGCACCGATCGCATCCATGGCCCGCCGGGTCAGCAGCCCGGGGTCTCCCGGGCCGGCACCGACGACGGCTACCAGGCCGGCGGGCTTAGCGGTGGGACTCATGTGTCGCTCTCCAATATCGTCCGGGCGCCGGCGGCGAACAGGTCAACGGCGAGGTCACGCCCGAGCTGCGCGGCGGCGGCTACGGTCTCGGGGCCGTCCGGCACGGGTGCAGTCCGGGACCGGCGGAGCATCCGGGAGCCGTCCGGGCTGATCACCGCACCGTGCAGCGTGACGATGCGTCCCTGCGGACCGCTGCGGACCTCGGCGAGGCCGGCGACCGGCGCGCTGCATCCGGCCTCCAGGGTAGCCAGCAGCTGCCGCTCGGCGGCAACCGCGACGCGGCTGTCCGGGTGGTCGAGCACGGCGACGGCGGCGGCGGTGTCGCCGTCGTCCTCCCGGCACTCCACGGCCAGCGCGCCCTGCGCCGGCGCCGGGAGCATCACGGACGGGTCCAGCCTCTCGGTGATCTCGTCCGTGCGGCCGAGCCGGACCAGCCCGGCGCAGGCCACCACCACCGCGTCCAGCTCGCCGGTGGCCACCTTCCGCAGCCGCGTGTCGACGTTGCCGCGCAGCCCCACCACCGCCAGGTCGGGGCGGTGCGCGCGCAGCTGGGCGGCGCGACGGGGGGAGCCGGTGCCGACCCGGGCACCCGGCGGCAGCTGGGCCAGCGTGAGGCCGTCGCGGGCCACCAGGGCGTCACCGGGGTCGACGCGGGCCGGCACTGCCGCGACCACGAGCCCGTCAACCGGCGCGGTGGGCAGGTCCTTGTACGAGTGGACCGCGAGGTCGATCTCCTTGTCGGCCAGCGCGTCCCGCAGTGCGGAGACGAACACGCCGACGCCCAGTCGTTCCACCGGCGCGTCGGAGCGGTCGCCCTCGGTGGTCACCGGGACGAGCTCGACCGGCCGGCCGGTGGCCCGGGTCAGCGCGTCCGCGACGCCCCGCGCCTGCGCCATCGCCAGCGCACTGGCGCGGGTGCCCAGCCGCAGCGTCACCGGGCACCTCCGGGTACGTCGCCGCCACCGGCTCCGGACCCGTCGCCCTCACCGGCACCGCGCGGGTCGGCCACGCCGGCGGCCGGCACGTCACCGGCCCCAGCCGCCTCCCCGGCCGGCACGTCCTCGCCCCGCTCGGCCGGTGGGTCGTCCAGCGCCGGCACCTGGTCGGCGCGGTCGAGCTGCGGGACCCGCAGGTCGAACAGCTCGGCCAGGGCGGCCGCGTACGACTCGCCCCGCGGCCCGGCGGCGAGCTGCCGGATCCGCACCGTCGGCTGGTGGAGCAGCCGCCGGACCAGCCGGTGCACGGTGTGCGCCACCGCCGCCCGCTGGTCGTCGGTGAGATCGGGACGCCGCTGGGCGAGGCGGGCCAGCTCGGCGGCGACGATCTCGTCGGCGCGCGCCCGCAGGGCCGCCACCGTGGGCGCCACCCGGGCGTCCCGCAGGCTGCGGCACACCGCCTCCAGCTCGGCGGCGACGATCCCCTCCGCCGCCTCGACCGCGTCCGTGGCCACGCCGTCTGTTGAGGCGAGGTGGTCGGTGTCGATGAGGTGCACTCCCGGCAGCCTGGCCACCGCGGGATCGACGTCCCGCGGCACGGCCAGGTCGCAGACGACCAGCGGCCGTCCGGCCGGCCGGGTGGCGAGGGCGTCGGCGGCGGTGCCGGCCGTGAGCATCTGGCCGGTCGAGGCGGTGGCCGAGACCACGACGTCGACCGTGGGCAGCAGCTCGCCGACCTGGGACAGGGGTGCCGCCCGGCCGCCGTACGACCGCGCCAGCCGCGCGGCCCGGCCGGGATCCCGGTTGGCGACGACCAGCGGCGTCGCGCCGACGCGGGCGAGGGTCGCGACCGCGAGACTGCCCATGGCACCGGCGCCGATCACCAGCGCCGGCCGACCGCGCAGGCCGGCGCCGCCGTCCGGGTCCGCACCGGCCAGTCGGGCGGCGGCCAGCTCCAGCGCGGCCGTCACCACGCTGCGGCCGGCCGTGCCGATCCCCGTCTCGGCGTGGACCCGCTTGCCCACCCGGAGCGCCTGCTGCATGAGGTCGTGCAGCAGACGGCCGACCGTGTCCGCCTCGGTCGCCGCCGCGTACGCGGCCCGCAGCTGGCCGAGGACCTGGGTCTCCCCCACGACCATCGAGTCCAGGCCGGCCGCGACCCGCAGCGCGTGCCGGACGGCGTCGGCGTCCCACCGCACGTACAGGTGTGGCGCCAGGGCCGCCGAATCCATCCCGGCACGCTCGGCCAGCGCCCCGGACACGTCCGCCAGCCCGCCGTGGAAGGACGTGACACCGGCGTAGAACTCGACCCGGTTGCACGTGGACAGCACCACCGCCTCGGCGACGTTCGGCCGCCGTACCAGGTGAGCCAGCACGTCCGGCAGGTCGGAGCCGGCCACCGCGAGACGCTCCAGCACCGCCAGGTCGGCGGTGTGGTGCGACGCGCCCACCACCAGCAGGTTCATGACCAGCCGACCACCCTCCGGTCGGGCGTGACGGTGCCGACGGACGGCGCGCCGGGGCCGGTGGTGGCGCGTGGTGCGCCCGCGCCGTGGCGTGCGGCCAGCCGCGCGCCACCGGGCTGCTTCCCGTCGGACGCGGCCCTGTCGCGCCGGGCCCCGCGCGACCCGCCGCCCTCCCGGACCGGGACGGCGGTGGAGCGCCGGGAGCTGCGGACGGGTACGGCCGCCCGCCGGTCGCCGTCGGACGAGGACGTCACCGCGGGGCGGTCCGTCGTCTCCGGGTGCCCGGCCACGGCCGGTGCCGGCCGGTCCGCGCGACGGCGCGCCGCCGCCTTACGGTTCTCGTGGAACGACAGGATCTGCAGCTCGATGGCGAGGTCCACCTTGCGGACGTCGACCCCGGGTGGGACGCGCAGCACGCAGGGGGCGAAGTTGAGGATGCTCGTGACGCCGGCGGCGACGAGCCGGTCGGCGACGAGCTGGGCGGCGTGCGCCGGGGTGGCGATGACGCCGATGGCGATCTGGTTGGCGGCGACGGTCTCGGCCAGGTCGTCCAGGTGGGTCACGGTCACGTCGCCGAGGCGCTGGCCCACCCGTGCCGGGTCGATGTCGACCAGCGCGCTGATCCGGAAGCCGCGCTCGGCGAAGCCGGCGTAGCCGGCCAGCGCACGGCCGAGGTTGCCGACCCCGATCACCGCCACGTTGCGGTGTGTGGTCAGGCCCAGCACCTGTTCGATCTGGGAGACCAGCACCGCCACCTCGTACCCGACGCCGCGTACCCCGTAGGAGCCGAGCTGGGAGAGGTCCTTGCGCAGCTTGGCCGAGCTGACGCCGGCGGCGCGCGCCAGATCCTCGCTGGAGACGGTGTCGTGGCCGTTGTCGGCGAGCTGGTGGAGTGCGCGCAGGTACTCCGGCAGCCGGGCCACCGTCGCCTCCGGTAGATCCGGAAACGACGGCGGCGTGGGGTGGTGCTCCATCCGACTCCGTGCCGACGTCATGTCCCTCGCCCGGCTGTGCCGCGTCCGCGCTGTCCGGCCTCGCCACCGACAGCCTAGGTGTTTGTGAAGCTGTGCACAAATCGCGATCTTGGAAGACCGCGCTCGACGCTGATGCTCGTGGCGTCGGTGTGATTATCCCCAGATTGCGCGGGTCGATGACGCTCGGGGTATCCGCCGTCACCCCACGTGCCGCGCCGTCTCCGGCGCGACCGCGCCCCGACCCCTCGGTCGGCGACGCGCCGGGAGCCGGGTGCTCAGAGGCGGCGCGCCAGGTCGACCGCCTCGACCAGGGTGTCGACCACGGGCATGCCGGTGGCCCGCAGCTGCGCCGGATCGGTGAACCCGCCGCTGTAGAGGACGCAGGCCGCTCCGGCGGCGGCGGCCGCGTGGGCGTCGTCCACCGTGTCCCCGATCACCACCACCTCGGCCGGGTCGAGCCGCTGCGCGGCCAGGTGGCGCGACAGGTGCGGGGCCTTGTGGGCCACCCCGCCCGTCCGGAGCCGCAGCCCGTCCACGCGGACGAAGTGGCCGGCCAGGCCGAACCGGTCCACCGTGGGTACCAGATCGTCGTGGTGCCACATCGACAGCAGGGACTGTGACCCGCCCCACTGCGCCACCGCGTCCCGTGCGTCGACGGTCAGCCGGCAGGCCGGCAGCATCGCCTGGTACGCGTCGTGGAACACCTTGTCCAGCCGGGCGAACTCCTCCTCGCCCACCGGCCGTCCGAGCACCTGCGCGTAGTAGTCGACGATCGGCCGCCGGAAGTGGCGCCGGTGCTCCGGCGCGGTGACCGGACCGCCGCCGGCGCTGGCCAGCGCGGCGTTGGTGGCGGCGACCACCACGGAGAGGTCGTCCAGCAGCGTGCCGTTCCAGTCCCACACCAGGTGCCGTCGCGCCACACCCGTACCGTAGCCAGCGGCGTGGCCGCGCGTCGTCACCGGCGGTGCGGCCCGGCTCCGCCGCCCGCGGCCAGGTCCCGCAGCAGCCGGTCCTCCTCCACCCGGAAGTAGCCGTGCTCGCGACCGTCCAGGAGCACCACTGGGACGCGGCCGCCGTACTCGCGCTCCAGCTCCGGGTCGCTCTCCACGTCGACCTCGACCCACCGCACGCCGGCGGCGGCGCTCACCCGGGCGACCGCCTCGCGCGCCGGTTCGCACAGGTGGCAGCCGGGCCGGGTCAGCAGCGTGATCCGGACGTCGTCCGAGGGCACCTGCACCTCCCGCGGGATCGAGGTCGCGGCCAGCATACGCGCCGCGCGGCGCCCGGCGCGCCGCCGGCCCGGCCGCGGGCGCGGTGGGCTCGCCCTCCCGGGCCCCACCGGGCGAACGGGTCCGGCCGGGTCGCCGGGCTTCCGGGCCTCACCAGGCGAACGGGTCCGGCCGCCGCTGCAGGAGGCGGTGGAGGGCCTGCTGGATCGTCTCCCGCACCTGGTCGGCCAGGTTGAACACGAGCAGCGGGTCGTCGGTGTCGCCGGTCCATTCCCGGGTGTCGATCGGTTCACCGATCTCGATGAGCCACTTGCTCGGCAGCGGGATCATGCCGAGCGGCCCCAGCCACGGGAAGGCCGGCGTGACCGGGAAGTACGGAATGCCGAGCAGCCGCGCCAGCGGCCGGATGTCGCCGATGCGCGGGTAGATCTCCTCCGCGCCGACGATGGCCACCGGGACGATCGGCGCGCCGGTCCGCAGCGCCGCCGCCACGAACCCGCCGCGGCCGAACCGTTGCAGCCGGTACCGGTCCCGGTAGAGCTTGCCGACGCCCTTGACGCCCTCCGGGAAGACCCCCACCAGCTGTCCGGACCGCAGCAACCGCTCGGCGTCCGCGTGGCAGGCGAGGGTGACGCCGCCCTTGCGCGCCAGCTCGGAGACGACCGGCGTCCGGAACACGAAGTCGGCCCCGAGCAACCGCAGGTGGCGGCCGGTGGCGTCGTGGACGCCGACCGCGAGCATGAGCGCGTCCAGGGCGATCGTGCCGGAGTGGTTGGCGACCAGGAGCGCCGGGCCGTCGGCGGGCAGCCGGTCGGCGCCGGTGAGCTCGGTGCGGAACCAGTGCCGGTACAGCGGCCGCAGCGCCGGCAGGAACACCCGCTCCGTGAGGTCGGGGTCGAACCCGAACTCGTCCACCTCGTACTCACCGGTCAGCCGCCGCCGCAGCCAGGCCAGGCCGGCGGCGAGCCGGTCGCCGCCGACGGGCGCGGCGGTGGCCCCGCTCACCCGGCCCCCCGCGCCGACCGGACCAGCTCCCGCAGCGTCAGCAGCGCGTGCTCGACCGCCAGCACGCGGCTGCGGGCCAGCGGTGCGGGGCCGCGGTTGGCGCGCAGGAAGTCGGCGAACGCCTCGGCGGTGGTGCGGGGCGTGACGCCGAACTCGGCGACCAGCCGGCCGGTGTCCACGACCCGCCCGTGCACGAACAGGTCGAGCTGGTCGAAGGCGGCGCCCTGCCGGCCGAGCCGGCGGGCGGTCGCCGCCACCGCCGACAGCGCCTGCTCGGGCACGGGCACGGCGACCCGGCCGGCCCGGCGGATCGCCTGGGACAGGGTGAGCGCGCCGGCACCGGCCACGTTGTACGTGCCCGGGTGGTCCTCCACGACGGCCCGGTGGAGGATCTCGAGCGCGTCGTCGACGTGGATGAACTGCAGCCGCGGGTCGCGGCCGAGCACGGTCGGCACGACCGGCTGGGTGAAGTACCGGGTCAGGGTGGTGTCGGCCGCCGGGCCGATGAGCGGCGCGAGCCGTAGCACGGTGGTCGTCACGTCGGGGCGGCGACGCCGGAAGCCACGCACGTAGCCCTCGATGTCGAGGATGTCGCGCGCGAACCCGCCCCGGGGCACCTCCAGCGGCTCGGCGTCCTCGGTGAAGACCGCGGGGTCGCGGAACGAGGCGCCGTAGGCGGCGGTGGACGAGCGCACGACCAGCTTGCGCAGCCGCGGCGCCTGGTGGCAGGCGGCGAGCAGTCGCATCGTCCCGATGACGTTCTGCTCCTTCATGGCCGCCCGGCCGCCGGCGGACGGGTCGGGAGCGGTGACGACCCCCAGGTGGACCACGGTCTGCGCCGCCAGGTGGTCGATGACGGTGGTGAGACGGGTGAGGTCCACGTGGACGAGCTCGACCCCGTCCAGGACCGGGGCCAGGTCCGCCGGAGGCGGTGCGGCGTCCAGGCCGATGACGTGGCCGACGCGGGGATCGGCGCGCAGGCGACCGGCCACGTGGGCACCGAGGTAGCGGCTGACGCCGGTCACGACGACCACGCCCGCGGACTGGTGCCCGGATCCCACGTGACCTCCGGTGGCTCGGCGCCAGCCCCGCGCCGGCGCTACTTGCCCAGACGGCGGCGCTGGATGCGGGTCTTGCGCAGCAGCTTGCGGTGCTTCTTCTTCGCCATCCGCTTCCGGCGCTTCTTGACCACGGAGCCCATGTACAGCAAACCTTTCCGGGTCGGCCGGCCGGCGCACCCTACGTCGGCCCTGGCAGAACGCGCGAGGCTCGCGCGGCCGCCTGCCAGGGTAACGCGTCGCGGGCACGGTGGTGAAGGCGGGGTCACCGCCGACCCGGGCCGTGGTGCCGCCGCCCGCCTTGTGGCTCACGGCCGGCACGGTCGCCGGGTGGCCGCCGACCCGGTCGCCGGACGGTCACGCGGACTCGCGGTACTGGTCCGGCAGTGCCTCCTTGAGGTACTCGTGGACGGCGGACTCGGGCACCCGGAAGGACCGGCCGACCCGCACGGCGCTCAGGTCACCGGAGTGGACCAGCCGGTACACCGTCATCTTGGAGACCCGCATGAGCGCCGCCACCTCGGCGACGGTCAGGAACTTCACCCTCGACAGGTCCCCCTCGGTGCGCGGCGGTCCGCTCATGACCTCACCCCCCGTGGATGTCGCCGACCGGCGCGGCAGGCGTTCCACCAGCACCGTACCGTGACGGATGGGATCTACGCGACTTTTCTCGCGATCTGGTCATGACGCGCCGCGTACGTCCCGGGCTCGGCCGCGCCCGGGACCGGGTCCACCGTGCGGTGCGGTTCACTCGGACCGCAGCGCCACCACCGGGTCGAGCCTGCCGGCGCGGTGCGCCGGCACCACACCGGCGGCGATCCCCACCGCGACGGAGACCCCGAACGCCAGCACGACCGACCACCACGTCACGACCGCCGGGACCGGGGACACCGCGGCGATCACCAGCGCCGCCGCCACGCCCAGCCCGATCCCCGCGATCCCGCCCACACCGGTCAGCAGCACCGCCTCGAGCAGGAACTGCACCGCGATGTCCCGCGGCCTCGCGCCGACCGCCTTCCGCAGGCCGATCTCCCGGAACCGCTCCCGGACCGACACCAGGACGATGTTGGCCACGCCGACGCCGCCCACCAGCAGCGAGACGCCGGCGATCGCGGCCAGCACCCAGGTCAGCACGGACAGGATCTCGCCGAGCACCCCGATGATCTCGTCCTGCGTGACCGCGCTGAAGGCCGTGTCCGGATGCCGCCGCGACAGCTCGGCCACGATCCGGTCGCCCAGGTCGCGGATGGTGTCCCGGTCGGGGGCGCGGACCGCCATGGCGTCGATCCGGTCGGTGCCGAACAGCCGCTGCGCGGTCGTCACCGGGATGTGGACCTGGTCGTCCCGGTCCACCCCCAGGCCCTGGCCGATCGGCGCGAACACCCCCACCACCCGGAACCGGACGCCCGCGATGGTGACCTGCGCTCCGACCGGCTCCCGGTCGCC
Organism: Micromonosporaceae bacterium; assembly: GCA_047459215.1. Taxonomy (GTDB): domain Bacteria; phylum Actinomycetota; class Actinomycetes; order Mycobacteriales; family Micromonosporaceae; genus Natronosporangium. Next base: position 4,599 of record VSBZ01000077.1, on the reverse strand, counting down.
GAACAGCGCCTCGGCGACCCGCGAGCCGAGCACCGCCACCCGGCGGGCCGTGTCCACGTCGGAGCGCGTCAGGTAGGAGCCGCGGGACAGGTCCCGCACGAACACCTGGGGCGTGGTGTCCAGCACCCCGAGCACGCTGGTGAAGCGGCTGGCCGTCCCGGCCCGGACGATCTCCCCGGATCCCACCTGCACCGCCACCCGGTTCCGGTCGCCCACGACCCTCACCACCGCCTCGACGTCGGCCATGGTCAACCGGGACAGGGTGGGCGCGGCGGAGACCGTCGTCTCCCCCGGGAAGACCAGCAGCAGGTTGGAGCCGAGCCCCTCGACCTGACGCTCCACCTCGTACCGCGCACCCGTGCCGATCCCCACCAGCACCACCACCGCGGCGACGCCGATGAGGACCCCGAGCACGGTCAGCCCGCTGCGCAGCCGGTTGGCCCGCAGCGCGTCCGCCGCCACCCGCCACGCCTCCGCCAGCCTCATCGCCGCCCCATCCGCACGACCGTCACCTTCGGCACGACGCTCACACCACTCGACCGTCGCGCATCTCGATCCGGCGGTGCGCCCGGGCGGCCACCTCCCGGTCGTGGGTGACGAGCACCACCGCCACCCCGGCCTCCGCACAGCGCGACTCCAGCAGCTCCAGCACCGCCCGTCCGGTGGCGGTGTCGAGGTTGCCCGTCGGCTCGTCGGCCAGCACCAGCGACGGCTCGGTCACCAGCGCCCGGGCGATGGCCACGCGCTGCTGCTCGCCGCCGGAGAGCTGGTTGGGCCGATGCGTGAGGCGGTGGGCCAGGCCGACCTGCCCGAGCAGCGCGGCCGCCCGCTCCCGCCGCTCCCGCGCCGGCACCCCCTGGTAGACCAGGGGCAGGGCCACGTTGTCCACCGCCGACGTCCGCGGGAGCAGGTGGAACGACTGGAACACGAACCCGATCGTGGTGCTGCGCAGGTGGGCGAGCTGGTTGGCCGACAGGGTGGACAGGTCCCGGCCGGCGACGACCAGCCGGCCCGACGTGGGCCGATCCAGGCCGCCCAGCAGGTGCATGAGCGTGGACTTGCCGGAGCCGGAGGGCCCGACCACCGCCACGTACTCGCCCGGCTCCACCCGCAGGCTCACTCCACGGAGGGCGTGCACCACCGTGTCGCCCATCCGGTACGAGCGGGTCAGCCCCTCCGCCTCGACCGCCGGCACGCTCATGGCAGGCGCTGGCCCTCGGAGACCAGGTCGGCCCCTCGCACCACGATCACGTCCCCGGGCTCGAGTCCGGAACGGATCTCCACCTGTTCCGGGCCCGCCACCCCGACCTCGACCCGCACCCGCTCCGCGCGGCCGTCCCGGACCCGCCACACCACGTCGTCGTCGCCCAGCCGCCGCAGCGCCGAGACGGGCACGGCCACCGCGTCGCGCGCCTGCCGCACCGACAGGTGGACGATCGCGCTCATCCCCGGTCGAGGCACCGGGGCCGCGCTGCCGTCCGGCCAGCGACCGGGCTCGAGGTCCAGGCGCACCCGGTAGACGACGCCGCCCCGGGCCGACGGGGTGGGCAGCACGTCGACCGCGCGCACCGTGGCCGGGTACCGCGCCCCGGGGGCCGCGTCCAGCTCCACCTCCCCCGTCACGCCGGGCTCGACCAGCAGCACGTCGGTCTCGTCCACCTCCGCCACCAGCGTCGGCGGGTCCGCGTCCACCACCGTGAGCAGCGGCGTGCCGGCGCGGACCGGCGCACCCACCGCGGGCGCGGGATCGGTCCCCGCGGCCCCGGCCGGCGCGAGCGGTGCGCCCCCGGTCGCCGCGCCCAGCAGCGCCTCGAGGTCCGGGGCCGCCGCCACGTCGCCGCCGACGGTCCCACCCAGCTGGACCACACCGTCGAACGGCGCGCGCAGCGTCAGAGCCTCCACTGTGGCCGCCGCGAGCTCGTACGCCTGCTGAGCCTGCACCTGCTGGGCGGCGCTGATCGCCGACGCGGCCGAGGCGAAGGACGCCGCGCCCTGGCGTACCGCCGCCAGCGCCTCCCGAGCCGTGTGGGACACCGCGGCGTACTGCTGCCGGGCGGCCTCGATCTGGGCCAGCAGCGCCGCGCGCAGGCCCTCGTCGCCGATCCGGTCCGCGGTCTCGGTGGCCAGGTCGAACGCCTCCTCGGCGGCCTGGTCGGTGGCCAGCTGGGTCGCGAACGGGTCGCCCACCCACACGCCGCCGGCGGCCGAGGCCGCACGTTCGGCGGCGGCCAGCGCCTCCTCCGCCTGCGCCAGCCGTCGCTGCGCCGACTCGGACTCGACCACCGCCAGCACCTCGCCCGCCTCGACCCGGTCGCCCGGCTCGACGAGCAGCTCGGCGAGGGTGCCGTCGGCCGGCGCGGTCAGGGTGGCCACCGCGCTGGCGGCCACGGTGGCCGGCGCGTCCACGACCTCGGTGACGTCGGTGCGGGTGACCTCGCCGAGCACGATCTCCCCACCGTCGTCCTCGCAGCTGGTGGCGCTGAGGGTCAGCAGGACGGCCACGCCGGCGCACACGGTGAGGGGGGCCCGGGGCACCAGGCCATGCTAACGGCGACGCCGGTCCCGGTGGCGGTGAGGTGCTCGTCCACGCGAGGTGGACGGTGGACAGCCCGCCCGCACCGACGACGCCGGTCGGGTGGACGTGGGTCAGGCGCTGTCCCGGTCGGCAGGCACAACGGGCTGGGGCGACGATCAACCGACGTTGGTCACGCCGTCCTGCGCACGGTCTTGACGCCGGTTCTGATCCGCTTCAATTCCACCCGCCGTCCCGGGCGTCGATGATCCGAACATCCGCCGCCGACGGCCGGTCCGGCCGCGTGTACGTCCGTGACCCGCTGCGGCGGTACGCAGCCAGCCGCCCGCGGAAGATACGTGCCCGCCCGGATGTGCGGCCCGCCCATGCGGGCCTACCGTCGGCTCAGCTCACACGGCCGGGCGGCACCGGCAGAAGTGGACACCACCTCCGGGGCCCGGCCCCGGGAGCCACGGAAGCGCGCTCGGGACGCGTGGCGGCCGGCGGGAGGTCACAAGGAGTCCCGCGCTCGGTCGCCCGCCTACCGGCGGGAGCGCAGGGCGCGCAGGAAGAACGCCAGGTTCGCGGGACGCTCGGCCAGCCGCCGCATGAGGTACCCGTACCACTGGGTCCCGTACGGCACGTAGACCCGGACCGTGTACCCCTCCGCGACCAGCCGGCGCTGCTCGGCCGGACGGACGCCGTACAGCATCTGGAACTCGAACTCGTCCGGAGCCCGGTCGTACCACTTCGCCCGCTCCTGCCCGATCGCGATCAGCCGCGGGTCGTGCGTGGCGAGCATGGGGTAGCCCTCGCCGGCCATGAGCAGGTTGAGGCAGCGGACGTACGACTTGTCCACCTCGAGGCGGGACTGGTAGGCCACCGACTCCGGCTCGGCGTACGCGCCTTTGCACAGCCGCACCCGCGAACCCGGACCGGACAGCTCCCGGCAGTCCGCCTCGGTCCGGCGCAGGTACGCCTGCACCGCCACGCCCACGGTGGGGAAGTCCCGGCGCAGCTCCGCGAGGATGTCCAGGGTGGAGTCCGTGGTGGTGTGGTCCTCCATGTCCAGGGTGACCGTGGTGCCGGCGCGCTGCGCCGCGGCGCAGATCTCGGCCGCCAGGTCACGCGCGAGCTTCTCGTCGAACCGCTGCCCCAGTGCCGACAGCTTGACGCTGACCTCGGCGGCCGGGGTGAGGCCGGCGTCGGCGAGCGCGGACAGCAGGCGCAGGTACTCGTCGCGGGCGGCGGCGGCGTGGTCGGCGCTGAGAGTGTCCTCGCCGAGATGGTCCAGGGTCACCGTGAGCCCGTCCGCCACCAGCTCGCGGGTCACCCGCAGCGCGTCGTCGGTGGTGGTACCCGCCACGAAGCGGTCCACCACGGCGCGGGTCGCGGACGTGGTGGCGACGAGCCGTTCGATACGGGACGACCGGGCGGCAGCGAGGATCACCGAGCGCAGCATGAGCCGAGCGTATCGTCTACCGTGAACGGGTGGACTTCGACGCCTACGCCCGGACCGCGGTGGCGCTGGTCAACACGCCGCTGCGGACGCTGGACGATGCGCGCGAGCTGTTCCCACCGGGTGGCTGGCAGCGGGGCGAGCTGACCGACCGGGACCTCGCCATGCTGCGCCGCGGTCAGCGGCGGCTACGGGAGATCTTCGCGCTGGGCGCGGCCGGCCGGGACGCCGAGGTGGTCGCCGGGCTCAACGCGCTGCTCGGCACCTACCCGGTGCGCCCGCGGATCTCCGGGCACGACGCCACCACGTGGCACATGCACGTGACCGGGCGCGGGTCGTCGGTGGCCGCGGAGTATCTCGCCGGGGCGGTGTGGGGCCTGTCGGTGTGGCTGTGCCGGTTCGGCAGCGCGCGGTTCGGGATCTGCGCCGACGCCCGGTGCGGCAACGTCTACCTCGACACCTCGTCGAACAACTGCCGCCGGTTCTGCTGCGAGCGGTGCGCCACCCGGTCCCACGTGGCGGCCCACCGGGCCCGCCGGCGGGCGGCCACCCCGGCGGCCACACCGTCCGCGGGCACATCACCGGCGGCCACGCCGTCCGCGGGCCCGCCGGCCGCGCGCCGGCACGA
>VSBZ01000229.1:0-2838 GCA_047459215.1 Micromonosporaceae bacterium | reverse complement strand
GGTTGTGCCCCTCGATCCGGGCCGGGTTGACGCCCGCGACCGCCACCAGCCGGCCCTTGTCGGCATGGGTGGTGGCCAGCGCCCGGGCGAACAGCTGCGCGCGGGCCCCCGCCCCGACGATCGCGTACCGGCGGAGCGACACGGACCACCTCCGATAACAAAGGTTTGCAGCACTCAGCAAACCATGCGCCCCGCCCGATGGTCAACACCTCCGACGAACGGGGCACTATGTCGCCATTTCTCCTGTTTGACCCCAGCTTCTCAGGCCGCCGCCGGAGCAGTGACGCGCCGTCGGGTGTTGACAGTACGGAAAACCTTTGCATTAATGGCTCCACACGACAGTGATGAGGACCACATAGGTGCCCGTCGGCCGTCCGCGGCCCCGGTCGTCCGCAGGAGTCTCCGTGCCCGCCACCATCCGCGACGTCGCCAACGCCTCCGGGGTGCACATCTCCACCGTGTCCCGGGCGTTCTCCGCGCCGCACCTGGTCAACCCCGAGACCCGCAGCCGGATCCTGGCCGCCGCGGAGAGCCTCGGCTACCGGCCCAACCGCAGCGCCCGGGCGCTCATCACCGGCCGGACCCACAACCTCGGCCTGATCGTGGCGGACATCGCCAACCCGTTCTTCCCGCCGATGATCAAGGCGGCGCAGGTGCACGCCCGGCTGCGCGACCACCACATCTTCGTGGCCGACACCAACGAGGACCCGCTGGTCGAGGAGGACCTGGTACGGACGCTGGCCAAGCAGGTCGACGGCGTGCTGCTGTGCAGCCCGCGGATGAGCAACAGCCTCATCGAGCAGCTGTCCCGCGACGTACCCCTGGTGGTCGTCAACCGGCCGGTCGCGGGGCTGCCGTGCGTCGTGATGGACGTGGCGCGGGGTGCGCGGGACGCGATCGGGCACCTGGTCGACCTGGGCCACCGGGACATCGCGCTGCTGGGCGGTCCCCGCGGCTCCTGGACCAACCGGGAGATCCGGCGCTCGGCCACCGCGACCGCCCGCGCACTCGGGGCGAACCTCACGGTGATCAGCCCCAACCCGCCCACCTCGGAAGCCGGCGAGGCCCTGGCCGAGCAGGTCGTGCGTACCGGGGTCTCCGCGGTGCTCGCCTACAACGACCTCATGGCCATCGGCCTGATCGAAGGGCTGCACGCGCGCGGCGTGTCCGTGCCCGAGCAGATCAGCGTCGTCGGCATCGACGACATCGCACTGTCCCGGGCCACCCGGCCGAAGCTGACCACTGTGGCCAACCCGACCGCCGCCGCCGGCCGGGCCGCTGTCGACATGCTGCTGCAGCTCAACGACGACCGCCGCGCCACCGCGCGGGTGAGCCTGCGCACCGAGCTGGTGGTGCGCGAGTCCACCGGACCGGGCCCGTACGCCGACCGGCCCGCGGCGTCGCCGCCCGGCCCGCGCGACGGCACCGCCGGCGACGCCGCAGCCGCCGCGTCAACCGGCGAGTCCACGACCTCCCCACCCGCACCACCGGCCGGGAAGGAGTGACCGCGCGTGGTCGACACCCGCCCGATCACCGCGACGCCGGCGACGCCGGTGGAGGCGCGACCGCCCGCGCCGGCCGCCCGAACCGGTCAACGCCGCACCTGGCGCCGCGACGGTCGGGCGGCGGCGCTGTTCCTCGGGCCGTGGTTCGTCGGGCTGGCCGTCATCACGATCGGCCCGATCATCGCCTCCTTCGTGCTGTCCTTCACCGACTACAACATCCTGTCCTCACCCGAGTGGGTGGGATGGGAGAACTACCGGCGGCTGCTGGAGGACCCGCGCCTGCACCAGGCCCTGAGGGTCACCGTCGCATACGTCGTCATCGGCGTGCCGCTGCAGCTTGCCGCCGCGCTCGGGCTGGCACTGCTGCTCGACCGCGGGGTGCGCGGGCTGCCGTTGTACCGGTCGATCTTCTACCTGCCGTCGCTCCTGGGCGGGAGCGTGGCCATCGCCATCCTGTGGCGGCTGGTCTTCGGCGCCCGGGGCCTGGTCAACCAGGTGCTGGAGCTGCCCGGGATCTCGGCGGTGGCGGACCTCCTCGGCATCGAGCCGGTCGCCTGGGTCGCGCATCCGGACCACGCCCTGGGCACGCTGATCATCCTGCACGTGTGGACCTTCGGGTCCCCGATGGTGATCTTCCTCGCCGGGCTGCGCCAGATCCCCGCGATGTACTACGAGGCCGCGTCGGTCGACGGCGCCGGCTGGTTCGCGCAGTTCTTCAGGATCACCCTGCCGCTGCTGACGCCGATCATCTTCTTCAACCTCGTGCTGCAGGTCATCAACTCGTTCCAGGCCTTCACGCAGGCGTTCATCGTCAGCGGCGGCACGGGCGGCCCGGCCGACTCGACCCTCTTCTACACGCTCTACCTCTACCAGCGGGGCTTCAAGTTCTTCGACATGGGCTACGCCTCGGCGATGGCGTGGCTGCTACTGCTCATCATCGCGGGATTCACCGCGGTCAACTTCATCGCGGCCAGGTACTGGGTGTTCTATGGCGACGATTGACACGGTCAGCGGACCGACCGCCACGTCGAGGCGCTCGCCGCGGCGACGCCACCCGCTGCACAGCGCGCTCATCCACGCCGGGCTCATCGGGTTCGGCTTCGTCGCCCTCTATCCCCTCCTGTGGATGCTCTCCAGCTCGTTCAAGCCCACCGACCTGATCTTCCGGGAACCGGGGCTGATCCCCACCGAGCTGGAGCTCGGCAACTACGTCGAGGGCTGGACCGCGCTGCCGCTGCCCTTCCACCGGTACATCATCAACTCGCTCATCGTCGTGGCCGCCTCGGTGGTGGGGAACCTCCTGGCCTGCTCCATGGCGGCGTACGCCTTCGCC
>VSBZ01000003.1:0-80292 GCA_047459215.1 Micromonosporaceae bacterium | reverse complement strand
GTACGTACCGCCAGCCACCGGGCGAACGCGGCGTCGTCGTCCGGTGGGGTCATCATGCGCGCCCTCCCGCGGGTCCGCGGGTCGGACCCTCACCGGGTCAGTATGCGGGTCAGTACGCGCCCGAGCCCCGCCACACCGCGGTCAGCGTCCGCAGCATGATCACCAGGTCGAGGGTCAGGGACCAGTTCTCGACGTACCGCAGGTCCAGGCGGATGGTCTCCTCCCAGGACAGGTCCGACCTGCCGGAGACCTGCCACAGGCCGGTGATGCCGGGCTTGACGACCAGCCGCCGGTGCATGTCGTCCGGGTACGCGGCGACCTCGCTGGGCAACGGCGGTCGCGGTCCGACCAGCGACATGTCGCCCCGGAGCACGTTCACCAGCTGCGGCAGCTCGTCCAGGGACAGCCGGCGCAGCCACCGCCCCACTCTGGTCACGCGCGGGTCGCCGCGGATCTTGAACAGGACGCCGTCGTGCTCGTTGAGGTGGCGGATCTCGCTCAGCCGCTGCTCCGCGTCGACGTACATGGTCCGGAACTTGTACATGGTGAAGTGCCGCCCGTCGCGCCCCACCCGCACCTGGCGGAACAGCACCGGCCCCGGCGAGTCCCAGCGGATGGCGACCGCCACGGCCGCCAGCAGGGGAGCGCACACCACCAGCAGTACGGCGGCACCGACCCGGTCCACCACCTCCTTGACCAGCCGGGCCGGGCCCGTCAGACGGGGGTGCTCCACGTGCAGCATCGGCAGCCCGTCAACCGGGCGGACGGTCGTGCGACCACCGGCCACGTCGATGAGGGAGCTGGCGAGGATGAGGTCGATGTCGTCGGGCTCCAGCCGCCACGCCAGCCGGCGCAGCGCCACCCCGTCCAGCTCGGGGCAGCCCAGCACGACCACCGTGTCGGCCGACGCCGCCGCCACCGCCTTCGCGACGTCGTCGAAGGTGCCGTAGACCGGCACGCCGACGTCGTCGGTGTGGCCCGGCGGCAGGCAGGCCCCGACGACCGCCATGCCGTGGAAGCGCTCGCGGTTGAGCCGGGCGGCCAGGTCGGCCACCCCTTTCGCGTGACCGACCACGATCACCCGGCGCAGCCGCTCCCCGCGAGCCCGGGCACGGTGCAGCTGGCGGCGGATCGCGAACCGCTCGACCAGGCACGTCAGCGTGGCCGCCGGAAGGACGATCGCCAGCCAGCCACGGGCCAGCGGGATCTCCAGCGCGTACGAGACCACCGCCGCGACCGCGGTCAGCCACAGCCCGCCGCGGATGACCCGCTGGTACTCCTCGGTGCCGACGAACAGGTGGCGGCGCTCGTAGGCCCGGTTGGCGGCCAGCGCCGCCACGAACGCCAGCGGGAACAGGGCGGACACGAGCAGGTAGATCCGGTTGCTGGCGGCGGCGGCGCCGGCCCCGAACCGCAGCCCGTACGCCAGCCCGCCGGCCGCCATGCCGACGGCGAGGTCGGCCACCAGCAGCCGACGCTGGTAGTCCACCTCCCAGCTCACCGGCCGGGTGCCGCGGTGACGCGGCCGGTAGCCCGGCCGGATCGGCCGGCGCCACCAGTGCCGGTGGGGGGTGGCCGTGCGCCGCGCGCGCCGACCGTCCCGCTCGGACCGGCGGGCGGTTCCGGGGTGCGGGCGGGGGATCCGTGTCGACCGCCCCTTCTCGGCCACGTCCCTCCCTCCCGGCACCCGTCGTCCGCGGGGCGTCACCGGCCCGCCCCGTGCTGCCCAACGTGCCGGCGGCGTCGGCCGTTACGTCCGGCGGTCACGCACCGTCACCGGCCCGCGCGACGAGAACGGAGAGGGAGGGGTGCGCGGGCCGGCGCCGGTCAGGGGGCGTGGTAGACGTTCTGGGCCGGCTCGAGACCGGTGGTGACGATGGCCTCGACGAAGTCGGCCGCCCGGTCGACGAGGTACTCGAGGTCCTTGCGCTCGGCCGCGGTGAAGTCGGACAGCACCCAGTCGGCCGGGTCCTGCCGGCCGGGCGGGCGGCCGACCCCGAACCGGACCCGGATGTAGTCGCGCGTCCCCAGGGACTGGCTCAGCGACCGGGCGCCGTTGTGCCCGCCCTCGCCGCCGCCGAACTTGGCGCGGATCGTGCCGAACGGGAGGTCGATCTCGTCGTACACGGCGATGACCCGCTCGGTCGGGATCTTGTAGTAGCGGACCAGCACCGACACCGGGCCGCCGGACAGGTTCATGTACGACATCGGCTTGGCGATGACCAGCGCGGGACCGTCCGGCCCCAGCCTGCCCTCGCACACGTCGGCCACCGCCCGCCGGTGCCGGCTGAAGGTGCCGCCCACGCGGCGGGCCAGCAGGTCCGCCACGAGGAAGCCGACGTTGTGCCGGTTACGCGCGTACTGGGGACCGGGGTTGCCCAGCCCGGCGACCAACCAGCGGGTCGGCTCCATGCGAGCCGGTCAGGACGATTCGGCCGAGCGCGCCTCGGCCCCCTCCGCCGCCTCGGCCGGCGCTTCGGCCATCTCGTCCGCGGTCGGGGCCACGCTGATGACCGCGATCACCGTGTCCGGGTCGGAGACGAGGTCGACGCCCTCGGGCAGCACCACCTGGGCGGCGGTGACCCGTCCCCCGACGTCGAGGCCGTCGATGGAGGCCTCCAGGTGGTCCGGCAGCTGGGTGGCGTCCGCGCTGACCGCCACGCGGTCCACCTCGTGGATCACGAGCGTGCCCTTGGCCGGCTCACCGGTGAGCTGCACCGGGATCTCCACGGTGACCTTCTCGCCGCGCCGCACCAGCAGCAGGTCGGCGTGCTCGACGGTGTCCCGGACGGGGTCCCGCTGGATCGCCTTGGGCAGGGCGGTGACCTCGGTGCCGTCGGACAGGGCGAGCGTCAGCACGTGGGTCATGCCGCCACGGCGGATGGCGCTGGCGAACTCCCGGGCGGACAGGGTGACGTGCGTCGGCGGCTGGCCGTGGCCGTACAGGACCGCGGGGATCCGGCCTGCGCGGCGGGCCCGCCGCGCCGCACCCTTGCCGAACTCGGTGCGGATCTCGGCGGCGAGCGTCAACTGGTCGGACACGACGGTACTCCTGGGATCAGTCTGAGTGGCCACGGGCGCCGTGCACCCGGGACCTGCGACACTCTACCCGGTCGCTTGCGACCGGGCACAGACCGGGCCGCACCCCCGCCGGCTCCGACGACCGCGGCGCTTCGCCGGGCCGCCGAGGGCTCAGCCCAGGCCGCGGGAGCCTGAGCTCCGGCCGCCGGGGGCCTCAGCTCAGGCCGCCGAAGAGCGTGGTCACCGACCCGTCGTCGAACACCTCGCGGATCGCCCGGGCGAACAGCGGCGCGATCGACCGTACCGTGATCTTGTCGAGCTGCTTCTCCGGCGGCAGCGGCAGGGTGTTGGTGACGATGACCTCGCTGATCCGGCTGTTCTTGAGCCGCTCCGTGGCCGGGTCCGGGAGCACCGGGTGGGTGACCGCCACGATCACGTCCGCGGCGCCCGCCTCGTACAGCAGGTCGGCGGCCTTGCACACGGTGCTGCCGGTCTGGATCTCGTCGTCGACGATCACGCAGACCCGGTTCGCCACGTCGCCGATCACCCGGTTGGCCACCACCTGGCCGGGAGCCGTGATGTCGCGGGTCTTGTGGATGAACGCCAGCGGACAGCCGCCCAGCCGGTCGGTCCAGCGTTCGGCCACCCGCACCCGACCGGAGTCCGGTGCCACCACCGTCAGCGGCTGGCCCGCGTAGGACTCCTCCACGTGCTTGGCCAGCAGCGGCAGTGCCAGCAGGTGGTCCACCGGCCCGTCGAAGAAGCCCTGGATCTGGGCGGTGTGCAGGTCCATGGTGAGGATGCGGTCGGCTCCCGCGGTCTTGAGCAGGTCGGCGACCAGACGGGCGGAGATCGGTTCACGGCCGCGGTGCTTCTTGTCCTGGCGCGAGTACGGGTAGTACGGCAGCACCGCGGTGATCCGCTTGGCGGAGCCGCGCTTCAGCGCGTCGATCATGATCAGCATCTCCATGAGCCGGTGGTTCACCGGCTCACAGAAGGACTGAACGACGAACGCGTCCGAGCCGCGCACCGACTCCTGGTAGCGGACGAAGATCTCACCGTTGGGGAAGTCGTAGAGGTCGGTGGGGGTCGGTGCCACCCCGAGGTGCCGGCCGATCTCCTCGGCCAACGCGGGATGCCCCCGACCGGAGAAGAGCATGAGATTCTTGCGGTTCTCAGCGACGATGCTGGCCATCGGTGGCTGCGCCCCCAGGGGTCGGCTATCGGGTTCCGCGTCCCAGTATTCCCCGTCCCCGGACACCAGAACACCGCCGGGTCGGCACCGCGCGCCGCGTCGGTCGGGCCACTACCGTCCGTACAGACGGACCCCCAGCCACCGGCGGCGGCGGCCGTTTCCGGGCGGTCCTTCCCGCGTGGTCACTCCTTCCCGGCCTCCCCCGCGCGCAGGGCGGCCTCGGCCGCCTCGGCCGAGCGGGTCCCGGCCCGGCGGCGCTGCACCCATCCGTCCAGGTTGCGCTGCTGGCCGCGGGAGACCGCCAGCGCGCCGGGCGGCACGTCCTTGGTGACCGCGCTGCCCGCGGCCACGTACGCGCCGTCGCCCACGGTCACCGGCGCGATGAGGCTGGTGTCGCAGCCCACGAACGCCGCGGCTCCCACGCGCGTGTGGTGCTTGGTCACGCCGTCGTAGTTGACGAAGATCGTGCCGGCCCCGATGTTCGCGTACGGCCCGATGGTCGCGTCCCCGACGTACGACTGGTGCGGCACCTTCGCCCCCTCGCCGATCTTGGCGTTCTTGGTCTCGACGAACGTGCCGACCTTGGCGCCGGCGTCCAGCCGGGTGCCCGGCCGCAGGGAGGCGTACGGTCCGACCTGCGCGCCGGGTCCGATCGAGGAGGCGACCGCGTGGGCGCGTACCACGCTCGCACCGGCGCCCACCTCGGTGTCGATGAGGGACACGTCCGGGCCGATGGTGGCGCCCTCCCCGATGGTCGTGCTCCCGCGCAGCTGCGTGTTCTGGTCGATGACCGTGTCCCGGCCCACGACGGCGGTGACGTCGATCCAGGTGGTGGCGGGGTCGAGGATGGTGACGCCGGACTTCATCCAGGCCGTGTTGATCCGGTCGCGCAGGAGCGCCCGCAGCCGGGCCAGCTCGGCGCGGTCGTTGCAGCCCAGCGCCTCGGTCGGGTCCGCGACCTCCAGCAGGCCGACCCGGTGACCGGCGGCGAGCAGGACCCCGGGCACGTCGGTGAGGTACTCCTCCTGCTGGTCGTTGTCGGTGCCGAGGGCGCCCAGCGCGTCGCGGAGCAGGGCCGCGTCGAACGCGCAGACACCCGCGTTGATCTCCCGGATGGCGCGCTGCTCGTCGGTCGCGTCCCGCTCCTCGACGATGCGCGCGAACCCGCCCGCCTCGTCCCGGACGATCCGGCCCAGGCCGGTGGGGTCGTCGACCCGGGCGGTCAGCAGGGTGGCGGCGGCGCCGTCCGCCTCGTGCACGGTCACCAGCCGCTGGATGGTCTCCGCCCGCAGCAGCGGCGTGTCGCCGAAGAGGACCACGACCGTGCCGGTCAGGTCGGGCACCGCGGCCAGCGCGGTCCGCACCGCGTGCCCGGTGCCGCGCGGCACGCTCTGGGTCACCGGCACGGCGTCCGGGGCGATCACGGCCAGATGGGACCGGACCTCGTCGGCGCCCGTGCCGACCACCACCAGCGTCCGGTCGGCACGCAGGCCGGAGGCGGCGGTGAGAACGTGGCCGAGCAGGGTCCGCCCGAGCAGGGGATGCAGCGCCTTCGGGGTGCGCGACCGCATCCGCTTGCCCTGCCCGGCTGCCAGGACGACGACGGTACGAGTTCGGCCAGGGTTCATGCGTGAGCTCCCCTCCACCGGGACGGCTCGCGGTCAGGGCGCGCAGCGACCGACCCGGTGAGGCCGATCTACCACTGCGGCTCGGCCGCTAGGACTCGAACCTAGAACATCTCCTCCAAAGGGAGAGGTGTTGCCAATTACACCACGGCCGAACAGGTTGCGGTGCAAGACTATCGCGTATGCCGCCACCCGGACGAGCCGGTGCGGATCCGCGCCGACCGACCGGAGAGCCGCCCCCGGGTCCGGGGCGATGCGGGAGAGCCGGGTGTGCATCCACGCGCACCCTGTCACATTACGGTTCCGTAGGTTACGGTGACGTAAGCGTAGGAAAACAACGACCGCCCCCGCATTGTGAGGTGCCATGACCGCCACCACGCTCGACCGTCCGGAGTCCGGGCCCAAGCCACTGACCGAAGGCCGGCACTCCACCGGCACCATGATCGCCCTCTGGGCGTTCGTGTTCATCCCCTTCGCCGCGCTGCTCGCCGCCGTGCCGGTCGCCTGGGGCGGGTGGCTGTCGTGGACGGACGTCGCCATCGCCGTGGCGTTCTACCTGGTGTCCGGCCTCGGCGTCACGGTGGGCTTCCACCGCTACCTCACCCACGGCTCCTTCAAGGCCAAGCGTCCACTGCGGGCGGTCCTGGCGGTCGCGGGGTCGCTGGCCATCCAGGGCAACGTCATCCAGTGGGTCGCCGACCACCGCCGGCACCACGCGTTCTCCGACGTCGAGGGCGACCCGCACTCGCCGTGGCGGTACGGGGAGAGCGTGCGGGGCCTCGTCAAGGGGCTGTTCCACGCCCACATGGGATGGCTGCTGCGACGGGAGATCTCCAACCGGGCCCGGTTCGCGCCGGACCTGCTGAGAGACCCGGTGATCCGCCGGGTGGACGCCCTCTTCCCGCTGTGGGTCAGCGTGTCGGTGCTGCTGCCGCCGCTGATCGGCGGGCTGGCGACCTGGTCGTGGACGGGCGCGGCGACGGCCTTCTTCTGGGGGAGCCTGGTGCGGATCTCCTTCCTGCACCATGTGACCTGGTCGATCAACTCGGTCTGCCACGTCTTCGGCGAGCGACCGTTCGTGGCCCGGGAGGGCGACCGCGCCGCCAACTTCTGGCCGCTCGCACTCGTCTCCTTCGGCGAGAGCTGGCACAACCTGCACCACGCCGACCCGACCTGCGCCCGCCACGGGGCGCTGAAGGGCCAGGTGGACATCACCGCCCGCGTGATCTGGGTGATGGAGAAGCTCGGCTGGGTGTACGACGTGCGCTGGCCGCGACCGGAGCGTCTGGCGGCCAAGCGGGCGCCGGCCGCGGTCGCGTGACGCCCGGGGCCGCGGCCGTCCGCGCGGCCGGGCACGGACCGGCTGGCAGGATGGCGGCGTGACCGAGACAGCCGGAACCAGGGAGCCGGCCGGCGAGCCGGGCGCGGTGCCCCGACCGTCCCGGGGCCGGGTACGGATGACCTCCGCGCAGCGGCGGGAGCAGCTCATCTCCATCGGCCGGAGCCTGTTCGCCGAGCGCGGGTTCGACGCCGCGTCGATAGAGGAGGTCGCCGCCCGCGCGAAGGTCTCCAAGCCGGTGGTCTACGAGCACTTCGGCGGCAAGGAAGGGCTGTACGCGGTGGTCGTCGACCGGGAGGTCCGCGCGCTGCTGGACCGCATCGGCGCGGCGCTGACCGCCGGGCACCCCAGGGAGATGCTCGAACAGGCGGCTCTCGCGCTCCTGGACTACATCGAGGAGGAGACCAGCGGCTTCCGGGTGCTGGTCCGGGAGGCACCCGTGATGTCGGGCTCCGGCAACTTCTCGTCCGTGCTCAACGACGTGGCGCACCGGGTCGAGCACATCCTGGGCGCCGAGTTCAAGGCCCGCGGGTACGACCCCAAGCTCGCCGAGCTCTACTCCCAGGCGCTGGTGGGCATGGTGGCGCTGGTGGGGCGGTGGTGGCTGGACGTTCGCAAGCCGCGCAAGGCCACCGTCGCCGCCCACCTCGTCAACCTGGCCTGGAACGGGTTGTCACACCTCGAGCGGGAGCCCTCGCTGCTGACCCGCCGCGGTCGCTGACCGGAACGCTCCCCCGACCCGGGGTCGCCGCCGGCTGGAACACGGCCGCGCACCGCCGGCGGCCCAGCGAGCGGGCGGTCGAACGGCCGGCGCGGTGGCCGGTCACCGGCGCCGCCCGGCCCGGCCCCGGCGGACGCCCGTACGCCGCTCCGCCTCCGCCATGGACATCCCCTTCCCCGGCGGCGCCTGCGGACCCTCACCGTGCCGCAGCTTCTCCTCGGCCTCCCGCAACTCGGACGGCCCCTCCTTGCCGTACATGCCGGCGGTCAGCATGACCGTCCCGATGATGAACGAGACGATGCAGTTGACCATCGCGAAGTTCAGCAGGTTCAGGTCGGTCCGCAGCAGGGTCATCATGACGATGCCGGCCACCAGGAAGACGATGCCGCCCCACAGCTCGATGAAGTGGTCGACGTTGTGGCCGTACACCGCGCCGGCGGCGACGACCGCGCCGACGACGATCGACAGCAGCGCGAAGGCGGGGTTGGTCCGCAACCCCAGCACCCAGATCTCCTCGCGGCTGAAGAATGGCTGCCCCCAGCTGGCCACCAGGCCGGCGATCCCGAACGTCAGGATGTACAGGCCGACCAGCACCACCAGGACGCGCAGCAGGGGCCGGGCCGGGTGGTTCACGGGTAGGTGCGCCATGCCTGTCTGGTGCCCACCGTCACGCGGGCCCAACCCGCCCGACCCGCCGGACGCGGGAACGCGGGCGCCGGCTCACGGCGCACGCGGGAAGGGGGACGCCGGCTCAGGCGCCCCGGCGGACCGCCTCCTCGGCCTCGGCCGCCTCCGGCGTGCCGACCTTGCCGTAGAGCCCGGCGGCAAGCAGCACCAGACCGATCACGTACGAGGCGATCGACGTGGCGACCGAGGAGTTGAACGGGTTGAAGCTCGTGTGGCTTAGCGGCATCATCACCGTGCCGGCCACGAGGAACAGGATCCCGCCCCACAGGTTGACGACGTGGTCGACGTTGCGACCGACCAGCGCCGCGGCGAGGACGATCACCCCGGCCAACACCGACGACACCGCGAACGCCCGGTTGGTCGGGATCGCGAACGCGGTCCAGTCGCCCTGCGCGAACCAGTCGGTGCCGTCGGTGACAGACCAGCCGGTCACCCCGAACACGAGCAGCCAGACCCCGGTCAGGCCGGCGAGCGTCCGGTACACCGGGCGCAGGTGGTGGTTGATCGGTAGGTGCATGGGACAACTCCGGTAGGTCGACGTCGCCCAAGATTGTGACCCATCAGCTGGGGCGTCGCCGACCCGCCCCCGCTTCCGGACCCCGACCGGGTGCGGGAACTCACACCACCCGGGCGCCCGGCACCGGACCGTGGGCGGTGTGTACCGCCCGGCACACGCCCGCGGCCGCCAGCTCGGCGGCCACCTGATCGGCGTGGGCGGGGTCGCGTGCCAGGAAGACGCACGTCGGGCCGGACCCGGAGATCAACCCGGCCAGGGCCCCGGCCGCCCGTCCCGCGGCCAGGACCTCAGCGAGCGCAGGCCGCAGCGCCAGCGCCGCCGGCGCCAGGTCGTTGCCCAGCGCCGCCGCCAGCACCGCCGGGTCGCGCTGGCGCAGGGCGGCCAGGACCGCGTCGGGTGGCCCGACCGGTGCGGCCGCCGTGCCGCTGGCGCGCTGCCGGTCCAGCTCCCGGTACACCTCCGGGGTGGCGAGCCCGTCGGCGGACAGCGCCACGACCCAGTGCCAGGCCCGGCCCGGCGCCAGCACCGGACTGATGATCTCCCCGTAGCCGGTACCCAGCGCCGTACCGCCGTACAGCAGGAACGGCACGTCGGCCCCGAGGTCGGCGGCCACCTCGGCCAGCTGGTCGCGCGACCACCCGAGCCGCCACAGGGCCTCGCAGGCCACCAGCGTGGCGGCCGCGTCGGCGCTGCCACCGGCGAGGCCCGCCGCGAGCGGGATCTGCTTGCGCAGGTGCAGGCGCACCTGTGCGGGTACGCCGGCCCGCTCGGCGAGCGCGGTGGCCGCGCGCACCGCCAGGTTCGTCTCGTCCATGGGCAACCGGCCCGCGCCCTCGCCCTCCATGGTCAGGCTCAGCGAGTCGCCGGGGCGCGCGGTCACCTCGTCGTAGAGCGAGATGGCGTGGTAGACCGTCTGCACCTCGTGGTACCCGTCGGGCCGCCGCGCGCCCACCCCGAGGTGCAGGTTGACCTTGGCGGGGACGCGGACCCGCACGGCGGGCGGCACGGCCGCGTCCGGACGCTCGTACCGCTCCTCGCGCAGCGCCTCGCTCACCGGCGTCGTCTCCCCTCCGCGGCGACGGCGGCGAACTGTTCCACGGTCAGCGACTCCCCACGGGTCCTCGGGTCGACCCCTGCGGCCCGCAGGATCTCGGCCGCCCGGTCGGCCCCGCCCGCCCAGGTCGCCAGCGCCGCCCGCAGGGTCTTGCGCCGCTGGGCGAACGCCGCGTCCACCACCTCGAACACCTCCTCGCGGGTCACGTCCGTGCGGGGTGGGTCACGCCGGGTGAACGCGACCAGCCCGGACTCCACGTGGGGAACCGGCCAGAACACCGCCGGGGGCACCCGCCCGGCCGGGTGGGCGGTCGCGTGCCAGGCCAGCTTCACCGACGGTACGCCGTACATCCGGCTGCCCGGAGCGGCGGTGAGCCGGTCGGCGACCTCCCGCTGGACCATCACCAGCCCGCGTCGCAGCGTCGGCAGGACCGCCAGCAGGTGCAGCAGCACCGGCACGGCCACGTTGTACGGCAGGTTCGCCACCAGGGCGGTGGGTTGCGGGTCGGGGAGGCGGTCCAGGCGCAGCGCGTCGCAGGTGTGAACGGACAGGGCCGCGGCGCGCGCGGGCGCGCGGGCGGCCACCGTGGCCGGCAGCTGGCCGGCGAGCACCGGGTCGATCTCGACCGCGTGGACGTGCCGCACAGCCGCCAGCAGCGCCAGGGTGAGCGACCCGAGTCCGGGCCCGACCTCCACGACGACGTCGTCGGGCGCGAGCCCGGCGGCCGCCACGATCCGGCGGATCGTGTTGGGGTCGTGCACGAAGTGCTGCCCCAGCCGCTTGCTGGGGGTGACACCCAGTCGGGCGGCGAGCTCGCGGATCTCCGCCGGCCCGAGCAGCCCGGTCACGGCCATCCCCGCCGTGGGCGGCCGCCGGACGCGGTCAGCCCGGCCCGGTGCTCCACCCGACCTCCGGCGGCGGCCGCCACCGGCCGTCCATCGGGTCCTCCCCCTCCGGCGCCCGGTAGCAGGGTGAGTCCACGAACAGCGCGAACGCGACCGGCGGGTCGGTGGGCAGCAGCGAGTACCGGAACCCGTCCGGGTCGGTGGCGCGCAGCGTCCCGGTCCCGTTCTCCAGCCACCTGATCTCCTCGGTGTCGAAGCCCTGCTCCGAGAAGTACCCGTGGAGCCGGCGCAGCGCCTCCGCCAGCCGCCCCTCGCCGACGACCACCTGCTGCTTGGCCGACATGAAGTAGACGCCGTCCTTCGACAGCCCGCCGGCCGGGTCCTCGCACGGCGCCGGGCCGATCGTGGGGTTCTCCACCGGGGCGTCCAGGAACCCCACCACCGCTGCGGCACGCTCGTGCACCAGCACCGCCGCCTCGTCGCGGGAGGCGGTCCGCACCGTCCCCTCCGCCTGCGTCCCGGACCCGTCCTGCACCGGCTGCTCCGTTCCCGTCGGGCCGCCGCAGGCCGCGCCGGCGGTCACCAGCGCCAGCGCCAGCACCGCGGCGGCCGGCCGCGTCATCGCGGCCGCTCTCCGTGTTCCAGATCCACCAGTTCGTACCGTCCCACCACGATCGCGGCCTGGTTGTCGAGGCTCTCGGAGCCCCGCTTCCAGTAGTCGCTGTGCCCCGTCGTGTCCACCTCGAACCGGTTGGCTCCGAAGCCCTCCTTGTGCGGCTCCGGGCCGTGGGCGAAGTGGCTCATCCAGCCGGTCACGTCGTCGCCCTTCGCCGCGCCGGCCCACACGTGCCTGGGGTCGATCTGCAGGTCCGAGACGTGGCCGACCCGCATGCCCGGGCTGCCGGCCACGATGATGTCGTCGACCGCCAGCCCGTCGCCGGTGCTGGCGGCCGTCCCCACCACCGTGGACCCGTAGCTGTGCCCGACCACGGTGACGTGCCCGGAGCCCTGGTGGGAGCTGCGCAGCCCGTCGATGAAGGAGTCCAGCGCCGGCGCCCCGGCCTCGGCGTGCGCGCCGCGGACGGCGCTCAGGTCGACCCCCGGCGTGTCGTACCCGAGCCACATCACGGTGGCGACGTCGCCGGTGCGGCCGTACGTCAGCGCGTCGGCGCGCTCCTGCAGGTCCCGGACCCGCGCGATGTCGCCGCCGATGTTGTCGATCGTGGTGCCCACACCCGGAACGTACACCGCGGTGTGGTCGGCGGTGTCCGGATTGCCCACCGCGATGACCGCCTTGCCGTCGGCGGCGAGGTCGAACGCGAGCAGCCGCAGGCGCTGCTGCTCGGGCCAGTGCTCCGACTCCTCGAGCCGCTGCAGCAGCACCTGGGCGCGGTCCCCGCCGGCCCGGCGCAGCGCGAGCCGGTTGGCGCGGTCGCGGACCTCGACCGGCAGGCCGTCGGTGGCACCGATCGCGGCCGGGGACGCCATGAGGTAGAACTGCTGCTGGGCGTGGCTGAGCCGGTCCCACCAACGGGCGGCGCGTTCCGGGTCGCCCGTCGGCACGTCGTCGGCGGACAGGCCGTACATCCGGGCGATGCTGCCGGCGTCGACGGACAGCTCGTCCCAGCCCGCCTTGGCGAAGATGCGCGTCTCGGGTGAGGTGCCGACCAGCGCCGAGGCGGTCTGCCGGTCGACCTCGTCGGCCTCCCGGACGATGCCGGCGATCCGCTCGGTGAGCTCGCGCGCCCGCTGCTCCCGTTCCCGCGCCGCCGCCCGGCCGTCCGGGTCGTGCAGCTCCACGGGGTCAACGGGCGGCGGCTCCACCACGCCGTCGTCGCGGACGGTCAGGCCGGCCCGCTCCGCCTCGCCGACGGCGGCGACCAGCCGCCACTGCAGCCGCCACAGGCGCTCGTAGGCGGTGTCGTAGACGCTGGCGACCAGCTCCGAGGTGTGCGACCGTACGTCGAAGTAGTCCTCGATGTTCTCGCTGCGGTCCACCGCCAGCGTAGCGGCCTCACCCCGCCAGCCCGAGCGCAGCAGCGCGCCGGCGACGTCGGCGTTCATCCGCTGGGCGAACTCCCGCATGGACTCGGCGTGGTCGCGCCAGGCCTGGGCGGCGGACTGCAACGGCTTGGCATCGAGCGATCGGAGGTCGCTGAACGTCACCATGGCCGTCACCAGGCCTCGGGGAACAGCTCGAACGCCTCCGCGCTGATCCGGTCGCTGTACTGGTAGTCGCGGGCACAGCGCTCCAGCGCGTCGGCGTACTCCTCCAGCCGGCCGGTGATCTGCCGGGCGTCGTCGCGCCAGGCGAACACGTTGTCCTCGCTGACGCGGGCCAGCCGCCATCCCGCCATCCGCGTGCCGATCTCGGTGGCAGCGGCGTCGACCTCCCGCCCGGCGGCGTCGACGTCGTCCCGCAGCGTCGCGACGTCGCGGGCGACTCTCCGCAGTGCCTCGGGATCGACCCGGACCTCCTGCTCCACAGTGGTGTCCCTTCGCCGGTGGCGGCTCGTCGCGCCGAGAATATCGATCCGCGCCGTCACCGACCAGGTGTGTGCCGGCGTGCGACGCAGCGGCGGTTGCGGGCCGCAGGCCGGCGCTACGGCAGCACGCGCCGCGGGCGGGCGGTCACGCCCGGACGAGATGGCCACGCGCCGGGCGCGACGGGACGGTCACGCCCAGCGCCCGAAGACCCGCTCGGCGGTGGCGGACACGGCGGCGCACAACCGGTCCAGGTCCGTGCCGGTGAGGTCGGCGAGGGCGCGCACGGTCAGCGGCAACAGGTACGGACCGTTGAGCCGTCCCCGGTACGGCGTGGGGGTCAGGAACGGGGCGTCGGTCTCGACCAGCATCCGGTCGACCGGACACGTCCGGGCCGCGGCCTGAACGTCGCGCGCGTTGCGGAAGGTCACCGTGCCCGAGAAGCTCAGCACGAAGCCGCGGCGCAGGCATTCGGCGGCGAAGTCCGCGTCACCGGAGAAGCAGTGCATGACCACCGTGTCCGGTGCACCCTCCTCGTCGAGCACCCGCAGGACGTCGGCGTGGGCGTCGCGGTCGTGGATGACCAGCGGCTTGCCGTACCGCTTCGCGATCGCGATGTGGGCGCGGAAGCTCGCCTCCTGGGCGCCCCGCCCCTCCGGTCCGGTGCGGTACGTGTCGAGACCCGTCTCTCCGATCCCCCGGACCCGCGGGTGGGCGGCCAGGCGTTCGACGGCGCGCAGGGCCTCGTCGAGGTCGGGTTGGCGGGGGGCGTCGTTGGGGTGGATCGCGACCGTGGCGACCACCTCCGGTCGGCGAGCGGCCAGGTCCACCGCCCACCGGGACGACGCGACGTCCACCCCGACCTGCACCACCCGGTCCACTCCCACCGCCCGGGCGGCCCGCAGGTGGGCGTCCGGGTCGCCGCCGATGACATCCAGGTGGGTGTGGCTGTCCGGGACCGGAACGGTCAGCGGCGGGGGCGCCGGCGGCGGCTCCCCCCGGTCGGTGCGACGGCCGGCGACGCCGGTGCCCGCGCCGCGGCCGTCCTGCTGCTGGCTGCTCACGCCACCATGCTCGCAAGCCGCCCCAGGTGCCCCGCGCCGGCATCCCTCCCCGGGCCCGGTCGGCGGCCTGAGGGGCCGGTCGGTCCCGGTGCGTCGCGGCCGGTACCGGCAACGGCGGGGACGCGTCCGTCGCGGTCCCGAGGGCGGTGACGAGGAACGCACCGACCTCGTCGCGGGGATGCCGCGGAGGTCCCCGACACCGGCCCACCCGGTCGAACGCCTCCACCGCCGCCTGCACGTCCGCCGACCCGAGCCCGAGGTCCCGCAACGAGGTGGGAACGGCCGTGGCAGGCGAGCCAGCCGATGGCCGCCCGCAGGTCCGGCGCCAGCACGTCGAGGACGGTGGCCCCACCCGTCGACCCACTCCGGCGTGCCGCAGCGGCGGCTCAGCTCCGTTCCCTCGAGCACGGCGCCGAGGTAGGACGGGAGCAGCGCTGCCATCGCCACGCCCTTCTCCAGCCCATGACCTGCCGCAGCGCGCCTGGACGTACCACAGCACCTGGCCTCACAGCCCTCTGCTGAGGTCGTCACGGGCTCATGCTTAACGTACAAACCAGGCTCAGAGCGGCCCAAGCGTCGACGTCCCCCGGCTACGTGGACCCGCTTGAGTTCGGCAGTCTGCCGGCCGAAGCGACGCTGCGTTGACCTGGGGCACTGGCGAGACACCTGTGATGTCCTGGGACGCACCGCGTTTCGGGTCCTCGTGATCACACTCCCCACCCGTCGACGTTCACGACCAGGCCGACCCCGGCTGCGCACGGTTGCCGTGGTGATGCAAGCCGAAGCGCGTACCCCTACCATTCGGCAGGCGTGGGCGCAGCCCGGTGAGCCTGGGCTCAAGTCGGGTCCGGGGAAAGCCTGCGCCGCAAGGTCGAGATGCTCGGCTTTCGGTGCAGGTACGCGTCGAGACTCACCTGGATGGACTCGCGGGGTCCCTCCGCCTTGGGCTGAGGCAGTAAGCTGGGGCACCCATACAGGTGATACCCCCCAGCGTCCCGGCCATACCGGAGCATCTGGAGCCGGCCGTCGGGTCAGCCCAACGTCACCAGCGACGTAGTGGCCTCCGGAATCAACCAACACCGCCGTACCACCGACGTTCGCTGGCACTGCGGTACCCGTCCAAGTCGTCAGCGGGGCGGGATCGGCGACGCCCTTCGGCGCGCCCAAGTCGGCTAGGCTCTGATCGTGACGACCGCCCGCCGGCGAGCTACGGGTGTCGCCACCCGGTGCCGCGCGGTACGCGGCTCATATTCGAGCCGGGTATGCCACGCCACACGGTACGCGGATCGCGAGCAGCCGGGAGCGTCATCCTTCGCAGACGCCTGGGGTCGCCGTTACTGCGCGCCTTTGCTGCGGAAGGCCACCTTCACGTTGCCTCGGATCGCGTTTGAGTACGGGCACACCTGATCCGCCGCGGCGACCAACCGCTCGAGCTCTTGCTGCGGGCACTCCGGGGCCACCACCTCGACCTCGGCGCTGATGAAGTAGCGCCGCTGGTCAACGGTGTGCAGCGAAACCGACACGGTGGTGGTTGTCTTGCCCAACTTCACCCGCTCCCGCCGGGCCACGGCCGCCAGCGAGCTGTCGAAGCACGCCGCATATCCCGCGGCGAACAGCTCCTCCGGATCGGTACCCGCCCCGGTACCCCGCTCGGCCGGCCGGGCCAGCGTGAGCCGGAGGTGACCGTTCGCGGACGTCGCCGTGCCGGAGCGGCCTCCTGTGACCGACACAGTCGCGGTATGCAAGGTCTGGATCTCTTCGCTAACAGTCATGGCATCCTCTCAACTGTCGCGCACATCTCGTCAAAAAACATCGACACCTCGCGCACGAAGGCGACTGGGTCCTCGTCCATGATGAAATCGGACCGTCCCTCCAGGGTGCGGGTCCGCGCCGATGGCAGAAACTCCGTGGTTTGGTCATGCAGGTGCTTGATGCAGTCGTTCGAACCAGCCAGCAGGAACACCGGAAGTCGCGCCGCGTCGAGGTCCCGCAACCGGTCCTGGATCGGGTAGGTGTAGACCGCTCGGTACGCGTAGAGGTAGTTGTCTGGCCCGGCCAACAAGTGGTCGACCACGTGCCGCGTCGCCAACTCCTTCGGCAGCAGCCCAGGGTACTGCTCGAATTGCATGCGGTGCCAGATGAAGCTCAAGTGAAAGCCGTCATCGCTGATTTCGTACTTCCGCTTGGCGGCCAGCCGTTCCCGCGCCACTTCCGGCGAAACGCATGGCACTCCCACCAGCACCAGGCCCCGTACGCTTCCGGGATACCTCAACGACAGCTCGATAGCCAGACAGGCACCGGTGTGCTGTCCCACCACAAGCGGCCAGTTGAGCTCCAGCTGTTCGCATACGCTGTGCAGGATCTCCGCATAATCCGCCATCTGCCACGGCCCGCCAGGGGAGTCGGAGAACCCGAACCCGGGCGTGTCCACTGCGATCGGCCGGAACTTCTCCGCCAACGGTGCCAACACCCGCTCATAGGTGATCGCCGACAGCGGCGTCTGGTGCAACAGCAGTACTGGCGGCTTGCCGGTGTCCCTCAGTAGGCCGCGGACGTGCACCTGTCCCCACGGGAAGTCGACGAAACCGCTGCGGATCCGCTGCACCATCGGCGCCTCACTCCTTCGGGATCTCCCGCAGCGCGGCCGTCAGCTGCTCGGTGGACATTACATCGGCGTACTTCTGCGCCATGTCGAACAGGTTCACCGCGTGCACCGACTCGGCGCGGTCGTACACCCCGTCGTACGGCACCGCGACCCGGAAGTTGTACGAGAATGCGTCCACCACGCTTGCTCGGACGCACCCGCTGGTCGTGCATCCCGTGACCACCAGCGTGTCCACCCGGCGCTGGATCAGGTAGCTCAGCAACGGCGTACCGAAGAACGCGCTCGGGTGCCGCTTGGGGATCAGGATGTCCTGCTCGTCAGGTGCGATCAGGTCGACGAACTCGTACCCGGCCGACGGCACCGCCATGATTGTTGGTACTTTGGCGCCGAGGCTTCCCTCGTCGTGCGCGTTCTTTGGGGCAACGTAGGGGTACAACACCGGCCAGCCGCGCTCGCGAAACAGTGCCCGCAGCTCCGCCACCCGACGCAGCGCGTGCCACCCGACCTCACCGCAGCTGGTGCGATATTCGGTCGTCACCGACTCGAAGAACGGCTTCGGCTCCCTCCCAACAGTCCGGTACTGTGCGTCGATGACGAGCATCGCCGGCCGCGAACCCAGCCCGACCGGCTTGCCGAAACCAGCCGCCTCGTAGCGTCTGACGTCGTCCTCAGAGATGTGGTTCCGCCACGGCGCGTTCTGGAGCTCCATTATCTCTCCTCCTCAGATCTCAGGCCGGCCCAGGCGCCGGCGTTAGGCGCCGGAGCGCCGCTTCACCGCTCGCCGGCCGAGGCACGTACTGGCCTCGGTGGCCGGAGAGGACGGTTCCGTCCCTGACGGCGAAACGGCCGCCGATGATGGTGTGTCTGACGGAGACGCTGCACTCGGTGCCCTCCCAGACCGAGTACGCGGCGCCAGAGTGCTGATCCTCGGCGCGGATGGTGAAGCCCCGGCGCGGATCGACAACCGTGAGGTCGGCGTCGTAGGAAACCCAGATCTTTCCTTTACGGTCACCTAGCCCGAACAGCTCCGCGGGACGGGTCGCGGTCATCCTAGCCACCGTCGATAGCGACACTCCCCGCTTCAGACACTCGCTGAGGAAGAGCGGGAAGAGCGTCCCCACACCCGGGAACCCGGCCGACGCGCTCCAGATGTCCTTGTCCTTGGCCGTGTAGTGACGGGGTACGTGGTCTGAGGCGAGCACGTCGATCTCGTTCGCGCGCACCCGCTCCCACAAGAACTCCCGGTCGGCAAGAGTACGCAGCGGCGGATTCACCTTACCCCGAGACCCAAGCGGTGAGTCCTCGCCCAACGTCAGGTAGTGCGGGCAAGTCTCGATGTACAGACGCGGGTACTCCTGCCGGTATCGCTCGATCGCCTGGAATGCCTCCCGTGAGGAGACGTGTACAGCGTAGGCGGACGCGCCGACGGTCCGGGCCAGGTAGCAGACCCGCCCAAGTGCCTCCGCCTCGGCGTAATCTGGCCGGCTCAGGTTCCACGCCCGCAGGCCGTCTCGGCTGTCCCGCTGCAACTGCTTGCGGAGCCGCCACACCAGTTCGATGTTTTCCGCGTGCGGGGTGAGCAGCGAGTCATTCTCCCGCATCGCGACTAACGCGTCGAAGAGGAAGGAATCGTCGTTGCCGGGCAGGTTCAGGTACGCGCCCTCATCACCCCGGAAGTTCATGAACAGCTTGAAGCTGGACACGCCCAGCTCTTTGGCGTAGTGGCCGACGCTGCGTAGCTGTTCCTGGGTGACTAGGCAGAAGTGGAAGCCGAAGTTGGCGTGCGAATGCTCGGCCATCAACTGCTGAGCGTCGGCGAAGATCTCCTCGTACGGCTGTGGGCTCATCAGGTACGCCAGCATGGTGGTGACGCCACCGGCCACCGCCGACGCGCTCTCCAGCGCCGCGTCCTCAGGAGTACGCGGAGCGGTGATGTCTTTTCCCAGATGCACATGAGCGTCAATTACCCCGGGGAAGATCCAGCACCCTTCGACGTCGACAATCTCGCCAGGTGGCGGCTCGAGGCCCGGCTGCACCAGAGCAGCGATACGGCCACCCGCGATATGCACGTCCGCGGGCACCAGACCATCCGGTGTCACCACACTACCGCCACGCAGAATCAGCAGAGGCGTGGGCACAGGACCACCCCTCCCGTCACATGTACTTCTCGCTTAGTTCTTCGAACATTGGCCTGCGTACCAGCTTCTGCCGCTGATCGAAGCTGACGATGGCGTCGTCGAGGTTTTTGGAGGAGCCCTCGTTTCGCAGTACCGTGAGGGCCTCGATCATTGCTTTCATGGCCGCGCGCATAGCGGTGTTGGCGTACAGGATGATCGAGTAACCCATCGCGCCAAGCTCCTCACGGGAGAGAATTGGCGTCATGCCACCCTCCACCATGTTGGCCACGTGCGGACCGGGTACCCGTCTTGGGATCTCCGCCAGGATCTCCCGTGACGGCGGTGCCTCGACGAAGACACAGTCTGCGCCGGCCTCACGGTACATGGCGGCTCGGCGGTACGCCTCCTCGAAACCGAGTACCGCACCGGTGTCGGTTCGCGCAATGATCAGCGTGTCCTCGCTGTCGCGAGCGTCTAGGGCGGCCTTGATCTTCCCGACCATCTCCTCCGCCCCAATCACACTCTTGCCGCTGAAGTGCCCGCAGCGCTTGGGGAACACCTGGTCCTCCATCTGCAGGGCGTTGGCGCCCGCCCGTTCGAGAGCACGGACGGTACGCTGCACGTTCAGCGCGTTGCCGAACCCGGTGTCCGCGTCGACGACGATCGGGATGCTGACTGCGTCTCGCACCGCCGCGACGTGCGCCACCAGCTCCGACATGGTGAGCAACCCGATGTCCGGGGCACCGAGATAGGTGTTGGTGATACCTGCGCCGGAGAGGTAGACCGCCTCGTACCCCACCTCCTCGATGATTCGAGCGGTGAGGGCGTTGGGCGCGCCCGGTAGCAGCAAGGGATCCCCGACGCTGATCAGTTCCCGCAACGATGTCACTGTCGCACACGCTTTCAGTGGCTGCTGGACTGCTGTTGGGTCAGCCCTGATTGTCATCGGATTAGCCTCGGCACAGCGTTGTTGGCCGCAGACCGGATATGGGCGCGCATCGCCTCCGCCGCGGCCTCGCGGCCGCGCTTGACCGCGCGGAGGATCGCCTTGTGCTCCCTGAGTGCCTCCCAGGCACGGTCTTCAGTCCCACCGGAGGTCAGGCGGGCCAGCGACAACTGCTGCAGTACGCTTGTGCAGCAGTTGACCATCGCTTCGTTGTCGGTGGACTTGGCCAAGGCGAGGTGGAAGTCGTGGTTTAGGCCAGAGGGGTACCCCTCGCCCTTCTTGATCATCTCCTCGCTCTGCCTCAGCATGTCCTCGAGGCGCCGCAGATCCTCAGCACGAATGCGTTCAGCGGCTAGCGCCGCGATGTGCACCTCCACCGCCTCCCGCAACTCGTAGAGATCCCGCAGTTCCTTCGGCTCGAACGTGCGGACCCGGGCTCCTCGGCCCGGGGAGAGCTCGAGGAGCCCGGAGGCCGCGACCCGTTGAATCGCCTCCCGCACTGGTCCGCGACTGATGCCGAGCCGGGCAGCAATCTCCACCTCGTTCAGTCGGGCACCCGGGGTGAGGGTCCCGTTCATGATGAGGTCTTTCAGCAGGTCCTCGATCTGACCGCTGAGGGACTCTCTCGGTTTCAGCCGCAAGTCCCCGTCCACCGAACCTCCTGGGATTGTTGACTGTTGACACTATCCTGCCACGCACGCAGGATAGCGTCAACCATCTATGAGGCCTGCGCAGGGTAAGGTGACTTGACCTGCGCCACACCCCGGAACAGGCGACGCACGAAAGCATCCCGATCTGCCTTCATCGCCTCAATCTGGTCCGCGTCGTTGCGCCGACGTTCGACTACGGAGGTAACCGACAGTCCTTCCTCATCGAACGCACTCTGGAGCAGACGCAGCCGGTCACGAAGCGTCCACACCTCCGCCGCCAGGTTCAGCGTCAGCGTCAGTAGGTCCTCCTGCACCGGGTCTGGGAGGGCCTGGTAGTGCCCGTTGACGACTCGGTCTCCCGTCATCTGAGTCATCGCGCATTCGCCTCCGTCGTAGTCGGCTTCTTCGCCTTAGTAACCCAGCGGTTCACCGGGTTGAACTCTCCGGTACGCCACAGCGCCGCCGAACCCCAGTAGTTGGGCTCGTCGTAATCCAGCGGCCCTTCCGTAACATCGGTAAACCCGATGGAGGTCAGCACCGCAGGGAAGTCGCTGTCCAGGAACGATGACCAGAAGTTCTCGCCGTTACCGCGGTCATCAAAGCTTTCGAACCACGCCTCAACCGGCGACAGGGCCTTGTAGGGCGGGATATCGAGGAACATCAGGGTTCCGCCCGGGCGCAGGATGCGGTAGGCCTCCCTGAGGATTCGGATCCGCACCGGGGTGGGCACCTCGTGCAGCAACAGGAAGGCCGCGACGATGTCGAAGCTGTCGTCCTCATATCCGGTCCGCTCAGCGTCCGCCTGCCGGTAATGTACGCGGATCTTCGCCTCCTCGGAGAGCATGTGCGCGTACGTCAACGCCGCTGCCGACAGGTCAATCCCAATCACCTCCGCGTTCGGCAGCAGCCGCGCGAACGCCCGGGTCAGCCCGCCGAACGAGCAACCGAGGTCGAGCACTCGCCGCGCATCCTGTGGCCCCAGCCTCACGAACGCCTCCAGCGCGCCCGGGCGGGCGTCGTACCCCGCCCGCCACGCCAGCCGGTACACCGCTCCCCCGAGGTCGTACACTTCACCCACCAGCGGGTCCTGCCAGTAGCCACCGGGTACCAGGTGGATGTCGTCGCGTCCGGTGTTGGTGTGTTCGGTGTACCACTCCGGCAGCTCCAACGAATCGTCTAGCGTCAGCGTGCCGTACTCCTGTCTGGACCTGGCCTCCTCCAGGCGCTTGCGAATCTCCGGAGCCGCGTCCATGACACTCTCCGAGGCGGTAGCCCAGCCGAGCTGCTGCATCACTCGCTGGATTCCGCACGCCATGAGGTAAGCGTGGTCGCTCTGGTACAGCCTTCCGACGTCGCGCCAGTTCAGGATCGGCGTAGCCTCGCGTGCCACCCGGTTTGGGTAGTCTTCGATCAGGCGGCGGACCGTGGTCGAGTAGTTGTAGCTACGCACTCCCTCGACAAAGTCGAGTCGACTGGCTCGGTCGTGTGACACTTCGTGCATACGCTCTCCTTTCACTTCGTACCGACAGCGGCGAGGTACTTCGTACCAACGGCGGCAAGGTCGGCGCGAGCGGTCTCACGCAGCGTGAACGAGGTGAGCAGGGTGACCACCGACACACCGATCAGCCACCAGGCCGGCGAGTACACGCTCCCGGTGGCGTTCAGCAGCCACTCCGAGATGTACGGCGTCAGACCGCCGACTAACGCCGCCCCTAGGTTGAAGCCCAGCGCCATGCCGCTGAACCGAATGCCGGTGCCGAACAGCTCTGCCAGCGCCGACCAGATGACCCCCATGATCGCCGCCACGCACAGGCCGAGGACCATCTGCGCCAACACGATGACGACCATGTTGCCGGAGTTCAGCAGCATGAACAGCGGCATCGGCAGCACTATCAACGCAGCCGCAGATCCCGCCACTACCTTCTTCCGCCCGATTCGGTCGGACAACGCGCCGAAGGCTGGAAGAGTTAGCAGCGCTAGGAAGATCGTGGCGGACGTGGACCACTGCGCGTAGGCCGGCGACAGGTTCAGGTGATTGACGATGTAGATAGAGAGGTAGACGAAGGCCACGTAGTACGCGGCGAAGTCCATCGCCGCGATACCGAATGCCTTCGCCACCGCACCCTTAGCGCTCCTGACCACCTCCAGGATTGGGATCCTGGCCAACTTGCCCTCTTGCTTGACCTGGAGGAAGAGCGCAGACTCCTCGAGCTTGCTCCGGACGTAGACGCCAACCACGCCGGTGGGCAGTGCCATCAGGAACGGCAGGCGCCAGCCCCAGGCCGACATCTGCTCCGAGGTGAGCAGTGCGTTACACAGCCCCACCGTGGCCAGGCGAGCACCAGCCCCACCAGCGAACCTGACTGCGCGAGGCTGGTCCAAAAGCCGCGGGACCGGTTTGGGACGCTCTCGGAGATCATCGATACAGCGCCACCGATCTCGCCGCCGGCGCTCAGACCCTGCACGATCCGCAAAGTAACGAGCAGGATCGGCGCAAACACACCGATCGCCGCGTAGGTCGGCAGAATACCGATCAAGAAGGTCGCGGTCGCCATACCGAGGATCGAGAGCGCGAGCGCACGCTTTCGGCTGATCTTGTCGCCGATGTGCCCAAAGATGATGCCACCGATGGGGCGCACCACGAAGGCGACAGCGAAGGTCGCCAGGGTGCTCAGCAACGCGGTAATCGAGTTTTGCTCCGAGAAGAAATTGGCCGCGATGATGATGGCAAGGTAGCCGTAGACGCCGAAGTCATAGAACTCCAGCGCGGTACCGATCCCGCTCGCTAGCACGATCCGCCGACGGTCACGCGCCGTCATTCCTGGTCGACTGTCAGCCGTCGCCCTGACGGCGCTGCCCTCCCGCGGCAGCAATTCCGAGCTCATTGCCTACCTCACAATCTGACTTTGGTTTCGCCACCCCGCGCAGAGTGGCTGATTGACGTGGTGCCGGTACTGCTGCCACCACTCGTAGTAGCGGCGACACGCCGACTCTGGTCCTGCGAAGGCGATCCCGTACTCAGTACGGAGCCGACTCGAATCCAGCGGGTGCCGTTTCCGGTTAAGGTCGTCACCGTAACTGAGGTTGGTGTCGCTCTCAGCGACGGTGTAGTCGAAACCGGGTTGCGTCATCTTCAGAAGCTCGGCGAGCACCGCAGGGCTCCACACTGCGCCACACCCTACGTTGTAGACGCGATATCGCGGCCGTTTCGCTGTCAGCAGCGCTGCCAATGCCGCGGCCGCATCCTCCACATAGGTCCAGTCCCGATGGCCCCCGCTTGCGACTGTGACCCGTTGCCCAGCATCCGCCATCGCAAGCAGTTGCCACAGCGGGCTGGGCAGGGTTCGGCTGCAGGTGGGGCGCTCCCACGGACCGAACAGCGCGGTCACTCTTGCCACCACCGTGTCCACCCCGTCCCGCCGGAGAGCGGCAGCTGCCAGCTCCTCGGCCGCCAGCTTGGTGATGCCGTACACGCTCCGTGGGACCGGCGTGACGT
Organism: Micromonosporaceae bacterium; assembly: GCA_047459215.1. Lineage (GTDB taxonomy): Bacteria > Actinomycetota > Actinomycetes > Mycobacteriales > Micromonosporaceae > Natronosporangium. Next base: position 55,926 of record VSBZ01000003.1, on the reverse strand, counting down.
CTTCCGTCACGGGGGCCGTGCCAAAGACGGTATCGCCGTACACGGCGGACGAACTCACGATGAGGCATCGGCCGACATTGTGTCGCGCGCACGCCGCGAGGACATTCGCGGTTCCGACCACGTTCACTCGTACCGCTGTTCCGGTCCGTTCTGGGCTTTCGTCCCGCGCGACGGTCACCGCGCCGAGGTGAACCACGCGGGTCACTTCGTAAGTGCGCATGACGTTCGCGAGGTCATCCGGACGACAAACGTCGCCGCGGACGTCGACCACGTTGGGCAGGTCGCCGAACGCGGCGGTCCGAGCGCTCTCCGGCAGCTCCACGGTGTCGAATCCCACAACCTGATGCCCGTCACGGGCTAGGCGCCGCACCACGTTGATCCCCAAGAACCCGGCAGCACCCGTAACGAGCACCGTCACGGCGCTACACCTCCCGGGCCAGCCGGTATCCCTGGTGGATCGCCTCAAGCGCGGTGCGTGGAGCCAGACAGTCTCCGATCTGCACCACCGGCAGCTGCCGTTCCCGCAGCGCCAGGTAGAAGTCATTGTTCGTAACCGGATCAGCGATACCGACCAGGCTGTCGAATGCGAGCCCGTCTACCGGCGAGTCATCGGAAAGGTCATGTAGCTCAAGCTTCGTGCCGTCCCAATGTGTGACCTTCACCAGCGGCCGGATAGCCACCCGCTTGTCGCGCAGCCGCTGCCGAGTGGCGAGCGTGCTGTAGATGGTGGTACGCCACGCGAAGCCAAGAACCTCTGTGAACACGTGCACCCGCTTGCCGAGGTCCGCCAGGTGCTCGATTAGGCTCAGCGCTGGCCAGTCGCCGGTGTAGTCGACGACCGCCACCCGCTCGCCCAACGCCTCTGGTTCAGCCAGCGCCTCCAGCAGGCCGAACACCCGCCCGCCGCCGGGGTAGTCGGGGACCTGCTGCTGCGCACCAGTGGCGAGGACCACCTGGTCGGGAGCGAGCTCGACGATCGATTCCACCGTGGCGGTACGACCCAGGAGGACCTCCACCCCGGTGCGCTCTAGCGCCGCCTCCTGATACCGCAGTAGCTTCCCGAACGCGGTCCGCCGTGGCATCTTCAGTGTGTGAACAAGGGCGCCGCCTAGCTGCTTGTTCTTCTCCCACAGCACCACCTGGTGCCCGCGCTGCGCGGCCGTCGCCGCGAACTCCATCCCGGCCGGTCCGCCGCCGACCACCAGGATCCGCCGTCGCTGATCGGCCGACACCGGGGTAAGCGGACCCCACTCGGCCTCATGACCGGTCTCAGGGTTCACCAGGCACCGCACCGGTAGGTTCTTCTCCAGCATGCCGGCGCAACCCTGGTTGCAGCCTATACATGGCCGGATCTCCTCCAGCCGGCCGGCGAGGGTCTTGCGGACCAGTGCCGGGTCTGCCACGTGCGCCCGGCCCATTGCAACCGCGTCGGCTATCCCCTTCTCGATCGCCTCCTCGGCCTGGGCCAGCTCGGTGAACTTACAGACCGCGAAGACCGGCTGTTCGAAGCCGTTGTCTCGCAAAGCCTTACGGATCCGGGCCGGCAGCGCCCGGAACCTGGCGACCTCCGACTCGCTGAAGTTCATGTCGGCAATCTGGGTGCCCAGCGAGTAGCTGCCATGGTAGGCCGAGTGGGAGATACTGAAGTAGTCGACCTGGACGGCTGAGGCGAGCGCCAGCGCCACCCGTTCGGACTCATCGATATGGAGGCTGCCAGGGATGAACTCCTCAGTGCCCAGGCGCACACCGAGCGGCACATCGGGGCCAAGCTCCTCCCGGATCACGCGTAGCACTCGCAGTGGGAACCGCATCCGATTCTCCAGCGAGCCGCCGTAGGCATCGTTACGCCGGTTGGACAGTGGCGATATGAACTGCTGCATCAGGTGGCCGTGCGCCATCTGCAACTCGATGCCGTCGAATCCGGCGGCCATAAGGTTCCGGACGGTCGCGACGTGACCGGCGACAACCTCATCCATGTCGTCCTCGGTCATTTCGTGCGGTGCGACCGCGGTCGGCCTCTTTGTCGCCGACACGCAAAGCTCCGCTGAGGACGAACAGCATCTCGCGATTGAGACCAGGCCGCGCCTCACCGCGCCAGTTCGGCGGCAGCCGCAGCAGCTCGGTGCGCAGGCCGTCTCGGTAGTGGTAGAGTTCCTTGACTCGGATGCCGTTCTCACAGCGCCACGGAACCCCGTCCAGGTTGAGCGAAGTGATGCCGTTTGGGTCGTCCTCCAGGCTGCCCCGCTCCACCTGGCAGTACTCGCGGCCGTTCCACGGCTGCGGGATCGGGCCGAACTCAAAATCCACGCGGCGCGAGTTCTTGATCAGGAGCGTGGCCCCGCTCTCGCTGTGCTGATCGGCGGGATGGACCCAATAGGGTGGGTGGTTGAGATAACCCAGGGCCCGCACGCAGTAGTTGTCACCGAACCAGATCTCCCCCTTGAGGAAGAAGATCTCCTCGTGGCAGGTGTGCCACTCGAACCGCCGCTCCCCGGCCTGCGCCCGGGCCCGTTCCTCCGGTCGGTGGTATCCGGGCGGCAGCTGGAGCAGAAACGTGGTAGCCCCCGTCTCTGGGTCGGTGCTCAGCACCGTGCGCTTGGTTCCCTCCGGCCAGTTGAACTGCCAATCCGCATCGTGCTCGTCACTGGTCTCGGTGCGAAACTCCGCGAAGTTGGTAGCCGCCACGTCACCCTGCTCGAGCGATGCCATCGAGGGCCGCCTCCTGTTATCTGTCGACAGTCGTCGAGCGATTGTCGACAGACAACGGTTAACAGAAAGCATCGTCAAGACCTGCTGGCTGGTGGCCGCCCGCGACGCCGTACGGGTCCGCGAACCGGTGTGACATTCTGTCTCTATGTCGGATTTCTAGGGCATACCGACGTATACAGGGTATAACCAGTTACTCCTAGGATGAGATCGTTCGAACGCCGCAGCACGTGGTGAGGGTTGCGGTCGCTTGCGCGGTCCGGCTGGCGTCGCAACGGAGCCGACTGCAGCTGCGCGGGACACCGAGACGCTACTGGGTGAGAATCGGCATTACCTAACGCCGTAGGCGGTGCCGCTGCAGCAGGCCGCCTCGGCGAGCAGCCGCCGGCACACCTCCCGCTCCGCAGCGTCCAGCCGCCCGTACCGGCTTCTCCGCCTTGACGGCCCGGCGGCACACCGCAGCCAAGCCCACTGCCCTTGCTGAGGGGCGACAACCCCGGCGGTCGGCCGGCCGTCCGAGTTGGGCTCACGGAGCACCAGGTCGGCTGCGATCAGGTCGTCGATCAGGCGAGGCCAGACGGTGCGGTCAATGCCCAGCCGGGTTGCTAGTGCGAGCTGGCTGGGCTTCGGACCACTTGAGCAAGGTCCTGTTAGCCGCGCGAGTCGTGCGGAAAGTCGCCGGGCACCCCGAGACAGGCTCCGGGCAGGATCTCATCTTGCTGCTTACGGTTATACCTGTCGTGCGGTAGCAACCTATGGTTGGTAAGGGTGTGCCGGACCTCAGCCGGCCGGGGTGGCGCTCTCCGCCAGCCTGCTGAGCTCCTCGTCCACGATCGACGGATCGAGCTTGCGGAACACCGGTGTCGGCGGTGCCAGCGGCCGTCCCACCGGCAGGGGTACCGACTCCCAGCGGGCCGTGGTCGTGTAGTCGCCCATCAGCACCGGGTACGGCGGGCCGCCGTCGAGGTCCTCCACCTCCCGGATCTCCGGCATCGGGGCCACGACGCCGCTGCCTCCGAGCTGCTCGTGGATCCGCTGCGCGGAGTGGGGCAGGAACGGCGACAGCAGCGTGTTGCAGTCGGCGACCACCTGCAGTGCCACGTGCAGGATCGTGCCCATCCGGTCCCGGTCGGTCTCGCGCAGCTTCCACGGCGCCTGGTCGGACAGGTACCGGTTGGCCTCCGCCACCACCCGCATCGCCTCGCTGATCGCCTGCTTCTGGCGGTGCCGCTCGATCAGCCCGCCGACCGTGGCGAACGCGCCGCGGGACAGCTCCAGCAGCTGCCGGTCCGCCTCGGTCAGCCCGCCGGCGCCGACCGGCGGCACGGCGCCGAAGTTCCTCGCCGCCATCGAGATCGACCGGTTGACGAGGTTGCCCCAGCCGGCGACCAGCTCGTCGTTGTTGCGCCGCAGGAACTCCGCCCAGGTGAAGTCGGTGTCGTTGGTCTCCGGTCCGGCCACGGCGATGAAGTACCGCAGCGCGTCCGCGTCGTAGCGGGACAGGAAGTCACGGACGTAGATGGCCACCCGCCGGGAGGAGGAGAACTTGCGCCCCTCCATGGTCAGGAACTCGCTGGAGACCACCTCGGTGGGCAGCTGCAGGGTGCCGAAGACGCCCGGCTCGCCGCCGCGGGCGCCGCGCCCGTCGTACGCCAGCAGCTCCGCCGGCCAGATCTGCGAGTGGAAGGTGATGTTGTCCTTGCCCATGAAGTAGTACGACCGGGCGTTCGGGTCGTTCCACCAGGCCCGCCAGGCCTCCGGGTCACCGGTACGCCGGGCCCACTCGATCGACGCCGACAGGTACCCGATCACCGCGTCGAACCACACGTACAGCCGCTTGTTCGGGTTCTCCTCCCACCCGGGCAGCGGCACCGGGATGCCCCAGTCGATGTCGCGGGTGATCGCCCGCGGCTTCACGTCCTCCAGCAGGTTGAGGGAGAACTTGAGCACGTTGGGCCGCCAGTCGGTGCGCGTGCGCAGCCACTGCGCGAGCGCGTCGGACAGCGCCGGCAGGTCCAGGAAGAAGTGCTCGGTCTCCACGAACTCGGGCACCTCCCCGGTCACCCGGGACCGCGGGTTGATGAGGTCGACCGGGTCCAGCTGGTTGCCGCAGTTGTCGCACTGGTCCCCGCGGGCGCCGTCGAACCCGCAGATCGGGCAGGTGCCCTCGATGTAGCGGTCCGGCAGGGTCCGGCCGGTGGACGGCGACACCGCCCCCTGCGTCTTCTGCACGATCAGGTACCCGTTCCGGTACAGGGTGCGGAACATCTCCTGGGCCACGGCGTAGTGGTTGCGGGTCGTGGTCCGCGTGAACAGGTCGTACGAGAGGCCCAGGCCCGCCAGGTCCTCGACGATCACCCGGTTGTACCGGTCGGCGAGCTCGCGCGGCGAGACGCCCTCCTGCTCGGCCTGCACCAGGATCGGGGTGCCGTGCTCGTCGGTGCCCGACACCATGAGCACGTCGTGGCCGGCCATGCGCATGTACCGCGCGAACACGTCCGACGGCACCCCGAACCCGGACACGTGACCGATGTGCCGCGGCCCGTTCGCGTACGGCCAGGCGACGGCGGCGAGAACGTGGCTCATGTCGACCAAGCCTAGTGACGCCCGCCCGGGTCCGGCGCCCCGACCCGCGACGTCGCGGTCCCGCGGCGGGGCGCGACCTCAGCCCCGCCGGCGCGCCAGGAACCGCCGCATCCCCGCCAGCCAGCGGTCCCGGTCGGCGGCGCGGCGGCGCTCGTACTCGGCCACCTCCGGGTGCGGGAGGATCAGGAACCGCTCCTGCCGCCACGCCTCGATCACCGCCTCGGCCACCTCCTCTGGGGAGATGACCCGCCCCGCCGCCAGGGTGGCCGCGTCCGCCGGCAGGCCCGCGAGCATGGGCGTCCGCACCCCCTGCGGGCACAGGCAGGAGAAGGTCACGCCCCGGTCGCCGTACCGGATCGCCAGCCACTCGGCGATCGCGACGCTGCCGTGCTTGGTGACCGCGTACGGCGCGGAGTCCGCCTCGGTGAGCAGGCCCGCCGCCGACGCGGTGATCATGAGGTGGCCGCGACCGCGCGCCAGCATCCGGGGCAGGACGTGGCGCGCGGCCAGCACGTGGGCGTGCACGTGCAGCCGCCAGCACCGCTGCCAGTCGTCGTCGCCGCCCAGGCCCGGCCCGGGCGCCACGCCGGCGTTGGAGCACCACACGTCCACCGGGCCGACCTGGTCCTCCACCGTCGCCACGGCCGAGGCCACCTGCTCCTCGTCGCCGACGTCGAACACCAGCGGCCGCCCGGTCCCGCCCGGTAGCGCGGCCGCCAGGGCCGCCGCACCGTCGGCGTCCACATCGGCCACCACCACCGCGGAGGCCCCTTCCACGGCCAGCCGCCGGGCCAGGGCCGCGCCGATCCCGCTGGCGCCGCCGGTCACCACCGCCACGGCGCCCTCGACCCGCACCATCGCACGCCTCCTCGCCCGGTGGGACGCCCGCGTTCCGGACCGGCGGCCCGCGTCCCGCCCCCGCCGACGGACCCGCCAGTAACATACCGCCGATGAGGTACGGCATCACGGTGCCGCTGCCGGGCATCCCGCTGGCCGAGCAGCGCGACCTGATCAGCAGCCTGCCCGACCTCGGCTACACCGACGTCTGGTCGGCCGAGGCCGGCGGCGCGGACGCGTTCACCCCGCTGGCGCTGGCCAGCGCCTGGGCGCCGACGCTGCGCCTGGGCACCGCCATCGTGCCGGTGTTCACCCGCGGCGCGGCCACCCTGGCGCAGAGCGTCGCCGCGCTGGCCGACGCCGCTCCCGGCCGGGTGGCGATCGGCCTGGGCACCTCCACGGAGATCATCGTCCGCCGGTGGAACGGCCTGCCGTTCGAGGCGCCGTACGCCCGGGTCCGGGACACGGTCCGGTTCCTGCGGGCCGCGCTGTCCGGGCAGCGGGTGTCGCACTCGTACGAGACGTTCAGCGTGGACGGCTTCCGCCTGCAGCTGGTGCCGCAGCAGCCCCCGCAGCTGCTGGTCGCCGCGTTGCGCCCGGGGATGCTGCGCCTGGCCGGGCGGGAGGCCGACGGCGCGGTGCTCAACTGGCTGGCGCCCGAGGACGTGCCCACGGTGGTCCGGTACGTGCACGAGGCCGGGCCCGGCAAGGAGATCGTGGCGAGACTGTTCGTGATCCTGGACGAGGACGCCGAGCGTGCCCGCACCGCGGCCCGCCGGCTGATCGCGTCGTACCTGACCGTGGACGTCTACCGCCGGTTCCACGAGTGGCTCGGCCGCGGGGAGCTGCTGGCGCCGATGTGGCGGGCCTGGGAGGCCGGGGACCGCGCCGGCGCCGTCGCCGCCATCCCGGACGAGGTGGTCGACGCGCTGGTGGTGCACGGGGACGCCGCGCGGTGCCGGGACCGCATCCGGGAGTACGCCGAGGCGGGCATCACCACGCCGGTCGTGGCGCTCGTGCCCGGCGGACCCACCTCGGTCGCCGAGGCGGTGCGCGCCCTGGCGCCGTCGTGACGGCGGCCGCGGCCTCGGGTACCGCCCAGCCGGTCCGCCCCGGCCCGCTCGGCCGGCGCCGTCACCGGCCGGTCGCGGCCGCGCGCCCGGCACTCGGCCGGCCAGCCTAGGTCACGCGCTCTCCGGCGCCGGTCGTCCGCCGCCGTGGCCGCCGTCCCGGTCACCGAGCCCGTCGTCGTCCCCCGCGTCGCCGTCGTCGCCGCGCACCGTCAGCTCGTACACCTCGCGCCGGGCCACGCCGAGCTCCTGCGCGACCTGCGCGACCGCATCCCGGTGGGTGGCGCCGGCGGCCATCCGGGCGGCCACCGCCTCGCGCAGGTCCCGCTCGTCGGGTGTTGCGGCACCGGCCGGGGCGCCGGCGACGACCAGGGTGATCTCGCCGCGGGGCTGCTCACGCGCCGCCCAGGCGGCCAGTTCGCCCAGCCGGCCCCGGCGGACCTCCTCGTACCGCTTGGTCAGCTCCCGGCACACCGCCGCCGGGCGGTCGGCGCCCAGCGCGGTGGCGAGGTCGTCCAGGGTGGCCGCCAGGCGGTGCGGCGCCTCGAACAGCACGAGCGTGCGGGGCTCGGTGGCCAGCTCGGCGAAGCGGCGGCGGCGCAGCCCGGGCCGGCGGGGTGGGAAGCCCTCGAAGCAGAACCGGTCGCACGGCAACCCGGAGACCGCCAGGGCGGTGGTGACCGCGCTGGGGCCGGGGACCGCGGTGACCGGCACCCCGGCGTCGTGGGCGGCGGTGACCAGCCGGTAGCCAGGGTCGGAGATGCCCGGCATGCCACCGTCGGTCACCAGCGCGACCACCGCACCGTCCCGGGCGGCGGCCACGAGCTCGGGGGTGCGGCGCTGCTCGTTGCCCTCGAAGTACGAGACCGTCCGCCCGGAGATCTCCACGTTCAGGTCGCGCGCGAGCCGCGCCAGCCGGCGGGTGTCCTCGGCGGCCACCACGTCGGCGGTCGCCAGCGCCTCCCGTACCCGCTCGGAGGCGTCGCCGGGGTTGCCCAGGGGCGCTCCGACCAGCACCACCCGGCCCGGGGTCGCCGTACCGCCTCCCGGGGCACCACCTCGCCGGGCCCCACCTGCCACGGGCACCACCTTGCCATGGGCGTCCCCGGTCCACGGACATCCCCGGGCACGACGGCGACCCCCACGCCACTGCGGCCACCGGACGGCGGTCCTACGATGGCGCGGTGACCGTGACCGCGGCCGCAGGGCCGCCCCGGGTCGAGCCGGCGGCGGTGCCCGACGCCGTCCGACGCCGGCTGTCCAGCCGCGTCCCGGAGCGGGACCGGTGGTCGTGGGTGGCCGCCGGGGTCGTCACCGCGCTCGCCGCGATCCTGCGGCTGGTGGACCTGGACCGCCCCGGCCACATCATCTTCGATGAGACGTACTATGCGCCGCACGGGTACGCGCTGCTCAGGTACGGCGTGGAGTGGCAGCTCGCCGAGGACGGCGCCCACCCGGTCGACGGTGCGCCGGTGTTCTCCGACGGGCCGGCGTACGTGGTGCACCCGCCGCTCGGGAAGTGGCTGATCGGGCTGGGTGAGTGGGTCTTCGGGTACACGCCGTTCGGCTGGCGGATCTCCGCCGCGGTCGCCGGGACGCTGTCGGTGCTGATGGTGGCGCGGATCGGGCGCCGGCTGTTCGGCTCCACCGTGCTCGGCGCGGCGGCCGGCCTGCTGGTGGCGCTGGACGGGATGCACCTGGTGCTGTCCCGCACCGCCCTGCTCGACATCTTCCTGATGTTCTTCGTCGTGGCCGCCTTCGGCGCCCTGCTGCTGGACCGCGACGCCCGGCGGCGCCGGTGGCTGCGCGCCCTGGAGAACGGGCTCGACCCCACCCGCCCCGGCCGCGCCGGCCGGCCACCGTTCGACTGGCGCACCGGTGTGCCCTGGTGGCGGCTGGTGGCCTTCGCCCTGCTCGGGTGCGCCACCGCGGTCAAGTGGAGCGCGGTGTTCTTCGCGCCGGTCTTCCTGGTGCTGGTGGTGGTCTGGGAGGCCGGTACCCGCCGCAGCGCCGGGGTGCCCCGGCCCTGGCGGGACACGTACCTGCACGAGACGCTGTTCCTGGTCGGGTCCGTGCTGGTCATGCCGGTGGTGTACCTGGCGTCGTGGACCGGCTGGCTGGTCACCGACCACGGCTACTTCCGCAACTGGCGGGCGGACAACGGGCTCGACCAGCTCCCGGTGATCGGCGCGCTGCAGAACCTGCTGCACTACCACGGACGGGCGCTGAGCTTCCACAGCGGGCTCGACGACCCCCACCAGTACGAGTCGGATCCCTGGCAGTGGCTGCTGCTGGCGCGCCCGGTCGCGTTCCACTGGTCCAGCGACGGTGACTGCGGCGCCGCCCGGTGCGCCTCGGAGGTGCTGCTGCTGGGCACCCCGCTGCTGTGGTGGGCGTTCCTGCCGGCGATCGGGGTGGCGCTGTGGCTCGGCGTGGCCCGCCGGGACTGGCGCGCGACCGCCGTCCTGGCCACGGCCGCCGCCGGGATCGTCCCGTGGTTCGTCCTCGACCTGCTGGGCGAGCGGGTCATGTTCTACTTCTACGCCCTGCCGTCGGAGCCGTTCCTGGTGCTCACGGTGGTGTACGTGCTGGGGGCGCTGATCGGGCCACCGGGCCGCGGCGGGGACTGGTTCGGTTTCGAGCGCCGTACCGTCGGCGTGGTGGTCGCGGCGACGTACCTGCTGCTGGTGGCGCTGAACTTCGCGTACTTCTATCCGATCTACACCGGGCAGGACATCCCGTACGAGGCGTGGCAGGCCCGGCTGTGGCTGGGCAGTCGCTGGTACTAGCGCCGGCACCGCCGCACCTGTCGCGTGCCGGTACGCCCGACCGGTGGTGCACGTGCGGCGCGCGGGACGTCGTGACATGGCCCGGCGGGTCCGTCACCCGTACCCGGGATCGGCGCGCATGGCGCGCATCTGACACGCCGAGAGTGCGGGCTACGGGTTGACGGCGCGCCCGCGGCGCGACATGGTGGGGGGAGTACGGCTGTTTACGCACTCGCGGCGGAAAGGAGAAATCCTGCCGTACCGGATGCCGGAGGCGCGCCAACCGCGCCGGTGGCCGGCGGAGCGGACGCAACAGGGCGGCGCTCCGGAGCTTCCACGCACCGAATGACCGTCCGACCCGGGCACTCCGTGTGCGTGCGACAAGTGTCAACCCACGACCGATGAAGGAGAAGTCACATGGTGACCATGACCGAGAACGCTGTGGCCGCGATCCGCTCGCTCACGTCCCAGCCCGAGCTGCCGGCAGGCGCCGGACTGCGGATCGCCACCGACCCGAACGCCGGCTCGCTGCAGCTCAGCCTGGCGCCGGAGCCCATGGAGGGTGACCAGGTGGTCGACACCGCGGGTGCCCGCCTGTTCCTCGACAGCGACGCCGCGCTTCTGCTCGACGACAAGGCACTGGACGCCTCGGTCGACGAGCAGGGGACGGTGCAGTTCGCTCTGGCCGAGCAGCAGCCCGGTTGAGGTAGTCGGGGGTTCCGCCGGCCGGCCGGGGGCGCCAGCCCGACGCTGACGCCTCCGGCCGGCCGGCGGAACCCTGTCACCGGTCGTTCACGGCGCGCTGCCCGTACTGCTCGGGTGGTCGTGCCACCTTCCCCGCCTCGGCGGCACTCTCCGAGATCATCCAACGCATGACGTTCAACCGCTGCTGACGGTCCTGTTCGCGCATCTCCAGCAGCCGGGCGATCATGCGGCGTTTGACGTCGTCGGACACCGGCGCCGACATGATGAGGTCCATCTCCTCGTCGGCGGGCGCGGACGGGGTCGAGATGTTCGCCACCGCCCGCAGCGCGTTCTCCAGATCGTCACCCAGGGCCCGGGCGATCGCCTTGACACTGGCGATGGTGACCGACTCGCCGCCGCCCTTTATCCAGTCGAAGATGGTGGCGCGGTGGATCCCCGACTCGCGTGCCAACCTGGCGACCGACCATCCGGGCCGCTGTGTCATCCGCCTCAGATACGCCCCCCACTCGCTGAGCTCGCCAGAACCGTCGTTCATAGGCACACCCTACAGGCCCCGTGAGCTGCGGGAGTACCGCCTCAGGTGTCGCCTATTGGCGACAGGGGGGTGGACAGGGAGGGCATCTCTCTCTAGCTGGTAGTACTTATTGACATCGATGGAATTTTCTGACCATCCGGCTCGACATGCCTCACCCGAACGGGCGAAACTCGACGCTTTCAGGTGACGTGAGATGCGTCGCCTTGAGGCGATGGTTAGCGTGTGCCTGTGACTGCGACGAGTTCAGGCGATGCAACGACGATCAGAAACGACGTGCCGGTTCGACTGCGAGTGTCCGTTCACGACGCTCTCGCTGCTCGCAAGGGTGCCCTCAACGTTCGGGAGCAGGCCGCCCTGCACGGCATCCATCGGTCCACGATGTTCCGGCTCAGGTCGGGTGAACGCGTCGCCAGCCTGGAGCTGGCCATGAAGATGGCCGCCGACCTGGACGTGCCGGTCGAGGTTCTGTTCGAGCGCACCCGGACGGTGGACCGCTGATGACTCGCCTGCGCACCCCGGCGGAGGCACCGCAGGCACCCTCCCACGCAGCTGACGAGGAACGCCCTCTGCGGGTCGCCGCCGTCGCCGGAGATCCCGACGCGTTCGGCGCGCTCTACGAACAGTGCCGCGACACCGTCTACCGGTACCTGATGCGGCGCAGCAACGGTGACCCGCACCTGGCGGAGGACCTCACCCATGAGACCTTCGTGCGGGCACTCGCCCGGATCGGCAGCTACCGGGAGATGGGGCGACCGTTCGTCGCCTGGCTGGTGACCATCGCCGGCAACCTCATCGCTGACTACTACAAGTCCGGCTGGCGACGGCTCCAGGTACCGCACAGCGACTTCACCGGCGAGGTGGACGAGGGCGTCAACCGCCTGCTGTGGAGCGAGAACCGGGACGACCTCGCGACCACCGTCGTCGACGAGGAGTACTGGCGGTTCGTCGGGTCCGTGCTCAGCCAGGCGATGTCGGAGCTCACCTCCTGGCAGCGGCGGGTCCTGGAACTGCGCTATGTGGAAGGGCTCTCGGTCCGGGACACCGCCATCAAGCTGCAGGTCGAGGAGGGGGCGGTCAAGGCCGCCACGTACCGCGCGGTGCGGGTGCTCGCCCGCAACCCGCTGATCCAGCGGCTGCGACCGGAGGCGCTCGCCTGCGCACCGGCCTGACCGGGTGGGCGCTGCCGGGTGCCCACCCGGCGGCGCCCACCCGGCGGCGCCCACGCCAGCCGCACCGCGTAGGCCCGGGCGGTGCGCAACACCGTCGACGTGGGAGCCCGGGCGGTGCACACGCCACCGTGGACACGTAGGACCCCGGGCTGCCCACACCACCGCCGACGCGACGCCCGCGCGGCGGACGCTGCCGGCGACAGGCGGGCCGCGCAGACCCGCAGGTCCGGGCGGCGCGGAACACGGACGGGACGTCGGCGGGTTCGGCGCTCGACGGTCGCGCACCCGGGCGGTAGTGGGTCCCCGGGCACGCGGAGATCCCGGCGGCGCGACGACGCGCGTCGCGACCGGGCCGACGACCGGGGCGTCCGAGGCACCGTCGCCGGCCTGCGGAGGACCGTCCGGTGAGGTCAGGGTCACCGGCGTCGGCCGCGACCGCGGTCCCGCCACCCCGGTCCGGACGCTCCGCACCGGACGGCGGGACGGGTGCCGGCGCACCCTCGGGGAGGTGAGCCGCGTGCGGCGCCGCTCACCTCCCGAGCTAGGCGCGGTGCGGCCGGCCGGAGGCTCGGCACGTCGCCGGGACGCGGTGCGCCGTTACCGCACGGGCCGGAGGTTCGGCCGCTCGTGGTGCTGGTTGGACTTCGCCCTGGTGGTTGCCTCGAGGTAGCCCGCGGCGTAGCCGTCACGGTACTGCGCACCCTCGATGCGGCACAGGTGCCGCTCCAGCCGGCGCACCATCGACGTACCGAACCATGCCATCGTGAGCAGGATGGCCGCGACCCACAGGATGCTCGCCAAGCCGGCCTCGATGACCTGGTTGCCGGTGGTGAGCCCGACGACCTGCAAGGTTACCGCCGCCCCCAGGACAGCCGGGGCGCTGACGGCCAGAAGGTGGTCGTGGTGACGCTGCCGAACGCGCTTTGCGTCGTACGGTGGGTCTGGAAGTGCCATGTCGGACGTCTCCCGTCTAGCTCCCGTTGCACTGTTACAGGGCGAGAGGGCGGTAACCACCATACGTCCGGTCTAGTGACTATGGGTAATCGACTTTTGGCCATCAGTAATGGATAGTCAGCCGACTGGCCCCTCGCCAATGGCCCACTCGGGTGCTGTGGATGGACGTCACTCGAACGGGTGACGCCGGCGGGCCGAGGCGCCCGGGTCCCGTGGTACGGCCCGCCGGCCGTCACCCCTCCCCTCCGCCGGCCGGGACCGTGCCGGTGGCGACGCCGCCGTCCACCACGAACTCGCTCCCCGTGGAGTAGGTCGCCCCGGTGACGACGAACTCCACCATCCGCGCGACCTCGTCGGGCTCCCCGAACCGCGGGATCGGCTGGTCGGCGACCGTGCTCTCGGCCACACCGGCGACCATGGGGGTGCGGATCGGCCCCGGATGCACCGAACAGACCCGGATGCCGTCGCGCGCCAGCTCCAGCGCCGCGGTCTTCGTCAGGCCGCGCAGACCCCACTTGCTCGCCACGTAGCCACCCAGCCCCGCGTAGCCCATCAGCCCTGCGGTGGAGGAGATGTTCACCACGCAGCCGCCTCCCCCGCGCCGCATGGAGGGAACCGTCGCGCGGATGCCCAGCCAGGCGCCGTACAGGTTGACCTCCAGCACCCGACGGAACTCCTCCGGCGACATGTCCTCGATCGAGCCCCACACGACGATGCCGGCGTTGTTGACCAGCACCGTCACCGGGCCGAACGCGTCCTCGGCGGCGGTGACGGCGGCGCGCCAGCCGTCGGCGTCGGTCACGTCCAGGTGCACACTCAGCGCCCGGTCGCCCAGCTCCGCGGCGAGCCGCCCCGCCTCCTCGTCCAGCACGTCGGCGACCACCACGCGCGCACCGCCGGCGACGAACCGCCGTGCGATGGCGGCGCCGATGCCCCGCGCGCCCCCGGTCACGATCGCCGCCCGGTCCCGCAGGTCCATGGCTGACCTCCTCTCCTTGAGTCCTTGCGTACCCCGCCGCGGCACCGGCCGGCAGGGCCGAACCGCCCGCGTGCCGGGCCACCCGGCCGTACGGTGGACTCGTGGCCGGCGACACGCTGACGTTCTTCCTCGGCGGCGACGTCATGACCGGACGGGGCATCGACCAGGTGCTGGCCCACCCCGGCGACCCGCGCCTGTGGGAGCCGTACGTCGACGACGCCCGCACCTACGTCCAGCTGGCGGAGCAGGCCAACGGGCCGGTTCCCCGGCCGGTCGACGACACCTGGCCGTGGGGAGACGCGCTGGCGGTCCTGGACGCCGCCGCCCCGGACCTGCGGCTGGTCAACCTGGAGACCAGCGTGACCCGCAGCGACGACGTGGCCGTCGGGAAGACGGTCCACTACCGGATGGCACCCGAGAACGTCGGCTGCCTGACCGCCGCCCGGCTCGACGTCTGCGTCCTGGCCAACAACCACGTCCTCGACTTCGGCCCGCGCGGTCTGGCGGACACGATCGCGACCCTGGCCGGCGTCGGGATCACCACGGTCGGCGCGGGCGCCGACCAGGCGGCCGCCGAGCGGCCCGCGGTGCTCTCGCCCGGTGGCCACCGGGTGGTCGTCGCCTCCTGCGGGACGTACGACAGCGGCATCCCCGCGTCGTGGGCGGCCACCCCCGGCCGCGGCGGCGTCCACCTGCTGCGCCGGCTGAGCCCGGCCGCGGCCGACCGGCTGGCCGACCAGATGGGCCTGCCGGCGGCCACCGGGCAGGTCAGCGTGGTGTCCCTCCACTGGGGGTCGAACTGGGGGTACGAGATCCCGCCCGAGCACGTCGAGTTCGCCCACCGGCTCATCGACCGTGGCGTGGACATCATCCACGGGCACTCCTCTCACCACCCGCGGCCGATCGAGGTGTACCGGGACCGGCTGATCCTGTACGGCTGCGGCGACCTCATCAACGACTACGAGGGCATCCGCGGCTACGAGGAGTTCCGCGACGACCTCCGGATGGTGTACCTCGTCTCGGTGAAGGCCGCGACCGGTGCGCTGGTGCGGCTGCGGATGGCGCCGATGCGTGCCCGGCGGCTGCGCCTCGACCACGCCACCGCGGACGACGCGCGGTTCCTGCGGGACACGCTGGAGCGTGCCAGCGCGCCGTTCGGCACCCGGGTGACGCTCGCCGCCGACGGCATGCTGGAGGTGGCGCCCCCCGCGGCGTAAGCCGGGCCGCGCGACCGCGGCGGGTGCCGCGGGAAGAGACGGCACCGGCGTTTGTCCACTGCGACCGGCGCACAGAACAGAAAGTAGCTGCACAGCCACGGTCGGGGGGCGGTCCCCGAAGGAGGCCGCGACGTGCGTCCCCGCCGGGCCGGTCATGGATATCGTGAGGTCCATGGCTCGGTCGAGCCGCGGATCCACGCCACCGCGTCCACGGTACGGTGACCAGAGGGTCACCCCCGCACGGATGGTCTCACCTCGGTTGGTGGGACGGGAAGCCGAGCTGGAGCGGCTGGCCGCCGCCCTGACCGCCCCACCGGCCGTGGCGGTGGTGGAGGGTGAGGCGGGGGTCGGAAAGAGCCGGCTCATCGAGGAGCTCACCCGCCTCCCGGGCCTGGCGGGCCGGAGGTTCGCCAGCGGATGGTGCCGGCCGATCCGCGAACCGTTCCCGCTGGCGACGTTTATCGACGCGGGCACCGGCCCGGGTGGGACGGACCCGCATCCTGCTCACCCCGCTGGACGCCGCCGGGACCGCGTCGCTGGCCGCCGCCATCCTGGACACGGCCGCCGTACCGGCGGAGCTGTCCGACCTGCTGTACGAGCGCACCTCGGGCCTGCCGTTCGCGGTCGAGGAGCTGCTGGCGCTGCTGCGGGAGCGGGGACTGCTGGTCCGGGAGAACGGCTACCGCCTGAACGGCTCGCCCGCCGAGCTGGACGTGCCGGCCGGCGTCCGCGACCCGGTCCTCGGCCGCCTGGCGGGCCTGTCCGACGACGGCCGCGCGGTGGTCCGGGCCGCGGCGGTCCTCCAGGCGCCGGTCGAGGTGCCGCTGCTGGCGGCGACCAGCCGCCTGCCCCCCGGCCGCCTGTCGCAGGCGCTGGAGGAGGCGCTGCGGTCGGGTCTGCTCGTCCCGCACGACCGGGGCGTGGGTTTCCGGCACCTGCTGGCCACGCACGCGGTCTACGGGGACACGCCCGAACCGCTGCGGCGGATCCTGCACGAGCGGGCCGCGGACGCCCTCGCGACGGCCGAGCCGGTCCCGCTCGGCCAGCTGGCACACCACCTTCGCCGCGCCGGGCGGCTGGCCGAGTGGGTGGACGTGGCCGAACGGGGAGCCGACCGGGCCGTCGAGGTCGGGCACCACCAGGAGGCGGCCCGGCTGCTGGAGGAGGTGCTGCGCGACGCGCCGCTCGACCCGGCCCGCCGGGGGCGGATCGCCGCCAAGCTGGGGCGGGCGGCGATGGCCACGGCTCCGGTCCGGCAGCACGTGACCGACCTGCTGGCGCAGGCGCTGGAGCACGACCTCCCCCGCCGGCTACGCGGTGAGGTGCGGTACTGGCTGGGACTCCTGTACGGAGAGACCGGGGTCGACCCGCACCCTGCCCGACGACTGCTCGCCCAGGCGGTGGCCGACCTCGACGGCGACCCGGAGATGACCGCGACGGCGACCGCGGCCGTGGCGCTGCGCGCGGTCGCCGAGGCACCGCCGGAGGACCCGCGGCCCTGGCTGCACCGGGCACTGACGTCCGTCGACAGGGTCACCGGGACCACCTCCCGGGTGTACCTGCTCGGCAAGATCGCCGCGACCATGCTCGTCATCGGCGATCCGGCCTGGGTGTCCCAGGTGGACCGCATGCAGGCGCTCACCGGAGGCCGCCCGCAAGGTCGGCTCGAGGTCCACGCGTACTACCTGGTGGGCACGAGCGCCGCCCTGGCGGGTCACCACGACCGGGCCCACTGGCTGCTGGCGCAGGGACTGGCGGGTGTCTCCGGATGCGGCGACCTGCGGCAGGAGCTCCTGCTCCGGTCCGTCACGGCGGTGACCGCCTACCTGCGGGGCGCGTGGGAGGGCCTGTCCGAGTCCCTCGAGCGACTGGCCGGTGAGGTCAGCAACTTCCCACCGGCGCGGATCGACGTCGAGCTGGTGGGCAGCGGGCTCGCGCTGGCCGAGGGCGACCTCCCGCGTGCCGAGGCCCTGCTGTCTCTGGCGGCCACCAGGGCTGACCGGGTGTCCGACTTCCTCTTCCTGCCCTTCGGTGCGACGCTGGCGATCCGCCTGGCGCTGGCCCGGGGCGACACCGGTTCCGCCATGGTGCACGCCGACAAGCTGCTGGCCGCGGTCGACGACGGGGAGGTGTGGGCGCCGTTCGCGCGGGCGCTTCCGGTGCTCGCGCAGGCGATGGTCGCCGCGGGCCGCACCGGCGCCGCGCAGGACCTGGTCCGCCGCTGGAGCGACCAGCTGACGCGACGGGACGCGCCGCTGTCGGCCGCGGTGGTGCCGCACGCGCGGGGCATCCTCGCCGTGGGCGACCGGCGGTGGTCCGCCGCGGCCCGGTGGTTCCGCCAGGCGGCGGACCGCTACGCCACGCTGCAGAGCCCGTACGAGTCGGCGCAGGCCAACGAGCAGGCCGCGAGGTGCCTGTTCGAGACGGAGGACCCGGCCGCCGCCGCGGCGCTGGTCGACGCGGTCACCACCTACCAGCGGCTGGGCGCCGCCTGGGACCTGGACCGTGCCCGCAGCCTCGCCCGCCGGCACGGGGTGCCGGTCCCCCACCGCCACCGCGGTGGGCGGCGCGGTTACGGGAACCGGCTGTCCCCGCGGGAGCGCGAGGTCGCCGAGCTCGCGGCGCTGGGCCGCACCAACAAGGAGATCGCCAACGAGCTGTTCCTGTCGCCGCACACCGTCGACAAGCACGTCCGGAGCGCCCTGCGCAAGCTCGGCGTGCGCTCCCGCGCGGCGCTGGCCCACCGGCTCGGGACCGCGGGACAGGACCGGGCGAACAATGGCGGATTCTCGCCATAGTTTCCCGGTGGCACGCCCTCATGCTGCGGACGACCGGCACCGGGCGGTCCGTCGCCCACGGCCCGGTCGCCCTCGGTCGCATCCGCGGTGTGCCGCAGCGCGTCCGGGCGCGCCGGAACGGTCGGGCGCGACCCTCCCGGCGCGGCACGGGCCCGCGCGCGGCGCCGGAGCAGAAGGGAGTGCCCGGTGAAACCACGCAGTGTCGGGAGGAGTCCGGTCCGGACCGTGCTGTCCGGCGCCGCAGCCGTCACGCTGCTACTGACGGGGACCGTCAGCGGGCCGGGAGCCGCCCTGGCGGGTGGGACGCCGCCCGCGGCGCCACAGGTGCAGACCGGGGCGTCACAGGCACAGGCCGCCGGTCCGGACCACCGGACGGTCACGCTCATCACCGGCGACCGGGTCACGCTGCTGCCGTCCGGCTTCGCGATCCGGCCGGCGGAGGGGCGCGACACCATGCGGTTCGTGCGCTACCAGGTGGACGACCACGACTACGTGATCCCGGCCGACGCTCTCGACCTCCTCCGCGCCGGCCGGCTCGACCTGAGGTTGTTCGACGTCGCCGGGTTGATCGCGCAAGGCTACAGCGACGCGGACCGGGCGGACCTACCGCTGGTCGTCACCGGTGGGCCGGCCGGCACCGCCGGCGGCTCCGTCGCCGCGGCCGCCCTCGGTGCGGCCGACGTCCACGTGACCGGGGACCTGTCCACGATCGGCATGACCGCGGTGCGGGTGGACAAGCCGGACGCGACCCGGGTGTGGGAGGCGATCCGCGAAGCGGTGACGCCCGGACCGGCGGCGGCCGGCGGCCCGGCCGCCGCCGCGGCCGACGGCGTCCGCGTGTGGCTCGACGGGGTCCGACACCTCGACCTGGACCAGTCCGTGCACCAGGTCAACGCACCGGCCGCCTGGCAGGCCGGCTGGACCGGCGCCGGTGTGACCGTGGCGGTGCTGGACAGCGGTGTCGACGCCACACACCCGGACCTCGCCGACCGGATCGTCGACATCCGCGACTTCACCGACGGGTCGGGCACCTTCAGCGAGGAACCCGCCGGCGCCGACACGATCGGGCACGGCACCCACGTGGCGTCGATCGTCGCCGGCAGCGGGTCCGCCTCCGGCGGCAGGTACCGCGGCGTGGCGCCCGACGCCCGGCTGCTCATCGGCAAGGTGTGCCCGGCCCGGTTCTGCCACGAGTCGGCCGTTCTCGCCGGCATGGTGTGGGCGGCCGAGCAGGGCGCAGCGGTGGTCAACCTGAGCCTCAGTGGACCGGACACGCCGGGCACGGACCTGCTGGAGCAGGCGGTCAACGAGCTCACCGCCCAGTTCGACACGCTGTTCGTGGCGTCTGCCGGCAACGAGGGGTCCAGCCAGCCGGTCGGCTCGCCGGCCAGCGCCGACGCCGCGCTCGCGGTGGGATCGGTGTCGCGGTTCGACGACGTCTCCTGGTTCTCCAGCCGCGGGCCGCGCACCGGCGACGTCGCGGTGAAGCCGGACCTCACCGCGCCGGGCGAGCAGATCGTCGCCGCCCGCGCGGCCGGCACCGCGCTCGACGACCCGGTCGATGAACACTACGTCCGGGCGAGCGGCACCTCCATGGCGGCGCCGCACGTGGCCGGCGCCGCGGCCCTGTTGCGCCAGCAGCACCCGTCGTGGACCGCGGCGCAGGTCAAGGCGGCCCTGATGGGATCCGCCGCGCCCAACCCCTTCTACACCGTCTTCGACCAGGGGGCGGGGCGTCTCGACCTGGCGGCCGCGGTCGACCAGACCGTGGTGGCGTCACCACCGTCGCTCAGCTTCGGGCTGCTGCCGTTCCCGCACGACGGCGAGCCGGTGGAGCGCGTCGTGACACTCCACAACCTCGGCGACGCCACCGTGGACCTGCAGCTGTCGCTGTCGGTCCGCGGGCCGGGTCACGAGCCCGCTCCCGCCGGGATGTTCTCCGTCAGCCCCGAGGCGGTGACGCTGCCGCCGGGAGGCCGGGCCGAGGTGACCGTCACCGCCGACGCGCGGGTCCCGGGGCCGTTCGGCGTGTACAGCGGGACGCTCCAGGCCGGCGGCGACGGCGTCACCGTCCGGGTGCCGCTGGGCCTGGACAAGGAGTCGGAGCGCTACCACCTGACCATCTCCCACATCGACCGCTCCGGTACCCCCACCGGCGACTACGTGACGACCGTGGCGGGGCTCGACAGCCACGTCAGCGAGGTCCTGTTCGGCGGGCAGGCCACGACTACCCTGCGCCTGCCGCCCGGGCGGTACCACCTGTTCTCGACCGTCCACACACCGACCGGCGGCGTCCCCGACACGGCCGGACTGGCCGTCCCCCTGGTGGAGCTCACCGGCGACACGGAGGTGACGCTGGACGCGCGGGCGGCCCAGCCGATGCGGGTGGAGGTGCCGAAGGCCGGCGCCCGCTCCGCCGCCGCGGTCGTGCGGTATGAGCGGCGGGCGCCGGAGGGTCGGCCGGTCGGGAACGCGATCGCCGGACCGGACCTCGACCACATGTACACCGCCCACCTCGGGCCGGCGGTCGCGGACGACGAGCTGGTGGCCGCGGTGTACAGCTTCTGGGGCGCTCCCGGCCAGGCCGGGGACTTCACCGACAGCCCGTACGCGTACCACCTGGTGTTCTTCGAGCGCGGCCGGTACTGGACCGGGTTCGACCGGAAGGTGAGCAACGGCGACCTGGCCGCCGTCACGACCGAGTACCGCACCCCGAAGGCGGGCAGTCTCGGCGAGCACGCGGCGACCGGCACCGCCCCCGAGGGCAGCGACGGGGCCGCGCACTACTTCCGGGTCCGCCCGCCGTTCTCGCGCGTCAACTACTACGTCTCCCGGGACGTGCGGTGGTCGCACGAGTACCGGACGGTGGACCCCGTGAACGGGTTCGTGGAGACCGTCCACACCGAGCACCCGGTCTCGTACGAGCCCGGGTGGCAGGGCACCGGCGGACCGCGGCAGGTCTGGGGCGAGGCGGTGTACGGTCCCGCCTTCCCGCGGGAAGAGAACACCACCCAGTGGATCTACCGGCACTCCGGCGCCACGCCGTCGGTGGCGGGGGCGGGGGTGGCCCAGGGGAGCGACGCCATGGTGGTCAGCGTGCCGCTGTTCAACGAGGCGGCACCGGACCGGCCCGGTTTCTCTCTTGTGGACACCGCCCGTACCGCCCTGTACGTCGACGGGCGGCTGATCGGTGAGGTGCCGTGGTTGGGAGGCGAGTTCCCGGTCCCGGACGAGCCGGGCACCTACCGGGTGGAGATGGAGGCCACCCGGCCGAGCTACGCCGACCTGTCCACCCGGGTCAGCGCCTCCTGGACCTTCCGCTCGGCGCACGTGCCCGGCGGCGAGCCGGTGGTGATGCCGGTGATGGCGGTCCGGTTCGGCCCCCGCCTGGACGCGGACAACAGCATCCCGGGGGGACGGACGTTCGTGCTGCCGGTGTGGGTCCAGCGTCAGCACGGGGCGGCACCCGCGGACGTGACGAGCCTCGAGGTGGAGGTGTCCTACGACGACGGCGCCACCTGGCAGCCGGTACCGGTGATCCGGCCCGGGTCCGAGGGGCTCGTCCTGCTGCGCCACCCGGACGGGCCGGGGTTCGTGTCGCTGCGTGCCACCGCCACCGACAGCGCCGGGGGCGCGACCGAGGTGACGATCATCCGCGCATTCCGGTTGACCGGTTGAGTGTCGGCCGGTCGACGGTACGGGGACGTACCGAGCAGGGCGGTGTCGGACGGCCGCCGGCGCTCACCGGCGGCCGTCCGACACCGCCTCCAGCACCGCGGCCGTCGCCGCGCCGTAGGCGAGGTGCGGGACCACGTCGCTCACCCACGCGGTGGCCGACCAGGTCCGGGGATCGCTGACCCCCAGTCCCGCCACCGGGACGTCGCTGGCCGCCATCGCGGCCGCCCCGGCCAGCACCGCACCGAGCAGCAGCGGTGGCCGCCAGCCGTACCGGCGCGCCAGTCCCAGCACCGCGCCGACCCCCATTCCGGTGGCGATGCCGGCCAGCGCACCCAGCCCGGTGAGGCGGTTGGCGCGGGTCTCCCCCTCGCCGGGCACCCGGGCGCCCACCCGCCGGGCCAGGGCCTCCAGCGTGCGCTGCGGCACGTCGCTGGCCGGCCGTCCGCGCACGGCCATGTCCAGGTACGTCACCGCGTCCAGCGCCGTCGTACCGACCGCACCCGCCGCCGCACCCCGAAGAATCGCCCGGAACACGCCGCCCTCCGTACCCGCTGGGTGGGTTGGCAAACGGCGGGTCACCCACCCACCCACCGACCTGCCGCACGCCGGGTGTCCGCCCCGGTCCAGCCGGCCGGCGGCGGGGCGACGCGACCGGCCACCGTCGGGGGTGCGACCCGTACCACGGTCGGCGTCACGGGGTGCGGCCGGGCCCGCCGGCGCGGACCCGGTGCCGCCGGTCCGGTCAGACGGGTTGCATGGTCAGCGAGGTGCGGAACCGCCCGCCGATCTGGTCCTGCACCTTCATGTGCAGCAGCTGGAACGCCTCCAGGGCGCGGGCGTGCTTGAGGCCGCCGACCCGGATCGGCCGCAGGCCGCCGTCGGCGGCGAGCGTCGCCACGTGCGCGGCGGCCAGGTCGTCGTCGGCGGCGATGAACACGTCCAGCGGCCGGTCCCCCGCCAGGTTGCCGGCGAAGGTGGTGTTGAACGCCTTGACCACGCGCGCCCGCGGAGCCGCCCGGGCGACCTGCTCGGCGGCGGAGGTGCCGGGCGGCGTCACGAGGTCGTCGAGCGTGGAGAAGTCGACCGGGTTGGTCACGTCCACCACGGTGGTGCCGGCCAACGCGTCCGCCCACCGGGCGGCGATCTCCCGGTCGGCCGGGTACGGCACGGCCAGGACGACCACGTCGGCCCGCCCGGGGCCGTCCAGCTCGACCGCGGCGACGTCGCCGTCGAGCTCCTCCACCACGGCCCGCGCCCGCTCCGGCTCGCGGTCGGCGATCCGCACCCGGTGGCCTCCGGCCAGCGCCCGGGTGGCCACCGCCCGGCCCATGTTGCCCGCGCCGACGATGAGCACCTCCACCGCCCCACCGTAGCCGGCCGCCCGCCGGGCCGGCGGTAATTCGGCGGTTCCACCCGGGCAGCGGTGGAGCCCTGCCCACCACGGTCCGGCCGCGACCGGGTTCCGCGCCTTGCGCCGCCCCGGGGAGACGTCCCGGTCGCCGGCCAGGCGCCGGCCCCTCAGCTGAACGGCGTGCGCGGACGCTCCTGCCGGACCCCGTCGACGTACACGTCCACCTTCTCGTCGTAGAAGCACACCAGCCCCGCGATCTTCTGGCTCTCGGGCAGCGGCGTGCGGTAGGTCCAGGCCAGGTTCTCGTACGTCCGCCCGTTCACCTCCACCGACCAGTAGCTCGCGGTGCCCTTGTACGGGCAGGCGGTCCGGTGCTCCGACGGCCGCAGCAGGTCCATGCGTACGTCCGACATGGGCAGGTAGTAGCGGGGCGGCAGGCCGGTCTCGAACAGCACATGCGGCCGGCGCGAGTCCGCGAGCGTCACGCCGTCCAGCTCGATGCGCACGTGGCGGCTGCTGGCGAGGATGTCGACCCGGGTGTACGGGTCCCGGGGGTGGACGTAGACCGGCTCGTCCTCCTCCAGCCACTCGGACATGGCGTCCCAGTCGATCCGTACCGCGTCGCGCAGCTCCACGACCGGCGACTCGCGGTAGTGGCGGGCGGCCCCCGGCGCGGTGCGGTCGCCGACGACGACGTCGAGCACCTCGGCGGTGCCCCGGCCGGGCGAGTCGTGGGTCCGTCCGGTGGGGACCAGCCGTGCCCGCACGTCCGCCAGCGGGATGTAGTAGGTCGGGTAGTACGGCCGCTCCCACACCAGCAGTGGGCGGACGGTGTCGGCGACCAGGTGTCCGTCGAGGTACGCCCGGACCCGCTTGCGGCCGTTCTCGACGCGTACCGGCGTCCGCGGACCGGTGCCGGTGCTGCCCTGAGCGGTCTGACCCATGGCGGTCCCCTTTCCGTGGCCTCTCCCGGCGGCGCCGCGCGTCCGACCGTCCGCCGTCGCGGGCGCGGTCTCCACCCTACGGTCCCCGCGCGCCGCCCCGGCCGGACGACGTGGCGACGCCGCGGGTTCCCGGGACCGGTCCGGCGTGTGTCGTGCTACCCGCTGAGCGACGTGAACCCGCCGACGATGGCGCCGTAGGCGACGTGGGCCACGACGCTGACGGCCGGGGTGGCGACGCCGTAGTTGAGCATGAGGAAGCCGGGAGGCTCCAGCAGCGCGATGTCCGGTGCGCTGGTCAGGGGCGTGCCCATGCGGGGGTGCACCAGCGGGAGCAGGATGTTGACCAGCGCCGTGCCGGCGAACAACCCGTGGACCAGCCCGAACACCGCTCCGAGCAGCCAGCCGCTGCGGCCGACGGCGAGGAAGGCGGCGTAGTAGCCGAGGGCGAAGACCTGCCCGAACAGGAAGTGCAGCAGGTAGCCGACCGCCTTGGCGTGCACGCGGTCGGCGGTGACGGCGGTGCCCAGCAGGAACGGCAGGTCGATGCGGGTCAGCCGCAGCTCGCTGGCGGCGCGCAGGGCCGTGGTGAGCACGAGCGTGCCGGCGAACCCGCCGACCAGCGCACCCCAGAACGTCACCGTCCCACCCGCTTCCCGATGGCGCGCGCCGCGCTGATCAACGCCAGGTGGCTGAGCGCCTGCGGCAGGTTGCCGAGGAAGGCACCCGTACCCGGCTCGATCTCCTCGCTGTACAGGCCGACGTCGTTGGCCAGCCCCACCGCCCGGTCCATGAGCTCGGCGGCGCGGTCGACCCGCCCGTTCCGGGCCAGCGCCTCCGCCAGCCAGAACGAGCAGGCCACGAACGCCCCCTCGGCCCCGGACACGCCGTCCTCGCCGCGGTAGCGGTGGACCAGGGGCCCGTCGGACAGTTCCCGCGCGACCGCCTCCACCGTGCCGCGCGACCGGGGGTGGTCGGCGGCCCCGAACCCGTACAGCACGCCCAGCAGCAGGCTGGCGTCGATCTCCTCGCTGCCGGCCGCGCGCACGTAGCTGCGCCGGCGGTCGCTGTAGCAGCGGGACTCGACGAACTGCCGGATCTCGCGACGCTGCCGTCGCCACGACGCCACCCGTCCGCCCGGCAGGAGGCCCCGCTCCGCCAGCGCGATCGCCCGGTCCAGCGCCACCCAGCACATCATCTTCGACTGGGTGAAGTGGCGTGGCCGGCTGCGGACCTCCCAGATCCCGGAGTCGGGCCGGTGCCACACCCGGCACACCAGGTCCGCCATGTCGGCCAGGCGCACGCCGATGTCCCGGTCGAGCCGCCCGGTCTCCGAAGCGAACACCCACGCGGTCTGCAGCAGCTCGCCGTAGGTGTCCAGCTGAACCTGGCCCACCGCGGCGTTGCCGCGCCGCACCGGCCGGGACCCGCGGTAGCCGGCCAGCGGCAGCGTCCGCTCCCGGCCGGGGACCGAGCCGTCGAGCCGGTAGAGCACCTTCAGCCGCGGATGGGTCAACGCGGTGGCGTGCATCAGCCACCAGAAGTAGGCCCTCGCCTCCTCCACGCTGCCCAGGTGCAGGAGGCTGGCGAGGGTGAACGCGGAGTCGCGCACCCAGGAGAACCGGTAGTCCCAGTTGCGTTCGCCGCCCACCCACTCGGGCAGGGAGGTGGTGGCCGCGGCCGCGACCGCTCCCGACGGTGCGAACACCAACAGCTTGAGCGCGAGCGCGCTGCGGGCCACCGCGGACGACCACGGGCCGTCGGTGGTGCGGCTGCTCAGCCAGCGGCGCCAGACGGCGACGGTCCGGTCCAGCCTGGCCTCGCACTCGTCCCGGGTCGGGAGCACCAGCGGTTCCTGGTGGGAGAAGCAGAGCGCGACCAGGCCGCGCGACCCCGGCCGGGTCTCGAACCCGGCGGCGATCCCGCCGCGGTCGCAGGTCACCTCACCCGCGTCCCAGCTGCGCACCGCCAGCGCGTCCGCGCCCAGGCGTGCGACCGCGAACCCGGGCCGGGTGGACAGCCGGGTGGTACGCCGGCCGTGGTCGAACCGGGGTTCCACGGTCCACCGCATCGGGACCCGGCCGGAGAGCCCTTCGATCCGGCGCTGCAGTTCCCGCCACGGGGGCAGGCTGGTGTCGGGCACCGTCATGGCGTCGGTGACCCGTACCACCCCGGTCGCGGTGGTGAACGTCGTCTCCAGGACGTTGGTGTCCGGCAGGTACCGCCGCGTCGCGGTGTACGGGACCGTGGGCGCCAGGGTCGCGCGCCCGCCGCGTTCGGCGTCGAGCACGGCGGCGAAGACGGACGGTGAGTCGAGGTCCGGTACCGGCAGCCAGTCCACCGACCCGTCCCTGCCCACGAGCGCAACCGTGCGCCCGTCCCCGATCGCGGCGTAGTCCCGCAGCGGGAGGTAGCCGCCGGACCGCTGCACCGTCGACCCGGCGCCCGGAGGCGCTCCGCCCTCCATCCCGCACGCCCCTCCGACTGGCAGATCGTCGGCCTTCCCCGCACCGTACCGCACGACACCGGCTCGACACCCCTGGTGCGGGACACGCGCCGTGGCACCGGTGGGACCGTGGCCCCGCGCCGCCGGTCGGCGGGCGGGTCCGGCCCGTCGCCGGGGAGCACCCGGGCTCCGCCCCTGGCCGGGCTCGGCGGACCACGACGTGCCGCGGCGGTGAGCCGGACCGGGCCCGGCTCACCGCCGCGGCGGGAGTCACCCCCTTAGCTGGACGGCGCTACTGGATCCGGATGATCTCCACCTCGCTCTGGGTGTCGGACGAGTCGAGATTGTGGTCGTCCGGCAGCGGCAGAACGCGGAAGATGCCCCACAGCCCGGCCGCGGTGAACGCCTGCCGGCTGTCGCGGTAGGCGTAGTCCCCGGTGTACCTGGCGGTACCGCCGGCGCCACCGTTGAGCCAGGCGTCCAGCGTCATGCCCGCCGTGATGGTCCGGGAGACCATCGCCTGCGACCCGTTCATGTTGGGCTCGAGCGGGAAGGTGTGGCCCGAGACCACGAACGAGTGGAACTGGTCGGAGGCGGGCACGGCGACCCGGAAGACCACCGGGTCCCCGGCGTGGGTCAGCACGACCGGAGTGGCGGGGTCGCCGTGGACGGTCGAGCTGAGGGCGCTGTGGTACGGGTGGGCGACCTGGAAGCCCGGGTCGAACCAGCCCGGCTCGTTGACCCCGTCACCGTCCAGGTCGACGTGGCCCGGCGCGGCCGTCAGCCCGATCCGTGCCGTCAACGGCTCGGAGTGGTAGTTGACGTGGGTGAACCCCTTGTCGAACGAACCCGGGTTGTCCCGCGTCCCCGGCGGCGCACCGGCGACCGGCGCCGGCCGCAACGGCGGCTGACCGCCGGCGTCTCGTTGCGGGTTGATGCCGCTTCCGGCCACCACCTGCATGTACGGGATGACGCTCCGCGAGAAGTGCTGGTCCGTGCTGTGCAGGGTCAGCGCGAACTCACGGAACGCCGGGCGTCCCGGCGGGAAGATCGCCGCCTGGGTGGCGGTGTTGAACGGGGTCAACGGCAGGCCGGTGAAGCTGTCCAGCCAGATCGACCCCTGCGGTTCGACGATCAACATCCCGTACGCGCCGTGGCGCATGGACGCCGGGCTCGCCAGGTTGGTGAAGATCGCCGATCCGACCTCCCGGTCCGCGTAGAACACGTAGGTCCGGCTCTGGTTCCGCGCGACCGAGCTGTCGGGGTTGAGCCCGATGGCGACGCCGCCGTCGAGCTGCGGGTTGTAGGACAGCATGCCCACGCTGAACCCGGCCCTCGTGCCGCCGTACAGAGCGCTCGACTCGATCCTGTTCCGGAGGGTGATCCTCACGCAGTCACCCCGGTTGACCCGCAGCACGAGCGGTTCGACCTGCTTGAGGCCGGCCTTGATGAGCAGGTAGTCGTTGCTCAACGCGTACACGATGCCCTCGGTGTCGGTGAACGGCGCCGTGGGCAACGGGTGGTTGAACACCGTGACGTCGTAGGGCCGCAACGGCGCGCCGGACGGGCACGGGTTGGTCGGCCCGGTCACGTTGCTCGTGGTCGCGTTGGGCGGGTTCGGCCCCGGGTTGGTCTGGGTGTCACCCGTGGCCGGCGACAGCCTCGGGAACCCGGACCCGGTCGGCACCGGGTTGTCCGGCAGCTGCCTCAGGTCCGACCTCTGCCGGTCGTAGACCCGGAAGATGCCCCAGGCACCGCTCTCCAGCGCGAACTGCCGGGTGCTGTAGTACAGGTAGTCACCCGGCATGCCGCGTGGCCCGCCGGCACCACCGTCGAGGATGTAGTCGTAGCGTTCGGAGATGCCGGTGACCGCGGCGTCCACGAGGCGGGCGTTGTTGTTGAACCGCTCCACGCGGAACCGGTGGCCCTGGAATCTCAACGCTTCGGCCCGTTCGTTGGTGCCGATGGTGCGGATGACCACGTCGTCGCCGACGTAGGCGCGCAACAGCGGTGTCCGCGGATCGCCGTACTTCACCGAGGAGAACACGTACGGGTCCACGGTGGTGACCGTGGCCGCGACCGTGCCGTCGTCGGTGCGGGCGGGCGTGTTGCGGTCGAACGCGTTGCGGCACCCGTCGTCGGCGTCGAACCCGTTGAACTGGAACCGTTGCTGCGTGGTGGCCGGGTCGACGTCGATCGGCTGACCCGCCGCGTCGGTGATCACCGTGCCCTCGGGCGTCCGCTCACCCAGCGGCGCGGCCCGCAGGTTGATCGTCCCCTCCTCGCAGTCCTGTCCGAAGATGAAGTTGGACGGGGCCTGGTCGAACGGGCGACCGTTGTGCAGGAAGATCATGAACTCGCGGAACGACCCGGACTGGCCCACGCCGACCGACGCGCTGGACGGCGCGTGGATGTCCACGATCGTGCCGCTGCGGACCTCCTGCCCGGTGACCGGGTCGTGGTAGGTCGAGCCGGGCGGCTCGATGATGTGCGCACCGAACAACCCGTGCGCCCACGACATGATGCCGTCGACGTGGTCGTGCCAGAACACCGTACCCGAGTCCACATCGGAGAACCACCGGTACTGGACGAACTCCACCGACACGGGCACGCCCGCCTGGTGGCTGTTGTCCAACGGCCGGTCGAGCGTGATCCGGTTGGTGGACGGGTCGATCGACTCGATGGTGCGGATCTCGATGTTCGGCGTACCCGCGCCCACCGCGATCGCGATGCCCGGCCGCAGCCGGTTCACCTGGGTGACGGTGATGGTGTCCGGCGAGTTGACGCTGACGAGCTCCCGGTCCTCCCGCTGGGAGGTGTACACCGACTGCTCGAAGCTCAGCCCGGTGATCACACCGTCGGAGGCCAACGGGTCGAACTGCACGAAGTGGGTGTGCATGTTCGTCTTGGGCATCTCCTTGAGCCCCAGCGACGAGCGCTCCGCGTTGTCGATCTCGTTGGTGAGCGTGATCGCCACGCAGTCGCCCACGTTGGAGCGGATCGTCAGCGGCTCGGGCTCCTTGGCCCCGCTGAGCACGGCCTCCTTGTCCTCGTTGAGGACGAAGATCATGCCACCCTGGTCCAGCTCCCGGTCGGTGACCTGGATGTCGACGCTGATCGCGGTGATGTTGTAGGTGCGTACCGGGGCGTCGGCCGGACACAACCCGTCGGGACGCGTGGCCGAGCCGGTCTCACCCAGCCACGGCGCACCCGAGTGTTCGTTGGGCGCGAACGGTGGCCGGTATCCCAGGTGCGGTTGCAGCATCGGGAACGCCGGCCGGCCGTTCCTCGGGTTGAACAGGATCGGATGCCGCTGGCCGGGGGTGTCGGACCGGTAGTTCTCCCACGAGCGCAGCTCGCCCTGGCTCGTGTCCCCGTAGTCCGGCTCGCCCATGTACAACGGCGCGTCGGGCGGGCCGCTCTTGACCCAGTCCCACACCGTCGCGTCGTGCTTGTCCAGGCGCACACCCTGTGGCGGCAGCTGGCTCTCCACCAGGGTCTCCAGCCCCACCTGGGTGCTCGGGTCCGTGACGTCCGCGTCGAGCACCACCGTCCGGCCGTCCGGCGGCGCGAGGGTGGTACCCAGCAGCTCCTGGCTGGTCACCGCCTCCGGCGGCTTGGACTTGCCCGGCAACGGCGCCAGGTCCGGCTGTGCGGTGTCGAACACCCGCCAGAGCCCGAACATGCCCGCGATGTAGTGCGTGGCCACGTGGCAGTGGTACAGGAAGTCACCCGCGGCCTGCTGGCACCCACCGGCGCCACACTCGTGCTCCAGCGTGAACGACTCCTCCGGGCTGATCGTCTGGGAGTCCAGCCGGATCGACTGGGCGTTCTGGATCGGCACCTTCTTCAGGCCACCGTCCATGTCGGTGTCGTCGGCGTCCGGATTCTGCCGCCACCGGATGCCGCCACCGTGCAGGTGGTGCACGTGCAGCTGCTCGAACCCCACGTGCGCCAGCCGGGTGACCGACGGCTCACCCAGGTACGACCTGGGAATCGGGGTCGCCGGGTCGCCGTAGGTGTAGGAGCTGTAGCCGAGCGACTTGTTCTCCGCCTGCTCCTGCGCCGCCTCCGCGGCCGTGCCGCCCTGGTTGAACACCAGCGCGCTCTCGTGCTGCAACCGGCGGAAGAACGGCTCCGACCGGTAGTTGATGGCCCGACCGCCCGGCTTGTACGACGTCGTCCCGCCACCGCGGAAGAACGCCTGGTCCTGGTCGGGGGCCCGCCGGTCGACCATCGGCAGCGCGCCGCCGATCAGCCGCGGGTCCTCGCTGGTGTCGAACGGGTCCACCTGCGGCGAGCCCGCGCCACCGGCGAAGTTCTCGCGCAGCGGCCGGCGCAGTGAGTAGTCGGAGTCCCCGATCTCGTGGTACAGGATGGCGAACTCACGGAACGTCGGCTTGGTCGACGTCTGGATCATCGCCTCCCAGTTGCTCCAGGACGCGTCGTTGGTCTTCTCCTCGCCCGTCTCCGGGTCGAACCACCGCGCGTCCGGGGGCTCGGCGATCAGCGCACCGAACAGACCGTGGGCGGTCAGCTGGGTGCTCTCGCCACCACTGCGGAAGACCTTGGTCCCCTCGCCCATCGCCGGGTCGAGGTAGAACCGGTACTGCACCGTCTGGCCGGGCGCCGCCATGGCGTTCCCGCCGGAGTTGCCGACCTGCTGGCCACCGTCGCCACCGGCGGCGTCGTAGGCCACGCCCTGCATGTCGATCGACACGCTCGGCACCCCACCGGGGATCTGGAACAGGCGCCGCGCCGGACCGGTCACCGGAGCGCGGGTGATCTGGTTCGTCAGGTTGATCACCACGCACTCGCCCAACCGGGCCCGCAGCACCAGCGGCTGGATGAAGTCCTTCCGCAACCCGTTGGACACCAGCCGCGCCTCCGGGTCCTGGGCCACCAGCTCGGTCCACGGTGTGATGACGTTGCCGTTCTCGTCGACCACGTCCGCGGTGGCCGACGCCTTCGCGTTGGCGGCCTCCTCGGCGCGGACCTCGTCCAGGTTGTCCGCCAGCACGTACATGTACCCGTACGGGTCGTTGTCGCCGTGCCGGTTGATCGTGATCGTCACGTCGATCGCCAGCACGTCGTAGGTGCGCGTCGGCGCACTGTCACAGCTGCCGGACTGGGCCACGGCCGGCGACGGGGGCAGGACCGCGGCCGCTGCCATGCCGGCCACCAGGGCCGCCGCACCCGACACCGCGACACCCGGGCGGCGCCAACCGAGCACCCGTGCCCACGTCCGCCGTCGGGCTGCCGGGTCGGCCACGAGCTGGGCGACGACCACCGCGGCGAACGCCGAGACCAGCACCGCCGGCCAGACCCGCAGCGGCGAGGACACCGCGTAGCTGGCGATCCCGGCCGCGTCGACCGCGGAGTGGTGCCCGTGCCCGGCGCCGCCGAGCACCGCGTGGCCGGCGCTGAGCAGCGCCGCGAGCGGCGCGAACAGCAGCGTGAACACCACCGCCACCGCGCCGGCCCGGACCCAGGCTCCCGAACCGAGGCGGAGCCTCTCCCGTAGCCGGTCGGCGGCCCACAGCGCCGCCCCTGCGAACGGGACGGCGACCAGCAGATCCAAGGCGAGGTACGGAACATGCCCTGCCAGCGGACCACCACCGCCGGACACGACGTGCAACCATGCCACCGCGCCGACCGCAAGGACGATGGCGGCTGCGACCTGTGACAGCGTATGGTGGTGAGGGCTGCCGGCTCGCCGGCCAGGCTCCAGCCTGTCCAGCGGCCGGTTCAATCGTCTGTGTGACGGCTCGCGCATCGCAGAAAACCTCCTCTTCGGGCGCGAGTAACCGGTCGTAGCGGGCCGCACCCCCCGCCGGTGGTGGCCGCCACCGGCGGGCCTTCAAGCCCTGCTACGCGTTCGGGCGTCCGGCCGCCTCACCACGCGGCCCCCGCCCACTCAGGAAGCGGTCCACCTCCCTTCGGCTCCAGTCGTCCGCCGGGCGGCACGGGTGCGGTGCACCGTCGGCCCCCGGCCACCGGTCGGTGGCGGACCAGCGCTCCACTGGCGACCCTCCACCTCGGGACGTCGGCCGCGGACGCCACGGTGCGGTGCCGTCCCGGGCCGGGCGCGGGGAAACCCGGTCGGGGGCGGGGGTGAACCCGCACGCGTGTCCCGACGTGATGGAGGATGTAGCACCGGGGACCCGGCCGGGCCGCCACCGTCGCAGGACCCGCCCCGCGGCCGCCGGGTCGGCACCCGCGGATGCGACCTACGCCGCCGCGGCAGCCCGGCTCCCCGCCGCTGCGGCTGACGTCGGGGCGTAAGCTCGGCTCCGCTCGACGGCGGTCGCCACCGTGACCGCCGCGGTGGCGGTCACGGCACGCACAGGCTCGCGGAGCCATGGTCCTCCCAGTACTCATCCATGATGTTCGAGCACCGGTAGTCTAGGTGCCGCCGGGTACGCCGGGGTATGGCGCGCTTCCACTAGGTAGGACTATTCCCAATTATCGATGTGAGGCCCCGGCGCGGCCCGATGCCGCCACGCGTGTCCGGCGCTGACGGTGGGTCTCCATGGCCGGGTCCACGGCTGGGTCGCTCGGTGGGCCGGGAACGACCGCCCGCGGCCGGGCGGACGCCGCGCCGACGGCCGATCCTCCGGCACGCGACTCGACCGGCCACGGCCACCGTCGCCGCGGTCGTCACCCCGCAGTCGGCCTGGGTACGCGCGGCCGGAGGTGGCAGGATCAGGCCATGGAGGACCCGATCTGGCGACCGCTGCGGGTGACCGCCCGCGGCCTCACCCACCACCTGCTGACGCGTGGCCCGGTCGACGGCCCGCCGGTGCTGCTCATTCACGGCAACTGCTCGTCGGCCTGGTATTGGACCCCGTTGGTGCGCCACCTTCCCGACACCCTGCGGCTGGTCGCGCCGGACCTGCGCGGGTACGGCCACACCGACCCGGCGCCGGTGGACGCCCGGCGAGGGCTACGGGACTTCGCCGACGGCCTGGCGGCGCTGCTGGACGTACCGGACCTGTTCGGCGACCCGGCCGCGCGGCCGGTGGTGGTCGGACACTCGATGGGCGGCGGCGTCGCGATGCAACTGCTCGTGGACCACCCGCAGCGGGTTCGGGCCCTGCTGCTGGAGGCGCCGCTGTCGCCGTACGGGTTCGGCGGCACCCGGGACGCCCAGGGCACTCCCACCAACCCGGACTACGCCGGCAGCGGAGGCGGAGTGGCCAACCCGGAGTTCGTCCGCCGGCTGGCCGCCCGCGACCGCGGCTCCGACGATCCCACCTGTCCCCGCAACGTGATGCGGGCTCTGTACGTGGCCGACCCGGCGTCCTTCGGTGAGGACGAGGAGGCGCTGCTCGACTCGGTGCTGACCACCCGGGTGGGCGAGGACAACTACCCGGGCGACTCCACCCCGTCGCCGCACTGGCCCGGCGCCGCCCCCGGGACGCGGGGTGTCCTCAACGCGATGTCCCCCCGGTGGTTCAACCTGGCAGACGCGATCCCGGCGGTACCGGACCCGAAGCCGCCGGTGGTGTGGGTGCGCGGCGACGCCGACGCGATCGTCTCCGACACCTCCATGTCGGACGTGGCCAACCTCGGTCGGCTGGGGCTGGTGCCGGGCTGGCCGGGCGAGGAGGCCTGCCCACCGCAGCCGATGGTGACCCAGACCCGGCACGTGCTGGAGCGGTACGCCGCGGCCGGTGGCCGGTACCGGGAGGTCACCTACCAGGGCGTGGGACACAGCCCGCACGTGGAGCGACCGGCCGAGGTCGCGGCCGAGCTGACCGCCCTCGTCACCACCTGAGCGCGGGGCCGGGGCTCCGCCCGGGTACCGTCGGCCGACCGGCTAGCCCCAGCGGACGACGCTGGCGGCCCAGGTGTAGCCGGTGCCGGCGGACAGCAGCAGCACCACGTCGCCGCTGCGCAGCCGGTCGGCGCGCGCCAGGCGGTCCAGCGCCAGCAACGGGTCCACCCCGCTCATGTGCCCGGTGTCGTCCAGGTAGACCGCCCGGTCGGCGGGGACCCCCAGCGACTTGAGCATCAGCTCGTGCATCGACCGCTTGGTGTGCAGGACGCACAGGTAGTCCACGTCGGCGGGGGTCAGGCCGGAGCGGGCGAGCGCGTTCTCGGCCACGCGGACGAAGTTCGGCAGCGACACGCGGTCGAGCTTTTCCTTCATCCCGGCCGGGTCCTCGACGTCCAACAGGTGCCGCCGGTTCCGGACCGTCTCCACGCTGGCCGGCTCCATGCTGCCGCCGGCGGGGATTCGCACGTGGTGGGACAGCGACCCGTCGGTGAGCATGTCGCTGTCCAGCAGTTCGGCCACCCCACCGGCGCGCGTGAGGAGGAACCCGGCCGCGCCGTCGCCGAAGTTGAACGCGAACCGGGAACGGTGGTTGGTGTAGTCGAGCAGGTACGACTCCCGGCACGCCGCCACCGCCAGGACGGTGGACAGGCTCGGATCGGACAGCATCATGCTCCGGCACACCCGCAGCGCCACCGGCGTACCGCAGGAGACGTAGTCCAGCTCCAGCGCGAATGCCCGGTGGCAGCCCAGCCGGTGGGCGATCCCGGGCGCGGCCTGCCAGAGGCAGTACTCCTTCCAGGACGAGCCGAAGTAGACCACCATGTCGACCTGGCCGGGGTCGGTGCCGGTCTGCGCCAGCAGCTCCGCGCCGACCCGGGCGGCCATGTCACTGACGTGCTCGTCGGCGGCGGCGATGTGCTTGCCCCGCAGGCCGAACTTCTCCACCACCACCTGCTCCGGCAGCCCGCTCGCCTCGGCGATCTCGGCCGCCGACATCCACCGCTGCGGCAGGTACGAGGCGATGCCTGCGATCCGCACACTACTCATCGGTCCTCCCAGTGGTTCGCATCCGCAGCGCCGCTCGGAGCCGACCGAGCAGGTCGGGCGCTGGCTTCTCGACGATCGACGCCAGGCCGCCGGGCAGGAACAGCACCAGCAGCACGAACAGCGTGCCCAGCAGCAGCAGGGGCTCCATCAGCGGTGCCCGGATCACGGCGGGCAGCTCCTGGACCGAACTGGACAGCGCGCCCAGTCGGTGCACCAGGTAGGTGTAGACCATGCCGCCGACGAGCGCACCGTAGGGGCGGCCGGAGCCGCCCAGCACCACCATGACGAGCAGCCCGAGGGTGAACGTCGGCTTGACCACCTCCGCGTGGGCGCCCCCCACCACCAGGGCGTAGACCGCGCCGGCCAGGGTGGCCAGGAACGAGGCCAGCGTGAACACCAGTAGCTTGAAGCTGTACGGGCGCAGGCCCAGCACCGCCACCCGCTGCTCGTTGTCACGGATCGCCTGCCACACCTGGCCGGGACGCGAGGCGAGGGCCCACCGTACGACCGCGACCACGAACACCAGCAACCCCAGCGCCAACCAGTACCGGTACGGCGCGTGGAACACCCCGACGAGTTTCGCCGGCAGCTTCTCGTACGCCATGGCCCGGCCCAGCTCGCCGCCGGTGAGGTCGAGCGGGTCCCGGACCACGAAGATCGCACCCGCCTGGGCGAACGCCAGTGTGACCATGGCGAACGCGATCCCGGACACCCGCAGGCACACCGCACCGAGCACCAGCGGCGCCACCAGGCCCAGCCCGACCACTACCGCCAGGGTGGCGGCGAACCCCAGGTCGGTCTCGGCCAGCAGGACCGTGGTGGTGTACATGCCGATCGCCACGTACAGGCCGTGTCCGAACGACAGCAGTCCGGTGTAGCCGAACAGCAGGTCGTAGGTCATCGCCACGGCCGCCATGACGCACATCAGCGACAGCAGGTGCATCGGCCCGGGGCTGTTGACCGGGCCGTCGAACACCACCGGGATCCGCACCGGCAGGTAGGGCAGGGCAGCCGCCAGCCCGACCAGCCCGGCCGCGATCCACCCCCGCCGGACGCGCCGGCCGGCGCGCGGGTCCGGCGCCGGCACCGACGGGTCGTCTGTGGCCGTCGCCGACGCCACTGCCGAGGTCATGCGAACCTCCGTCCGAGCAGGCCCTGCGGGCGGGTCAGCAGGATCCCGGCCAGCAGCAGAACCACGACCAGATCACCCATCCCGACCAGGGCGTAAAAGTTGGTGTACTGCTGGACCAGCCCGACCAGGAGCGCGGCCAACGCGGACCCGTGGAACGAGCCGAGCCCTCCGATGATCACCACGATGAACGCGAAGATCAGCAGATTCATCCCCTGCTCCGGGGAGACCACGTTCTGTAGCAGCGCCACCAGGGAGCCGGCGAGCGCCGCGACCCCTGCCCCGAGCGCGAACACCAGCGTGAAGGCCCGGCGGACGTCGATCCCCAGGGCGGTGACCATGGCCCGGTTCTCCACGCCGGCGCGCACGATCAGCCCGTACCGGGTGCGGGTGAGGAACAGGGCCAGCGCCAGGTAGACCGCTACCGCGGCTCCGATCAGCACGAACCGGCTGTTGGGGACCAGCGCCCCGGCCACCGGGGTCACCTCGGTCATCCATCTCGGCACCGGCATCGGCCGGGCGTCGGAGCCGAAGACCGCCCGGACCAGGGCGGTGAACGCCAGCAGCAGCCCCACCGTCAGCAGTACCTGCGGCACGTGGTCGCCGTGCAGCCGTCGCAGCAGCGTGCTCTCGGTCAGCGCCCCCAGCGCGGCCGCCACCACGACGCCGACGACCATGCCGAACAGGAGGTTGCCGGTGGTGTCGGCGATCAGCCAGGCGGTGTAGCCGCCCAGAGTGAGGAACGCCGCGTGGGCGAAGTTCAGCACGTGCATCAGTCCGAAGATGAGCGACAGCCCGGAGGCGACCAGGAAGTACAGCGCCGCCAGCCCCAACCCGGTGATGGTCATCAGGACGAAGGTGCTCATGCCCCACCTCCGGGTCGGGCGCCCGAGCCGACTCCCAGCAGCTGGCGGGTGGTGTCCGGATCCGACAACAGCTCCCCGGCCGGCCCGGTCCACACCACCCGACCCTGGTCCAGGACGATCGCGTCGCGGGCCAGGCGTCGGACCATCGTCAGGTTCTGCTCCACCAGCAGCACCGTCACCAGGTCGGCCGCCCGCTGGAGCACCTCGGTCAGCTGGGCGACCAGATGGGGTGCCAGTCCCTGGCTGGGCTCGTCGACCAGCAGCAGCCGGTTGTCGTTGAGCAGCGCCCGGGCCAGCGCCAGCATCTGCTGCTCCCCACCGGACAGCGTGCCCGCGCGCTGGCGTAGCCGTTCCCGTAGCCGGGGAAACAGCGAGAACACCCGGTCGTAGTGGTGCGGACCGCCGGGGCGCTCGGCCAGGCGAAGGTTCTCCTGCACGGTCAGGCCGGCGAACACCTCCCGGTCCTCCGGCACGTACCCCACGCCCCGCCGGACGATCTCGTGGGTGAGCCTGCCGGACACCTCCTCTCCGGCCAGCCGGACCGAGCCGGTCGCGGGCACCAGCGCCAGCAGCGCCCGCAGGGTCGTGGTCTTGCCGGCACCGTTGCGCCCGAGCAGGGCGGTCACGCCGCCCTGGCGTACCTCGAACGAGACGCCGTGCAGGATGTGCGACTCGCCGAGGACCACGTCGAGCCCGTCGACCTGGAGAATCACTGCTGCTCCCCCAGGTACGCCGACTGCACCGTGGCGTCGGCCATCACCCGCTCCGGGGTGTCGCAGGCCAACAGCGCGCCGTGGTGCATGACCGCCATCCGGTCGGCCAGTCCCAGCGCGACATCCATCCGGTGTTCGACCAGCACGATGGAGGTGCCGAGAGTGTCCCGCACGCTTCGGATCGCCCGGGTCAGCTCAGGTACGTCCTCCGCGCCCATGCCGGCGGTCGGTTCGTCCAACAACAACACCTTCGGCCGCCCCACCACCGCCAGCGCCACCTCGAGCTTGCGCTTGCCCCCGTGGGACAGCGACGCGGCCGGCAGGTGGGCCTGCTCGACGATGCCGGCCAGCTGCAGTGCCTGCCACGCGTCCCGGTAGGCGGCGTCGTCCGGGCGGACCCGCCGCCACAGCGCGAGGCTGCCACCCCGCTGCGCCTGCGCGGCCAGCCGTACGTTCTCCAGCACCGTCCGCGTCGGGAACACGCTGGTCCGCTGGAAGCTGCGGGCCAGGCCGGCCCGGGCCCGCTGGAAGGGCGGGGCGGTGGTGACGTCCCGCCCGTCCAGCTCGACCGATCCGGCCGTGGGCGGGCGCAGTCCACTCAGGACGTCGAACAGGGTGGTCTTGCCGGCCCCGTTGGGGCCGAGGACCGCCATGATCTCCCCGGGCCGCACGCCGAGCGTGACCTCCCGCAGGATCCGTACCCCGCCGATGGTCACGCTCAGCGCGCGGGTTGCCAGTACGTCAGGCACCGTCGGCCACCGGTGGAGCGACCTGGTCCGGGGTGAGGGTGGCGACCAGCTCGGGCACGTACTCGCCGTCGCGTACCACCAGCCGGGCCTGGAACATCGGCTGCAACAGCGCGTGGTCCTCCGGCCGGATGGTGGACTCGCCTTTCGGGCTGGTGAACGTCCAGCCCTCCAGTGCGGAGATCATGGCGGACACGTCGGTGCCGCCCTCCTCCACCGCCCGCACCACCATCTGAGCGGCGACGAACCCGTCGACGTGGAAGATGTCCGGGGTGCCCACCGCCTCGGCCAGAGCCCGGGCCGGCTCGTTGTCGGTGGCCTCCGCGAAGTAGTGCGACAGGAAGCCGATGCGCTCGGCCGCGTCGCCGAACAGCGGGAAGCCCACCCGCTCGGCCAGCCCGGTCACCACCTGGGTGGTGTCGAACAGCCCCTGCTGGCTGAGCGCCTGCCACATGCTGGCGGTGGTGTCCCCGGCCCAGGCCACGAACACCATGTCCGGCTCGGCGTCCACGACCTGCCGGACGAACGGGGTGAAGTCGGTGGTCTCCAGCGGCACGAGCACGGACGACACCTCGGCTCCGCCGGCCTCACCGAGGACCGCCTCCACCGCCGCCACGTTGGACTGACCGAAGTCGTAGTCCTGCGCGAACACCAGCACCTTGCTGCCGGCGAGGTCGCCCAGGAACGAGGCCGCCGCCCGTACGTCCTGCCAGGTCTGGCGGCCGGACCGGAAGGTGTAGTCGTTGATGCCGGTGAGCGCGTCGGTGGCCGCCGGGCCGCTGATGTACAGCACCTGGTTCTGCTCGGCCAGCGGTGCCAGCTGCACCGCCACCCCGGAGGAGGTGGTGCCGGCGATGATCTGGTAGCCCTGCCCGATCAGGTCGGTGGCCACGGCCGTCGCGGTGGCGGGATCGGTGGCGTCGTCGTGGTAGGTGACCTCTAGGACGACGTCGCCGACGGTGTTGCCGCCACCCGTGGCGTACTCCAGACCAGCCCGGAAGCCTTCGGTGAACTGCTGGCCGTAGCTGGCGAGCAGGCCGCTGGTCGAGGTGAGCACGCCGACCTTGACCACCTGCTGCTCGGTGTCGTTGCCGCCGCTGCCGGGCTCGGTGCAGGCCGACAGGCTCAGCGCCACGGCCGCGGTGGCGGCAGCTACCAGCACACGTCTGTTCATGGGGTTCTCCTCGCGGTTTCGGGGGTGGAGCTGGCGGGGCCGATCAGCTCCCGGAGTTTTCCTTTGAGGACCTTGCCGCTGGCGTTGCGCGGCAGCGCATCCACGTAGCGGATGTGGCGGGGCACCTTGTAGCCGGCCAGTCGCTCCCGGCAGAAGGCCCGGAGGTCGTCCTCATCGACCGGTTCCCGGCAGACCAGGAACGCGGCACCGGTCTCGCCCCAGCGCTCGTCGGGCACCCCGACCACGGCCGCCTCCGCCACCGCCGGATGGGCGACCAGTACCCGCTCGACCTCGGCGGGGTAGACGTTCTCGCCGCCGGAGATGTACATGTCCTTGATCCGGTCGACGATGGTGTAGTAGCCGTCCGCGTCCCGCCTGGCCACGTCACCGGAACGCAGCCAACCGTCGGCCGTGAACGCGGCCGCGGTGGCCTCCGGCTTCTGCCAGTAGCCGGGCGTGATGCCCGGACCGCGGATCAACAGCTCGCCCTCGTCGCCCTCGCGTCCGTCCGGGGTGACGAGCTTGACCTGGGAGAAGGGCTGCGCCTTGCCGACCGAGCCGGCCTTGGACAGCGCGTGGTCCCGGTCGATGA
The DNA here is from genome assembly GCA_047459215.1 of Micromonosporaceae bacterium. GTDB lineage: Bacteria > Actinomycetota > Actinomycetes > Mycobacteriales > Micromonosporaceae > Natronosporangium. The sequence continues at coordinate 15,136 of VSBZ01000003.1, read as the reverse complement.
GGAACAGCATGGGACCGGTCTCGGTCATGCCCATGCCCTGCTGCACCACGATCCCGCGCCGGGCCAGCGTCTCCAGCAGCGGGACCGGGAACGGGGCCCCGCCGCTGGCCCAGGCGCGCACCCGCGACAGGTCGGTGGTGGCGAAGTCGGGGTGCTCCGCCAGCATCTGGTACATGGTGGGCACGCCGAAGAACACCGTCGCCCGGGTGGCGAGCAGTCGCAGCGCCAGCCCCGGGTCGAACTCGTGCTGGACGATCGCGGTCCCGCCGGCGAACAGGGTCGGGAGGACGAAGAGGTTGATCCCTCCGGTGTGGAACGTCGGCAGTGGGTTGAGGGTGACGTCGTCCCTCGTCAGATCCAGGGCGGCGGTGGAGTTCAGGTAGTTGACCACCGCCATGCCGTAGGTCTGGATCACGCCTTTGGGGGGCCCGGTGGTGCCGGAGGTGTAGAGCAGGTACCACGGCAGGCTCGCGTCCACCAACCCCCAGTCCGTCAGCTCGCCGTCTGCGGGCGGGTCCGACTCCAGCGCGTCGTCCACGACCACCGGACGCTCGAACAGTTCCGCCGCCACCTCCGTCCGGTCGCGGTCGCACAGCAGCGCGGTCGGGGTACAGTCGCGGACCACCTCGGTGAGTTCCGGTACCGACAGCCGCCAGTTCAGCGGCACCAGCAACGCCCCGATCCGGCCGCAGGCGATCAGCAGCTCGATCACCTCGACCCGGTTGCCGCACAGCAGCGCCACCCGGTCGCCCGGCCGTACCCCGAGCTGGTCGCGAAGGTGCCGCGCCAACCGGCCGGCCCGGAGTGAGGATTCGGCGTAGGTGAACTCGCGGCCGGAGCGTGTGTCCACCAGGGCGATCCGGTCGGGACTCAGCCGCGCCCGGGCCGCCAGCAGGTCAGGCACCTTCACCGCATGTGCCTCCTCCCGCTGAACCTGAGAGGTGATTCAGGTAGAAGTTAAGGGAGCGGCATGGGGCCGTCAAGGCCAAACTGAGACGTGATTCATCTGTTATATTTCGCGGGTGACCGAGGTCCTGACGAACACCAGCGGACAGCCGTTGTCCAAACGGGGCGAGCGGACCAGGCGGCGACTGCTGGACGCGGCCGAGCAGGTCTTCGGAGAGTACGGCTACGAGACCGCGTCCATCGTCAAGATCACCGAGGCGGCCGGCGTCAGCCAGGGCACTTTCTACCTCTACTTCGAAAGCAAGCGGCAGATCTTCGACGAGCTGGTCGCCGATCTCAACCGCCGGGTGCGGCGGGCCATGTCGGAGGCGGCCGAGCGTGGCACCACGCGGGCCGAACGCGAGCGGCTGGGCTTCGCCGGCTTCTTCCGGTTCACCGCCGAGCACCCGGCGCTCTACCGGATCATCCGGCAGGCGGAGTTCGTCTCCCCACAGGCGCTGCACGGCCACTACGCCAAGATCGCCGAAGGGTACGTGGAGGGGCTCCGGGCCGCCATGGAGGCCGGGGAGATCGCCAAGGGGGACCCGGAGGTGCTGGCCTGGGCGTTGATGGGCGTGGGCGAAATGGTCGGCATGCGGTGGATCCTGTGGGACCCCGATCGGGGCGAGATCCCCGACGACGTGTTCGAGCAGGTCGTCCAGTTCATTACCCGCGGCCTGGGCGCCCGCGACTGACGCGGCACCACCGCCGAACCGGGTGTGCGCACCACGGTCGCCGTCGCGACGGCGGCGACGCCGACCGGCCGCCGGCACCGCGTGCATGGGTACACCGATCCCCGTGCGGGCCGTACGCATGCGACGGGTCCGGTGACAGCCCGGGAGGCACACGACCGGCTCGTCGCCACGTTGGACACGAGCGTTCAGGCGCCGAGGCTCCCGTGACCGTCGCCTGTCGGGACGGACCGCTAACGTGTGGGAGCAACGTCTGCACGAGGTGGTGGCGCGATGTCCCTCGACTCAACCGGAGACCTCGGCGGGCTCACGCTCGACCAGGTGCACGGGGCCACCGGCCACGTCGTCGTCGCCGAGGGTGCCGACGAGAGCGGTGCGGATGCCGTCGCCGTGTGGCACGCGACGGTGTCCGGGACACCGGTCGGCGCATGGATCACTCCGGTCAGCGTTCTCGCCGACAACCCCGAAGCCTCCGAACGGCTCCTGCGGTTGGCCCGTCACCGGGCTCTCGTGGACTGGGACGCGGGTGCGGCCGAGCCGCTGCGCAGACTCGCACGCTGGGCGAAGCGACCGGATCCGGACCCCATACTCGTGCTGCTGCCCGACGTGCTGGCTGAGGTGGCCGAGCGGCGGAACGCCTACGCGGCCGCCGTCGCGGAGCATCAGACCGCGTCGAGATCGAAGGCCGCTCCGCTGGTGTGGCACCACGACGTTCCCGAGGCCGCGTCCTGGTCGGAGTTCGTCGGGACCGTGGGAATCGGCAGACCGCACGCCGCCAGTCCGGTGGCAGCCGAGGCGTTGCACCTGGTCCGCGCGTTGGCATGGGTGGTCGAGCTGTGGCGTGACACCGAGACGGTGCGCACCCGCCGGAGGCACCTGGTCGACCGGTTCGGCCCGGCCATGCCACTGCCCCCGACCTGGCTGGCGCGCCTGCGACAGGCGCACTCGGCGGTCACGGGCTGACCGTGCCCGGCTCTGCGGTGCCGGCCGCGGCCGACAGGCGCTCGCCACGCCGGTGACGGGCACCCTGTCGCCGGCTCGTGGCCCCGGGCATCACCGTCCTCCGGTGCCCGTGACCGTGGTGGCGTGGACGCCGCACCGGCCGTCTCGGTGGACGACGATCTCGGTGGTGGACGCCGTCGCCGTCGCGGACGGGTCTTCCTCGTCGCCGCCGGTACCGCCGCGACGCTCCGTCGACCACCCCGGCGCCGGCGTCGATCACGGCCGTGCTGGGACGCTCAGATGCGGTCCGACCGTCGGCACGACGAGCGGGACGCGGCCGTTTCCACAGGTCGGAGCCTGCTCGTGTGGAGCTGAGGGGATTTGAACCCCTGACCCCCTCGATGCGAACGAGGTGCGCTACCGGACTGCGCTACAGCCCCGAGGGCCCGGGAGACACCTCACCGGGCCGCGACAACCTTAGCAGACCGCGCGCCCCGCCCGTACCGTCAGGCACGACCGCCGTACCCGGTCACCTCCGCCACCGCGTCGGCGGCGCCCAGCGCCCCCCGGCCACCGGGGAAGATCGCCGGAGCGGACCGGGCCGGCTGGAACAGCACCTTCGTGCATCCCTCCTGCTTGCGCTGGAACACCCGGTACGCCTGCGGGGCGTACTCCAGCGGCAGGTAGTGGCTGGCCAGGTCGTCCACCCGCAGCGGGTCCGCCGGGTCGCTCAGCAGCGGCAGCAGGTCGGAGATCCACCGGTGCACGTGGCACTGCCCCATCCGCAGCTGCACGCCCTTGTCGAAGGCCTGCCGCATCGGCAGCGGGTCGACGGTCCCGCCGTACACCCCGGTGACCGACACGGTGCCGCCCCGGCGGACCGCGTCGACGCAGTCCTTCAGCGCCCGCAGGCGGTCGACCGCCGCCCGGTCGGCCAGGCGCCGCCCGAGCCCGCGCGGCAGCCGGGACACCACCTGCTGGCCCGCCTTCGCCACCGGGCTGCCGCGCGACTCCATTCCCACGGCGTCGATGACGCTGTCCGGCCCGCGTCCGCCGGTCACCTCGCGCAGGCGGTCGGGCACCCGGCCGTCCTCGCGCGCGTCGATCACCCGCACCCCGGCCCGGCGGGCCATCGCCAGCCGGGCCGGGACCACGTCGACCCCGAACACCGCCCCGGCACCGAGCACCTTCGCGCTGCGGGCGCACATCTGCCCGACCGGCCCGAGCCCGAAGACCGCCACCGTGCCGTCGGGCGGGATCGCGGCGTACCTGGCGGCCTGCCAGCTGGTCGGCAGGACGTCCGACAGGTAGACGAACCGGTCGTCCGGCGGCCCGTGCGGCACCTTGACCGGGCCGAACTGGGCCTGCGGCACCCGCAGGTACTCCGCCTGGGCGCCGTCGACACCCCCGTACAGGTCGGAGTAGCCGAACATGGACGCGCCCGTGCCGTGCCGCCGGTTCTGGGTGGTCTCGCAGTGCGCGTACAGGCCGCGCCGGCACATCCAGCACCCGCCGCAGGCGATCGCGAACGGCACCACCACCCGGTCACCGGGGCGCAGGTGGTGGCGCGCCCGCGGGCCCACGTCCTCGACGATGCCCATCGGCTCGTGGCCGAGGATCTGGCCCGGCCGCATGAACGGGGCCAGGACCTCGTACAGGTGCAGGTCCGAGCCGCACAGGCCGCTGCTGGTCACCCGGATGACCGCATCGTCCGGCCGTTGCAGTCGCGGGTCCGGCACGTGCTCCACCCGGACGTCCCGCCTCCCGTGCCACGTCACCGCCTTCACCGCGTACACCTCCCGGTCCCCGGCTGCGTCGCCGTCGTGGACCGGATACCCGGCGGTGGGCGCGCCGACTCGCGCGGCGGACCCGGCGGTGGGGCGGGCCCACCTCACGCCCGGTCGGCCCGCGCCCACGGCCCGCCGGCTCCGCAGCCGCACGCCGTCACGCTCCCCGGATCACCCTGCGCGCTCGCGGCGCGGCGGCACGGCACGGTAGAGGACGGCCGGCGACGCCGACCCGCTGGCGGCGGCGCGGCGCAGCGACTCCCGCTGCGCGGCCATGCGCCGCGCCGACTCCCGGCGGTGGGCCGCCCGCAGCTCCTGCGCCCGCCGCACCTCCGCCTGCTGCGCGGCGATGATCGCCGCCCGGCGTGCCCGCCGCCGCCGGCGGCGCTGCTCGGACACGACCGCCAGCCTCAGGTGCACCAGGTACATCGCGAGCAACGTGGCCGTGACCGCGAACCCGACCCAGAAGCCGGGGCCGACCACGGCCACGCCGACCAGCTCCACCACGTTGAACAGCAGCAGGGCGGCGAGCACCCGACGGCGCCGACGGATGACGGGCGAGGGGCGTCGCCGGCGGCGCGGCCGCGGGGTCCGCCCACGGGCGCGCGGCGGTTCGGCCGACGGGACCCGGGAGGTGGCCGACGGGACGCGCGGCTCCCGGACCGCCGGGCCCGGGTCCGCCGCGGCGTACGCGGCCGACCCTGGAGACGCCGAGTGGTGCCGGACCGGCCGGCGCCGCCGACGCCGGTCCCGCGACAGGACCCGCGCCGTCGACCGCGCCCGTTCGGCGACCTGCCGCTCCACGACGTCGTGGCGCCGCACCAGTGCCGGCGCCAGGGCGAGCAGCCCGGCCGCGGCGAGGATCGCGAGGAGCACCGACGTCGGCACCCGCGCTCCCTTCCATCGACCCGGACCCACCGGCTTCCGTGGCCGCGGACCGCAAGGGGTCCGCATCCGCTGAGGGTACGGCGGTCCGGGTGCGGTGGCGGCGCGCCACACCGGCACCCGGGACGGTTCAGCCCGTCCGGGCGGCCTGCACGCGGTGCCAGCGGGCGAGCAGCCCGCCGTCGGCCTGCACCTCCTCCGCGGTCAGGCTGTATCCGATGTGGTCGCGCCAGGCCCCGTCGATGAACATGTAGCGCTCGTGGTACGCCTCCTCGCGGAAGCCGAGCTTCTCCGCCACCCGCCGGCTGGCCCGGTTCTCCGGCCGGATGTTCACCTCCACCCGGTGCAGGCGTCCCGGCCCGAACGCGTGGTCCACCACGAGCGCGAGCGCGGTGGGGATGATGCCGCGGCCGGCCACCGCACGGTCCACCCAGTAGCCGACGTACGCGGAGCTGAACGCGCGCCGCACGATGTTGCCCAGACCGATGTGCCCGACGTACCGCTCGCGCCCCTCGTCGTCGCGCAGGAACACCGCGAACGGCATCGCGGTCCCCTCCCGGGCGGCGCGCTTCAGGTCCCGGTAGAACCAGCGGAACGCCTGCACCGAGTTGAGCTCCTCCCACGACCCGGGCGGGTTGGGCTCCCACGGCGCGAGCCAGTCCCGGTTGGCCAGGCGTACCCGCGACCACGCCGCCGCGTCGCGCCGACGGTAGGGGCGCAGCAGCACCGGACCGTCGGAGAGCACCGCGGGCCAACCGGGGTGGCGGTACCGGGCCACGTCGTCACCCACCTCGCTCGAGCAGCAGCACGTCCACCGTGGCGCCGGCCGGCGCGCTGGTCACCCGCTCCCCGAGCACGATCAGCCCGTTACCGACGGCCAGCCCGGCCAGCGCGTCGGGGCCCCCGGGCAGCGGCTGGACGGTGTAGCCGCCGCCGCGGCGCCGGGCCGTCAGCGCCGGCCGGAACTCCCGCCGGCCGGCCGGTGAGCGGACCGTCTCCAGCAGGTGGGCGCGGACGCTGCGCCGGAACACCGGCTCGGCCCCGGCCAGCAGCTGGATCGCCGGCCGGGCCAGCAGCTCGAACCCGATCAGCGCCGCGCCCGGGTCGCCGGGCAGGCAGACGATCGGCACCTCGTCGACGCCGACGGTCCCGAACCCGAGCACGCTGCACGGGTACACCGCCAGGTCGGTGAAGGTGACCGACCCGGCGCGGTTGCCCTCCGGCCGGGACAGCACCCGGCGCAGCATGTCGCCCGGGCCGGTGCCGGTACCGCCGCTAGTGATGATCAGGTCGGCCTGGGCCGCCTGCTCCTCCAGCAGCGCGCGCAGCAGGTCCGGGTCGTCGTCGCAGATCCCGACCCGGTGGGCCAGCGCACCGGCGTCGTCGGCGGCCGCGGCCAGCGCGTGGGAGGTCACGTCCACGACCTGGCCGGGCTGGCTGCGACCGGCGTCGACCAGCTCGTCGCCGGTGGCGATCACCGCCACCCGCGGCACCGGGCGCACCGCCACCCGCGCCACACCGGCGGCCAGCAGCATCGCCACCAGCGCGGGGGTCAGGTAGGTGCCGGCGGTGGCCAGGGGCGTCCCGGCGCGTGCGTCGTCACCCACCCGACGGATGCCGTGGCCGCGGCGGGGGATCTGGTGCACCTCCACGACCGCCATTCCCTGGTCCGTCCACTCCGCGGGTATGACCACGTCGGCGGCGGCCGGCAGCCTCGTCCCGGCGGCCAGGGAGAAGCAGCCTCCGGGCGTGACCCGGACCGGCCGCCAGCTGGCCGCGGTGAGGTCACCGATCACCGACAGCCGCGGCGGGGTCACGCCGGTGTGGAGATCCTCGCTGCGGGCCGCGTACCCGTCGATCGCGGCCAGGTCGAAGGCGGGCGCGTCGTGGCTGGCGGTCACGTCCTCGGCCAGCACGGCGCCGTACGCCTGCGTGACGTCGAGGTCCAGGGTCGGCAGCGGCGGCAGCCGCCGCAGCACGCTGCCCAGGTAGTCGGCCAGGGGCATCGGCTTCGACGCCGGCTCCCGCGCGACGGTGGTGGTCATCTCGCGGGACCTCCCCGCCGGCCGTCGGGCGCCGGCCGGTCGACCGGTCCGCCCGCGTGCGCGGCCGTCACCCCAGCTCCGACCTCACGAACTCCGCCAACCACCTGCGGAACTCCTCCCCCAGATCCTTGCGCTGGCACGCCAGCCGCACGACCGCCTGCAGGTAGCCCAGCGGCACCCCCATGTCGTAGCGCACTCCCCTGTAGATGATCCCGTGCACCGGCGTGCCCTCGGACAGCATGAGGGCGATCGCATCGGTGAGCTGGATCTCCCCACCGCTTCCGGGCGGGGTGCGCCGGATCGCGTCGAAGATGCCGCTGGGCAGCACGTAGCGGCCCACGATCGCCAGTCGGCTGGGTGCCTGCTCCGGCGCGGGCTTCTCCACCAGGCCGGTCACCGCCACCGTGCGCTCCGGGTCCCCCAGGCCCTCCTCGGCGGCGGTCACCGACACGATGCCGTACCGCTTGACCTCGTGCTCGGGCACCTCCACCAGCGCGAGCACGATGCCGCCCGTACGGGCCTGCAGATCCAGCATCTCCGGCAGGAGCGGGGTCGACTCGTCCGGGAACTCGTCGCCCAGCAGCACCGCGAACGGAGCATCCCCCACGTACGACTCGGCGAAGCCGATCGCGTCCCCGAGTCCCTTGATCTCCTGCTGCCGGCGGGTGTAGATGGCGGCCATCTCGGCCGGCCGCCGGATCGCCTCCAGCAGCTCCTCGTCACCCTTGTCGATGAGCTTGGCCTCCAGGTCCGGCCGCCGGTCGAAGTAGTCGACCATCGACACCTTTCCCCGGCCGGTGATCAGCAGGACGTCCGTGATCCCGGCGGCGGCCGCTTCCTCCACGATGTAGTGGAGCACCGGGCGGTCGATCACCGGGAACAGCTCCTTGGGCACGGTCTTGGTCGCGGGCAGGAACCTGGTGGCGAGACCCGCGGCCGGGATCACCGCGCGCGTCGCCCGCCTGCCGCTGGAGTGACGAGGTGACATGTAGGCGAGACTATCGGCCGCGCGGCTGTCTGGGCGGCTTTGCCTCGCCGGGCAGGCGCGGAGTGTCGCCGCGCGGTGACCCGCCGGACCGCGGCGGCGTGCCGGACCGCTGGCCGTGGCGGGTGGCACCGGAGCGTTGGACGGCGGCGCGCCATCCGCCGCCGGCGCGGGGCAGGTCGTCGTCCGGGATCCGGACGGTGCCGCGCACCGCCAGCTCCGCGGCGACCGCGCCGCCGTGCTCCGGCGGCGCCATCCGGTACGTGTCCCGTCCCGCCGCCTTGGCGGCGTACAGCGCGTCGTCGGCGGCGTCGAGGATCCCCTGCGGGGTGCGCGCGTGGTCGGGAAAGACGGCGATGCCGATGGAGACCGTGATGTCGATGCGGCGTTCCTCACTCGACCCCCGCGGGACGACCACCATCGGAGCGTCGCGAACCGCCGACCCGAGGCGGCGCGCCACCGCGGCGGCGCCGCGGGCGTCGGTCTCGGGCAGCAGCACCACGAACTCCTCGCCGCCCTGCCGGAACGCGACGTCCATCTCCCGGATGCCGGAACGGATGCGGCGGGTGAACTCCAGCAGCACCGCATCGCCGGCGGGGTGGCCGTACGCGTCGTTGACCTCCTTGAACCGGTCCAGGTCGAGCGCGAGCACGGCCAGGCTGCGCCCGAACCGGCTGGCCCGCTCGACCTCCCGCCGCAGCACGTCCCGCAGGTAGCGGTAGTTCCACAGACCGGTCAGCGGGTCGGTCAGGGACAGCCGCTGGGCCTCCTCGTGCACGCGGACGTTCTCCACCGCCACCGCGGCCTGGCCGGCGAAGGTCCGCAGGGCCGCCAGGTCCGCGTCGTCGAAGTCCTCGCCGCCGAACCGGTCGTAGAGCGCCAGCACGCCGCGGACCGCCCGGGGCACCGGCCACGGCGGGGTGTGGCTCGCCGCCGCGTCCGGGACGCTGATGGGGGCCACGACGTACGTGCGGCAGGCCGGCTCGTCGGGGTGGCGCCGGCCGGGTGGGTCGATGCGGCCGCGCGCCGCCACGCCGGAGAGCGCCACCCCGCCGAGCAGGCTGCCGGACAGCGGTACCTGCAGGGGCACGGTGGGCGGGTAGCCGGCGGCTTCCTGGTCGGTCGCGGGACCGGCCGGTGGTGCGGAGCCGGCCGGCACCGCGGAGCCCGCCGGCTCCGGTGCGGCACGACCCGGGTCCGCCGCCGGCTCGCCGCCACCGGTGGCCCCCCGCCCGGCCCCGTCCGCGACCGGTCCGGCGTAGTAGCCGGTCAACGTCTGCCCACGCTCGTCCAGCAGCGCCACGGCCCCCGCCCGGGCACCGGTGGCGACCAGGGCGGTCCGCAGGATCACCCGCAGGATGCGGGGCAGGTCGTGGGTGCTCGACAGCGTGTCGCCGAGCGTCAGGAGGTGGCCGCGCAACTGGTCCCGGCTGGCGGTGAGGGCCGTCACGTAGGCCTGCATCCGCTGGGTCATCCGGTTGAACGCGGCGGCGACCCGACCCGCCTCGTCGTCCCCGGTGACCGGAACGCGGGTGGACAGGTCGCCGTCGGCCACCCGGTCCGCTGCCCGCGCCAACGCCGTGAGCGGTCGGGTGCTGGAGCGCGCCAGCCACCACGCGGCCGCCACCGCCGCCAGCCCGGCCACGACGACGACCACCACCAGCAGCGCCAACAGTCCCTGGGTGGGAGCCCCCGGAGTCGTCAGCAGCAGCGGGAGCGGCTGGTCCACGGCCGGTTCCAGGCGCCGGACCCAGCGCCCGTCGGTGAGACGGACCCGGTCCCGGCCGTCGGTGGCCCCCGCCGCCGGGCCGGCGGCGGGGGCCACCTCCACGGTCACGCCGGGCACGGCCAGCCGGTCCAGCAGGCCGTCGTCGACGGCGACCAGTGCCCACACCCGGCCGGTGCCGCCGTCCGTGCCCGCCACCGGCGCGACGGCGGCGAGCGCCCGGGGCACGGCGCCGGACCGGGGCAGGCCGCAGTCCGCCCACGGCAGCGGCGGGGCGACGCCGGCGGTGACGACCGTACGCCCGCCCGCGTCCCGTACCTGGACCGCGGTGAGGCCGGGACGGCCCACCGCCGCCGCGGCCGCCCTCCCCCGCTCCGGCGCCGGGCGCGTGGCCAGCGCCCCGGCCTGGGCACGCAGCTGACGGCACAGGGAGCCCACCTCCGCCCGCACCGCCTCGGCCGCCAGGTCCAGCCGGTAGGTCGCGCGGTCCGCGTTGACCGCCGTGACGGTGCCGCCGACGAACGCCGCGCTGAGCAGCACCGGGCCCAGAACGACCGCGAGGAAGGCGACGGTCAGCCGCGTCCGGAGGGTCACCGGGGGATCCTCTCGTCCCGATCGGGGATTCCGGGTGCGATGCTTGCACACGCGGAGGGTCACTGCCCGGTAACTGGACGAGGTGTTGCATGTCGGACTTGGTGGGCGTCGCGGACCGGAAGGCGGCGCTGCGCCGCCGCATCCTCGCGGCACGCCGCACGATCGGGCCGGAGCGCCTGGCGCAGGACGCCCGCCTGGTGCGCGACATCCTCCGCCGCCACCTTCCCGACCTGCTGCGACGCTCGGCGCGCCGGACCGACGGGACCGTCACCGCGTACGTGCCGGTGGGGTCCGAGCCGGGCGGGCCGGACCTGCCCGACGCGCTGCGTGCGGCGCTGCCGGCCGGGATGCGGCTGCTGCTGCCGGTGCTGCGCGACGACCTGGACCTGGACTGGGCGGTGTACGAGCGCGACCTGGTGCCGACCAGGCGCGGGCTGTCCGAGCCCACCGGACCGCGGCTCGGCGTGTCGGCCGTACGCCGGGCGGCGCTCCTGATCGTTCCCGCGCTGGCGGTGGACCCGGCCGGCGTGCGGCTGGGTCGCGGTGGCGGCTCGTACGACCGGGCACTGGCGAGGGTGGAGTCCGACGCGGAGATCGTCGCGCTGCTGCACCGCGGGGAGCTGCTGGCCGAGCCGTTGCCGGCCGAGCCGCACGACCGGCCGGTCACCGCCGTCATAGCCCCGGACCGCGGGCTGGTGCACCTCCGGCCGCCCGGAGCGACCACCCGCCCCGGCGCGCCGTCCCGGGTCGCGGGAACCGGCGCCGCCGCTCCCGCGCCCGGCCGGCGGTGAGCCCGCCGCCGCTGGACAGCCGACCGGCCGATGCCGCATCATTAGCACTCAGGCACACTGAGTGCCAGATTCGGAGGTAACCGTGCCGACGTACCAGTACACGTGCACCGCGTGTGGCCACGAGTTGGAGGCGGTGCAGTCGTTCACCGACGATCCGCTGACGCAGTGCCCGGCGTGCAACGGCAGGCTCCGGAAGCGATACGGTTCGGTCGGAGTGGTCTTCAAGGGTCCGGGCTTCTACCGCACGGACTCCCGGGCGTCCGAGAACGGGTCGCGCAAGGACTCCAGCGCGAAGGACTCGTCCGGCAAGGACTCCGCCAAGGGCGACTCCAGCAGCAAGAAGGAGAAGGCCAGCACGGCCGCGTGAGCTCCGCTCCCGCTGCCGGGCCGGCCCCACGCGGGTGAGTCCTCTCGCAGCCCCGGCCTCCGCCACGTCCCTCGGCAGCCGAGCCTCCGCCACGGCTCCGTGAGTTCCGTCACAGCTGGCTGAGTTCCGCCACGGCCGCGTGACTCTCCATCCGGCGGCGTGGCGCTTGCCACCGTCACCGACGCCGCGCACCAGGACCCGGGGGCACTGTGGTGCCGTCGCGGCCGGCGACGTGGTGCCGTTCGTCCCGGGTCGTACCAGGTCGTACCGTGGCGCCGTGCGGCCGGGGGCGGCGCCGTCCTGTGCGGGTGACGTGGCGCCGCTGGGTACGGGTGTGCGGTGCCGTTCCCGCGGGCGGCGCGGTGCCGCCGGTGCCGCGACCGGAGCGCCACGGCTTCGGCGACGTGCCGACCGACAGCTGTCCACAGCCGGCCGGGACCGGCTTGCGGCGCCGGTACGCCCGGCCTACGTTGCCGGCGCATGAGAGCCAGCCACGGCCGGCGGACCGGCCTGGAGCCGGTGGGGCGGATCCGGTGGCCGCGCGCGCACACCCTGGGCCGGATGGTGGCAGCGGCGCTCCTGTTGTCCACGGCCGCCGCCGTCGCCTGGCACGGCTCCGGTTCATCCACGTTGGACGCAGACTCCGGAGCCGACGGCGGCGCCGCCGCGGGGGAGTCCCCGCCTCCACCGCCGCCGGACGGGACGCACCCGGCGGCGCCGCCCAGCGACGGCTCGCGGCTGGCCGTACCGGAGGGGCTGGTGGGCGTGCCGGTCGCGCTCGGGTCGCCCGCGATGACCGCGCTCATCCGCCCCGGTGACCGGGTGGACCTGCTGGCGGTGGCCGACACCGGCCCGCCGGTGGTGGTCGCCGCCGGGCGCGTCGTCCTCGGCGTCGACCACGCGGACGCCACGCTCCTGGTCGCGTTGACGCCGGAGCAGGCGGCGGAGGTCGTGGCGTCACCCGCTTCGATGAGGTTCGCGGTGACTATCCGCTCGGGCGAGTAAAGTCCGGATTGTGAGGTATTCCGGGCCGCCACCGACCACTCCGCCACCGCCCGGGTGGCGTCCGCGGGTGATCGTCCTGCCCGACCCTCCCCGCCAGCTGCCACCCCTCGACCACGCGGCGCTCGACGCCGCGGAGCGCGAAGCCCGCCGGTTCACGCAGCGGCTGGGCGCGCTCGCCCTCGCCGTGGCGGTCGTCGTCCTGCTCGTGCTCGTCGCCCGCCTGCCCGGTTGAGCGCGGCCCGTCGCTACCGCGCCGCCGCTACCCCGAGTCGACGAGCTCCCAGATGGGACCCCAGACCATCCGGGCGCCGGAGTCGCCGGAGCGTACCGCCGAGATCCCGGCGGCGACCGCCGCGAGGACCACGACGACGGTCAGCGCACCGACCAGCCACGTCCGCAGCCTGGACCCGGGCAGCCGGCGGGACCACACCAGGACCAACGCCACCACACCGAGGACCAACGCGGCGATCATCGTGAGGCGCCCGAGGTCCCGGTGGTCGGCCAGCGCGCCCTCCAGCGGCAGCGCGCGCCGGCGGGCGAACGCGTCGCCGGACAGGACCGCGACGACGGCGCTCACCGGAGCGAGCACCGCCAGGGCGACCACTCCCCACTCCAGGTGCGCGCGCAGCTTCGGGACCAGGGCATAGCACAGCGTCACGACGACGCTCAGCGGTACGAGGACGACCACAGCGTGCACCGCCAGCGGGTGCAACGGCAGTCCTGCGATCTCTTCGAACACGGATCCTCCTGGCCTCAAGAACGTGCCGCACAGGGTACGGGTTCACGGCCGGACCCGGGGATCGCGCCCACGCGACCAACGACCGCCACCGCGGGCCGCCACCGGCGGCGTCCCGCCGACCGCGGCTGCCCCCCGCGCGGCGTCCCGCCCACCGCGGGCACCATCGGGTACGGACGTCTGGCCCCCTCAGCCATCGCATGGTGTCATTGGCACATGACCGGTGCGGAGCGGTTGCGCGCGGCCGGGCTCCGGGTGACCCGGCCCCGCCTGGCCGTACTGGAGGTGCTCAGCCGCGGCGGCCACCTGGAGGCCGAACAGATCGCCAAGCAGGTCAGGGAGCGGCTGCACCCGGTGTCGACGCAGGCGGTCTACGACGTGCTGGCCGCGCTGACCCGCGTCGGCCTGCTCCGTCGCATCGAACCGGCGGGTTCCCCCGCCCGCTACGAGGTACGCGTGGGCGACAACCACCACCACGTCGTGTGCCGCGGCTGCGGCGCGATCGCCGACGTCAACTGCGTCGTCGGCCACCGGCCCTGCCTGACCCCGGACGACACCAGCGGTTTCGAGGTAGACGAGGCGGAGGTGACGTTCTGGGGTCTGTGCCCGGACTGCCGGGCACGCCGGTCGTCCGGGGAAAAGGACGTGACGTGACCGCCGGCGGCGTCGACACCGCCCGCACCACCCGCGGCGTCACCGCCGGGGCACCGGTCACCGGTACGGCCGTGGTGGTCGACGGCGAGCGCGACACCGGGCTGTTCGGCCCCGGATCGGTGACCTGGCGCGTGCACGCGGAGCCGATCCTGCTGCTGGGTGGGCTGCGGGCGCTGTTCCTGCAGGCGCTCCACCCGCGCGCCATGGCCGGCGTGGCGCAGAACTCCACCTACCGGACCGACCCGTGGGGACGGTTCATGCGCACCGTCGACTATGTCGCCACCACGATCTACGGCACCACCGCGCAGGCGCAGCGCGCGGGACGGCGCGTCCGCGCGGTGCACGCCCGCCTGACCGCCATCGACCCGGACACCGGGGAGAGGTTCCGCCTCGACGATCCGGAGCTGCTCCGGTGGGTGCACGTCGCCGAGATCGACTCCTATGTGGAAGTAGCCCGACGGGCCGGTGTCCGGTTGCCGGCCGGCGACTGGGACCGCTACTGGGACGAGCAACGGCGCGCCGCCGCACTCGTGGGGCTGGACCCGGACACCGTACCGGGTACGGCCGCGGAGGCCGCGGCGTACCTGCGCCGCATGCGCCCGTGGCTGCGGGTCACCAGGCAGGCGGTGGAGGCGCTCATGTTCATGTCCGCTCCCCCACCCCCGTGGCGGGCGTCCGGTCTGCCCGGCACGGTCCTGGGTGCCCGGTCGGCCTCTCTTCGGAATATCTCGTCCCAATTGCCTGGAGCTTCGGTTCGAGCCGATTGATTCGCCACCCCGAGTGCTGGCGACGGCTCGCAAAAAGCGGTTTTCGATTCATTCGCACGCGGCCGATCGCAGCCGCCGTGTCTTGAGGAACAAGAGGACATACGATGAGCGCTGCCAAGACCCTCGGTCTGGTCGGTCGTAAGGCGGGAATGACGCGCGTCTTCAATGAAGCGGGCGAAACCATTCCCGTGACCGTCATCGAAGCATTGCCGAAC
>VSBZ01000228.1:0-2956 GCA_047459215.1 Micromonosporaceae bacterium | reverse complement strand
GCCCCACGCACGACCCGGGGTCGGGCAAGCCGCACCCATGACAGGCGCCGGGCATCCGCAGAGGCCCGGCGCCTGTTGCCCGAGGAGGTCAAGGCGTGGCCCCAACCCGGCGGGCAGCGCCCCGGGTGGGCGGTGGTGGACTGGGGCGGCACGCGTGTGGCCATCGGGGCCGCCGGGTCCGAGTTGCTGGCCCGGGCAGGCGGCCGCTCCCCCGCCGTCGGTCCCGCCCGCCCCGGCGGGGACACCGGCTCCCGCACCGGCGCAGGCGGCCGGCGCACCAGCCCAGGCCGCCGGCGCACCGCCCCCCACGACCGGCGCACCAGCCCAGGCCGGCGGCGCACCGGCCCACGCGACCGGAGCGCCGGTCTCGCCGGTGGGCGCACCACCCCGGCCCGCGGGCGCGCCACCGCGGACGGTCGCCTCGCCTGACACCGTCCTGCCCAGCGGTCCCGCGGCCGGTGCCGCCACCGCGCTGAGCGCCCCCACGATGATCGCCCCCGTGGTGGTCCCCGGGCAGCGTCCGGCGCCCGCCGGCGACACCGGCACCACCTCGCCGGAGGCACCGGCCGACGCCGAGGAGAAGGACGCCCCGAAGGCGCCGGAGGAGCCGGAGGAGCCCGACCCGGAGCAGGTGCTCGCCCAGTACAAGTGGCGGTTCCACCCGGAGACGCTGCGCGAGATCGTGGAGGACCCCGACGAGCTGCGCGACCTACGGGACCGCCTGACGAAGAAGCTCGACAAGGCCACCGACAACGCCAGCCGGGCGAGGCTGCTGAGCCTGCGCGCGGTCGTCTCGCGCATCCTCGGGGAGCTCAACAAGGCGCTGGCCGACGCCAAGCTGGCGCTGGCCCACGCGGAGGCGACCGGGCAGCTGAGGCGCATCGCGATCACCCAGGCCAGGCTCGCGCACGTGCTGCAGTGGCGGGGCGACTTCGCCGAGGCCGACCGGCTGTTCGCGCTGGCGAACTCGCCGGAGCTGCCCGACCGGCTGCGCGCCACCATGCACGAGCACGCCGGCCGGTCCTGCTACGACCAGGGCCGCTACATCGAGGCGTGCAACCACTTCGAGCGCGCGCTGGAGCTGCGCAAGGTGGAGGATCCGGAGCTGATCGAACGCACCGAGCTGGCGCTGGCGGCGGTCGCCCGCAAGGTGGCCGAGAACGGCATCGGCCCGTACCCGCGCACCATGGAGGAGATCCTGCAGCTCCACCGGCCCCCGGCCCCGACGTTCGACGAACAGGCCGGCGCCTGGGGGTACGCCGACCGCGACGGCAAGATGGTGATCCAACCGGTCTACGCCGACGCCCAGCCGTTCCGCGACGGGGTCGCCTGGGTGCGCCGGCCGGAGAGCGAGACCTGGGAGCTCATCGACGAGGAGGGCAACCAGGTCATCGACGGGAGCGCCGGCTGGCTCGGCGTGTCGTCGTTCTCCGAGGGGCTGGCGTGGGTCTCCCGCGACGGCTTCGGCGCGTGGGTGGCGATCGACAAGAGCAACCGGGTGGTCATCTCCACCGGCTTCGACGACGTCCGCCCGTTCCGGCGCGGCGTGGCCGCGGTGCGCCGCGGCGGCTGGGGCGCGGTGGACAAGGTCGGGCGGGTGGTGGTGCCGTTCCAGTACACCGGGTACGTCACCGCCCTGACCGACGGCCGCTACCTGGACGGGTTCACCGACGAGGGTCTGGCGATCGTGGACGCCGGCGGGCGCAAGGCCGTCGTGGACCGCTCCGGACGGGTCATCGTGCCGCCCAGCTACCCCAAGATGGTGATCCACCCGGTCGCGTTCCTCATCGGAACGGAAAAGGGCACGTGGGGGGCGCTGGACCGGCGCGGCCGGCCGCTGATCGAGCCAACGATGGCCAGCCGGCTGGAGGTGATTGAGGAGATCGACCGGCTGCTCGCCGACACCAAGCCGGTGCTCTGACGGCCGCCGCGGCCCGATAGGGTCTGCCGCATGGAGTTCCGTAACCTCGGCCGGTCAGGCCTTCTCATCAGCGAGATCTCGTACGGCAACTGGATCACCCACGGTTCCCAGATCGACGAGGACACCGCCCGGGCGTGCGTGCACGCCGCCCTCGACCTGGGCATCACCACCTTCGACACCGCCGACGTCTACGCCGGTGGCCGGGCCGAGGAGGTGCTCGGGCGGGCGCTGAAGGGCCAGCGGCGCGAAGGCCTGGAGATCTTCACGAAGGTCTTCTGGCCGACCGGTCCCGGACCCAACGACCGCGGCCTGTCGCGCAAGCACATCATGGAGTCGATCAACGCCTCGCTGCGCCGGCTCCAGACCGACTACGTGGACCTCTACCAGGCCCACCGCTTCGACCGGTTCACGCCGCTGGAAGAGACGATGACGGCGTTCGCCGACATCGTCCGGGCCGGCAAGGCGCTCTACATCGGAGTCTCCGAGTGGCGTGCCGAGGAGATCCGCGCCGCGTACGAGCTCGCCCGAGAGCTGCGGGTGCCGCTGGTCTCCAACCAGCCCCAGTACTCGATGCTCTGGCGGGTCATCGAGGCCGAGGTGGTGCCGACCTGCCAGGAGCTGGGCATCGGGCAGATCGTCTTCTCACCGCTGGCGCAGGGTGTGCTCACCGGCAAGTACCAGCCCGGCCAGCCGCCGCCGCCCGGCTCCCGTGCCACCGACCCCTCCGGGTCCCAGTTCATCGCCAGGCACTTGAACGACGAGACCCTCACGGCCGTGCAGCGCCTGCGCCCGCTGGCCGACCAGGCCGGCCTGACGATGGCGCAGCTGGCGGTGGCCTGGGTGCTGCAGAACCCGAACGTCTCCTCGGCGATCGTCGGCGCCACCCGCCCGGAGCAGCTGCAGGAGACGGTGAAGGCGTCCGGGGTGCGGCTGGAACCGGACCTGATGAGGGCCATCGACGAGGCGCTGGGTCCGGTCGTGGAGCGGGATCCGGCGCGCACCATGTCGGTCACGACCCGCCCCTGACCGTCCTCC
>VSBZ01000076.1:0-17982 GCA_047459215.1 Micromonosporaceae bacterium | reverse complement strand
GCAGCCGGCCCTCGGCGTCGACCGCCGGCTGGTAGAGGGAGGCGCGCAGCGCCCCGGTGCGGGTGAGGATGCCGACGAGGGTGCCGTCGGCGTCGACGACCGGGGCGACCCGGTGGTTGCCGGCGGCGAGCCGGTCGAACGCCGCCTCCGGGTCGATCCCCGCCGGGAGGGTCAGCAGCGGCGTGGACATCACCGCCCGCAGCTGGGTGAACCGGTCCACGCCCGCGCAGTCCGCCTCGGTGACGATGCCCAGCGGCCGCCCGTCGTCGACCACGATGACCGCGCCGTGGGCGCGCTTGGGCAGCAGGGCCAGCGCGTCGGAGACCGTGTCGGTCGGCCCCAGCACGACCGGGGTGTCGTACACGACGTGGCGCTGCTTGACCGAGGCGATGACGTCCGTGACGACGTCGACGGGTATGTCCTGCGGGATGATCGCCAGCCCGCCCCGCCGGGCGATGGTCTCGGCCATCCGCCGGCCGGACACCGCGGTCATGTTCGCCGCCACGATCGGGATGGTGGTGCCGGACCCGTCACGGGAGGCGAGGTCGACGTGGCTGCGTGACTCGACCGCGGACCGGGAGGGGACGAGGAAGACGTCGTCGTAGGTGAGGTCGACGCCGGAAATGTCGTGGATCGTTCGCATGACCCTGAGTATGGCGTTCCGGCCGGTCCCGGCTCCGGGCGGTGGGCTACCGGCGGCGCACGAGGAACAGGATGAGGCTCAGGACCAGCGACACCACGATCATCGACGTGATCGGGATGAAGATCCGGGTGTGGTCGGTGGTGATCCGGATGTCGCCCGGCAGGCGTCCGAACCACGACAGCCCACCGACCCAGGTCAGCAGCCCGACCGCCGCCACGAGCAGGCCGATCCCGACCAGCCACGGCCCCACGTCACGACCCATGTTTCCAAGGATGCCGCTTTCCAAGGATGCCGCTGTCTCCGGTGCCGCTGTCTCCGGTGCCGCCGTCTTCCCGTTCACGGTCACCCCGCGCCCGTCCACGGTCCGACCCTCCCCATCCATGATCCGGTTCCCTCATACCGGACGACACGCCGGAGGGTGTCCCGGATCGGGGAAGTGGATCACGTAGACGCCGGCGCCCCGACGTGGCACGCGCCGGGCGGAACCGGCGATGCCGGTTTCGCCCGGCGCGGAATCCCCGCGCATGATCGCCACCGTGGCGCCACGGGCGGCCACAATGGGCTGGCCACCCGAGGCGGCCACAGCCGGGCAGCTCCCGGCCGGTGGGGCGGGTCGGGCACCCGCCCCCACGGGGATGACGGAAGGACGGTGGAACGTGGACGTGACGGTCCGGACCCCCGGACGCTGGGAGCTCCCGATCCCACCGGGAGGGCCGCCGCGCCCGGAGGAGGCGATGCCACCGTGGCTGGCGGAACGGCTGTTCGACCGGCGGATGGTGTTCCTCACCGGCCGCGTCACCCCGGGACCGGCGAACACCGCGGCGGCCAGCCTGCTCAGCCTGGACGCGGTGGACTCCCGCGGCGCCACCGGGTTCACCCCACCGCTGCCGGGCCGGCCGGGCGAGCCCGAGCCGGTGTACCTGCACCTGGCCGCCCCGGACGGCGACCTGGACGCGGTCTTCACCGTCATCGACGCGATCGACAGCATGCGCGCACCGGTGTACGCGGTCGCCACCGGCGAGGTGGGCGGCGCCGCGATCGGGGTGCTCGCCGCGGCGCAACGGCGCCTCGCCTACCCGCACGCCCGGTTCCGGCTGGCCGAGCCCACCGTGGCCGGTCTCCGGGGCACCGCCGACGACGTCGCGGCCGCCGCCGGCAGCCACCTGCGCGCCCTGGAGGACCTGGTGGTACGGGTGGCGGAGGCGACCGGGCAGCCGCGCAGCCGGGTCGAGGACGACTTCGTCCGGGGGCGCGTGCTCGACGTCGAGCAGGCGCGCGCGTACGGCCTCATCCACGAGGTCCGCGGCCGGACGTGACCGCAGCCCACGGCACCACGGCGTCGCCCGCCCGGGCGTGGCTGGCCACCGGGTCCACGGCACGGTCCGCGGCCGGCCGGTGGCCGGCCGCGGATCCCGGACGTCGCCTCAGCCTCCGACCTGCGTCCGCTCGTGGTCCTGCGCCTCCACCACCAGCTCGCTCGTGGTGGTTCCGTCGGAGTTGGTCGCGGTCAACAGGTACGTGTGCCGCTGGGTGGCACCCTCGCGCCCCTCGCACGGGAAGTTGAGCGTGGCGCTGCCCTGCGCCGGGTACGTGGCGTAGACCCCGGGGCCGTCGACGGACAGCGTCACCTGGTCGGTACCGGTGACCTTCCACTCCAGCACCACCGGGCGGCCCTCCATCGGGGCGAGTTCCGAGCCCGGGCACAAGGGTTCCAGCGCCACGTGGAAGTACTCGATCACCGGACCGGGGGGTGTGGTGGGCTGCTGACCGCCACCGTCCTGCCCGCCACCGTTGCGGCCACCACCGTTGCGGCCACCACCGTTCTGTCCCACGTTCTGCCCGCCACCGTCCCGGCCACTGCCCGCTCCGGGACCGACCTCGCCGCCGTCCGGATCGCCGTCGCCGCCAGCGTCGCCGCTCGGCGCCGGGCTTCCGTCTGATGTGGAAGTGGACGGTGGCGGAGCGGAGAGGTCGTCGTCGGACCGGTTCGCGGCCTGGCACGCGACCGCTATGAGCAGCAGCATGACCACCACCGCGGCCGCCGACGCCCCCAGAGCCAGCCACGAGCGGAGACTTGGCCGCCGCCGCAGCACGATCGTCGTGTCGTTCATCGTCCCTCCTCTGTGCGGGCCCGGCGGACCGGGCGCGGTGTCAGCATGCGGTGCCGCGGGGCGGCGGCACATCGGGGGATTCCCCGTCCCCAGGATCGGCCGGTAGGGCACGACGACCCCGGCCCACCGGCGGACCGGACGAGCCCGCCCGCGTATCCACCGCGCGGGACGCCCGTAGAGTGCCGGCCTGGCCGGGCACGAGCTTGGCGATCGCGTTCCACGAGGCGTCCATGCCCGCGGCCGCGAGCACCGCCACGAACATCAGCCCGGGTCCACTCGCCGCTGCGGTCCCGGTCGGCGGCCGGGCCCGCCCCGGGACGGTCGTCCACCCCGGACGTTCGACCCGGGCGGACGGGCCGTTCGGCCCTGGGCGGCCAGGGGACGGCGGCGGCATCGTGTGGGTAACACCCGCCGGTGACGGACAGACCGGCGGCGCGGACAGTCCGGTGCCCTCCACCGCCGGCCGGGCCGCCCCCACGGCAGCCGGCGTCCGCGTCGACGGCCCCTCCGCCAGCCCACGCCGGCGGGTGTGCTGCGTGCGTGTCCGGACGCGGCCGGGGCGGCCGTTGGACAATGGACCGGTGACGAGCGGGACGATGCTGGCGTGGGAGGTCGCGACACCCGGCCCGATGGCCACCCGGCCGCTGCGGGCGGTGCGCCGGCCGGTGCCCGAGCCGGCCGCCGGCGAGCTGCTGGTGCGGGTGACCGCGAGCGGGGTGTGCCGCACCGACCTGCACCTGGCCGAGGGTGACCTGCCGCCGAAGCGGCCCGGTGTGGTCCCCGGCCACGAGGTGGTGGGCGAGGTGGTCGCGCTCGGCGACGGGGTCGAGGGCTGGCGTCCCGGCGACCGGGCCGGGATCGCCTGGCTGCGCCACACCTGCGGGAGGTGCACCTACTGCCGGCGCGGGGCGGAGAATCTCTGCCCCGACTCCCGCTACACCGGCTGGGACGCCGACGGCGGCTACGCGCAGTACGCGACCGTCCCGGCGGCGTACGCGTACCACCTGCCCGACGGGTACTCCGACACCGAGCTCGCCCCGCTGCTGTGCGCCGGGATCATCGGCTACCGGGCGCTGCGCCGCGCCGACCTGCCGCCCGGCGGGCGCCTGGGCATCTACGGCTTCGGCGCCTCCGCCCACCTCACCGCGCAGGTGGCGATCGGCCAGGGGGCGCGGGTGCACGTCCAGACCCGCGCGCCGGCCGCCCGCCAGCTGGCGCTGGAGCTCGGCGCGGCGTCGGCGGGCGGCGCGTACGACCCCCCACCCGAACCGCTCGACGCGGCCATCCTGTTCGCCCCGGTCGGCGACCTGGTGCCGGTGGCGCTGGCCGCACTGGACCGCGGTGGCACGCTCGCGATCGCCGGCATCCACCTGTCCGACATCCCGGTGCTGAACTACCAGCGGCACCTGTTCCAGGAGCGCACCCTGCGCAGCGTCACCGCCAACACCCGCGCCGACGGGCGGGAGCTGCTCGCCCACGCGGCCACCCACCGGCTCCGGGTCGCGGTCACCCCGTACCCGCTGGAGGCGGCCGACCGGGCGCTGGCCGACCTGGCCGCCGACCGGGTCAACGGCGCCGCCGTGCTCGTGCCCCCGTCCTGACCGTCCGCGACCGGTGGCCGGCCCGGGTCAGGCGGCGGAGGCCGGGCGGGCGCCGTACCGCTTGGCGGCCCGCGCCCTGGCCCTGGCCGCCTCCACCTCACGGTCGCGCGGCGGGGCCGTGGTGACCAGGCGGTCCAGCAGCGTCCGGGTGGCGGCGGCGACCGCGTCCACCGCCGCCTCGAACGCCTCGGCGTTGGCCGCCGAGGGCCGGGTGAACCCGCTGACCTTGCGCACGTACTGCAGGGCGGCGGCCCGGATCTCCTCGTCGGTCGCCGGCGGCGCGAAGTTGTGCAGCACCCGGATGTTCCGGCACATGACGTCTCCCACCGGTCGCGTACGGGACCCCGCCAAGGGTACGCGTGCCCGCGGCCGCGGCGGTCGGCCCGGAAGGACGGCCGACGGGGCGGTCGGCCCGCTCGTGGCCCGGCTCACGGAACCGGCGGGCGGACCGGCCGACGCCCCGACCGGCTGACAGACTCACGCGCGGTTGACTTTCTGCCCGGTGGTCCGGGTCCTTCGACCCTGTCGCGCCACGGCGGCGGTGGCCAGGATGCCTCCACCGGAGACGAGCGCAGCGAGGTGAGGTGGCACCGCCGTGGGCGAGGGATTCCGTACCATCATCGAGCCGTTCCGGATCCACTCCGTCGAGCCGATGCGGATGCTGGACCGGGCCGAGCGGGAGCGCCGCCTGGCCGAGGCGCACTACAACCTGTTCGGGCTGCACGCCGACGACGTGCTCATCGACCTGCTGACCGACTCGGGCACCGGGGCGATGTCCAGCGAGCAGTGGGCGGCGGTCCAGCGCGGCAACGAGGCGTACGCCGGCGCGCCGTCGTGGTTCCGGTTCGAGGCCGCGGTCAAGGAGCTGTTCCCGTTCAAGCACGTGCTGCCCACGCACCAGGGTCGGGCCGCGGAGCGGATCCTGTTCAGCGTCCTCGGCGGGCCGGGCAAGGTGATCCCGAACAACACCCACTTCGACACCACCCGGGCCAACATCGAGGCGACCGGTGCGGAGGCGGTGGACCTGGTCATCCCCGAGGGCCGCCAGCCGCGCAACCCGCACCCGTTCAAGGGGAACATGGACGTCGCGGCGCTGGAGAAGCTGCTGGCCGAGCGCGCCGACGACGTCCCGCTGGTGATGCTGACGATCACCAACAACTCCGGCGGCGGCCAGCCGGTGAGCATGGCCAACGTGCGGGAGGTCCGGGAGGTGTGCGACCGGTACGGCAAGCCGCTGTTCCTCGACGCCTGCCGGTTCGCCGAGAACGCGTGGTTCATCAAGACCCGCGAGCCCGGGTACGCCGACGCGAGCGTGGCCGGGATCGTCCGGGCGATGGCGCTCCTCGCCGACGGGATGACCATGTCGGCGAAGAAGGACCCGCTGGCCAACATCGGCGGCTGGCTGGCGTTCAACGACGACGAGCTGGCCGAGAAGTGCCGCAACCTGGAGATCCTCACCGAGGGCTTCCCCACCTACGGCGGGCTGGCCGGCCGGGACCTGGAGGCGATCGCGGTCGGGCTGCGGGAGGCCGTGGACGAGGACTACCTGCGGTACCGGATCGCCTCGGTACGGTACCTCGGCGAGGGCCTGCAGCGGCTGGGCGTACCGGTGGTGGTCCCATTCGGCGGCCACGCGATCTTCATCGACGCCCGGGAGATGCTGCCGCACATCCCGCCGCTGCAGTACCCGGGCCAGGCGCTGGCCTGCGCGCTGTACGTGGAGGGCGGCGTGCGGTCCTGCGAGATCGGCACGGTGATGTTCGGCCGCCAGCCCGACGGTTCCGAGAAGCCGGCGGCGATGGACCTGGTGCGGCTCGCCGTGCCCCGCCGTACGTACACGCAGAGCCACATCGACTACGTCATCGAGGTGGTGGAGCGGGTGGCGGCCAAGGCCGGTGACCTCGTCGGCATGGAGATCACCTACGAGCCCGAGCGGCTGCGCCACTTCACGGCCAAGTTCCGCCCCCTGTCGGCCGCCTGAACCGGCCACGTACGCCACCCGACCGCTGCGACGGAGGACGACCGCTGCGCGGCAGCCGTTCGCGGTGACGCAGGCGAACTGCCACCCCCCTGACACCCGGCCTCGTCACCGAGCGCCGCCGCGGTTCCCGGATCTCCACTGCCCAATGAGGTCAGTCCAGAGTGAGCCGCGGATCACGGTGGGTCCCGCCTGCCGCCGTGATCCGCCCGTCCGGTGAGGACGCCCTGCGGGACGGCCCCTGGCTCTGCCATGGCATCTCTCGCGTCCGTCGCCGTGCCCTAACGGCGTGGTCGCAGTGCTTGGTAGAGCAGCCACAGCACGAGCGCGACCGGTGTCAGGACCGCCGCGGACAGGATTCCGGTGAATATTCCGTAGCCGTGCGGATCGAAGGACCACCCGAGTGCGCTGGACACTGCCATCCCGACGGCCCCCACGATCGCGATGACAGTGGCCGCGAACGCGCCGAACACCAGGCGCCGGAGCACCACGCGTACCAACGAGGTCTTGGCTTCGGGTGCGTCCACAGTTGGCTCCCCAGGGTCGATGGCGCCGACCTCGATTCGGGCCGGGAGTGCAGGTCGTCGGGAGAGACTTCTCATTCTCGCGTCGGACGCCGGCGTCGTCCAGTACCGGTTGCCGGGCAAGCCGTCGCGGACCACGGTCCGCAGCGTGTAGGTGGCCGCGTCGGGAGGCACGAGGTACCGCGGGACTCCAAGGATCGGGTCGCCAGGCACCTCGGTACCGTCGCGTTCCAGCGACACCTCGACGGTCCCGGCACCGCGCGACCGCGTGGCATCACTGGCGCCCGTCGGGCACGACCCGGAACACCGGGTACCGGTCGGCGATCCGCTCGAACTCCGCCAGCGGCGCCCGCCGGTCGACCGGGATGTGCGGCCGGGCACCCGGCGCGAGCTGCAGGTACCGGCGCAGGATCGGCGCACGCTCCGACGGGTCGACCTCCTCCAGCCGGACCGCCTCGCGCCCGCGACGCCGGAGCACCGCCCGCCCACCGGCGGCGCGCACGTTGCGGACCCAGTTCGCCCGCTGGCCGAGCATCGAGACCAGGTACCGCTCCCCCTGCCAGTCGGCGACCACCACGGGGGCGGAGACGGTGCGTCCCGAGCGCCGGCCGGTCACCTCGAGCGTCGCCCACCGCCGCGACACGAGGATGCCGTGCGCGAACGGCACCGCCAGGGTGGCGTTGAGCACCCGCGCCAGCCGGTTCGGCCGGCCGCTCCGGTACATCCAGCGCTGGAGCCGGTGCAGCCACGGCAACCGGGTCTGTTCCACCCCCGCACCCTACCTCTCGGTCGTGAATCTCCCGATCCTGCGCCCGTCCCGGCCCGCCGGGACAGGGCCGATGGTCACCTCCCCGGTCGCAACGCTGCGGCCGCGGCGCCCGAAAAGGCGCCAATACCCGCATACCCACGCACCACCCCGGTAGCCTGGGACGCGCCTTGGCAGCCGTCCGCAGCCGGAGGAGGCCAGGTGGAATCCGAGCCGCGCCCGTCGCGCCGCCGGCCACCACGGGCGGCGGTCCCGTGAGCGCCCGGACCGCGGTGGTCCTGTTCCACCGCGACCTGCGGGTGCACGACCATCCGGCCCTCGCGGCCGCCTGCGCCAGCGCCGAGCGGGTGGTACCGCTGTTCGTCGTCGACCGGCACCTGTGGTCCGTCGCCGGTCCCCACCGGCTCCGCTTCCTCTGCCAGAGCCTCGCCGACCTACGAGAGTCGCTCCGCCGCCGGGGTGCCGACCTGGTGGTCCGCCGCGGCGACCCGGTCACCGAGGCGGTACGGGTCGCCACCGCCTGCGGGGCCGAGCGCCTCCACGTCACCGCGGACGTCAGCGCCTACGCCACGGCCCGCCAGCGCCGGCTCGCGGCCGCCTGCGCCGACGCCCGGGTGGGGTTCGAGGCGCACCCCGGCGTCACCCTGGTGCCGCCCGGCGCGCTGCTGCCCGCCGGGGGCGGAGACCACTACCGGATCTTCACGCCGTACTGGCGGGTCTGGCGGCAGCACCCCTGGCGGCCGGAGGTCGCCGCGCCGGCGCGGATCCGGCTGCCCGACCCGGCACCCGACCCCGGGCGGCTGCCCCGCCCACCGGCGGGCGCGTCCGGGGTGTCACCCGGCGGCGAGACCGCGGCCGGGCGGCGCCTGTCGGCCTGGGCCCGGCAGGTCGCCGCCTACCCGCGGGTGCACGACGACCTTGCCGCCGACGCGACCTCCCGGCTGAGCGCGTACCTCCACTTCGGATGGGTCTCGGCGCGCCAGGTCGCCGCCGCCTGCGCCGGCCAGGAGGAGTTCCTGCGGCAGCGCGGTGGGTGCCCGAGCTCGCCGGTGTCGAGGGCCCGGCCGTGCACGAGCCGTGGCGCCTGCCGGCGACGGTGCGACGCGGCCTGGACTACCCGCCGCCGCTGGCGCTGCCCGGTGCGCCGGACGGCGCCGCGGGCGGCTGACCGCCCGGTGCGGCCGTGGCCCGAGGGAACTCTCGTGACCGCTGGGACCGGTGGGACCGCGCAGAAGTGGCGCACCCGGCTGGCGGTCGCTCAGACTGGAAGAGCGACCGCGGCGTCGGGCGGGCCGCCGTGGGCGGCCCCGGTTCCGGACGAGGAGGTGCCCGATGGCGTGGACCGAGCGGGACATCCCCGACCTCACCGGCACGGTGGCGGTGGTCACCGGCGCCGGGAGCGGGCTGGGGCGAGAGACGACCCGCGCCCTGGCGGCCGCGGGTGCAAGGGTGGTGATGGCCACCCGGGACCCGGCGCGTGCGTACACGACCGCCGCCGAGGTCGCCGAGCGCCACCCGGGCGTCTCCCTGTCGATCGTCCCGGTGGACCTGGCGTCGCTGGACTCCATCCACACCGCCGCGAGCACCATCCTCACCGCCCACGAGCGCGTCGACCTTCTGGTGAACAGTGCGGGCGTCATGGCGGTGCCGTGGCAGCGCACGGCCGACGGGTTCGAGATGCAGATCGGCGTCAACCACCTGGGCCACTTCGCCCTGACGGCGCTCCTGCTGCCGGGGCTGCTGCGCTCCCCCGCCGCCCGGGTGGTCACGGTCAGCAGCGTCGCCCACCACATCGGCCGGTCGGGCGGCCGGCCACGGCCGGGTCACTACCACCCGTGGACGGCGTACGGGCGGTCCAAGCTCGCCAACTTCCACTTCGGGCTCGGGCTGCACAAGGTGTTCGCCGACGCGGGAGTGCCGTGCGCGAGCCTGGTCGCCGACCCGGGGCTGCCCGTCCCCGGACCGGGGCTGCACGCCGATGGACCGGGGGCGGGTCACGCCGGGGCCGGCCGGTGGTCGCGGCGCCTGCTCGCCGCGTTCGCCGCCCGGTTCGGCACGACGCCGGGTCGGGCCGCGCTCCCCCAGATCCGCGCCGCCACCGACCCGCGGGCGCGCAGCGGTGAGTACTACGCGCCGTTGCTGGTGGCGGGCGGACCCCCGGTCCGCCGGCCGATCCTGCGCCGGCTGGGCCTGGACCACGCTATCCATCGACTATGGACGGTGTCGGAGCACGCGACCGGGCTCGCGCTCAACCCGGCGGCGGTCCGGAGGCTGGTCCGCGCCTGAGCGGGTGGGGGGTGCCGGCGGGTCGCGCGTCGCACCACGCCCTGTACGTGGTTGCGAGACCGTCCGGAGCCACGATCCCGTCGGACACCCCCTGAGTCAGCATGCCGCGACCGCGGACCCGGTCGTCGCACTATTTGTGCGACATCCGGCGCCGACACGCGACCGGAGGCCGCCTCCGGGCGCGACCGGGCTACCGCCAGGTCACGACGTAGACGCGCGGCAGGCGGTCGGCCAGCTCGTCGGGGTCGTCGGGCAGCGGGGTGGTCAGCGCGGTCGGCGCGGCGAGGTACGGGTCGCGCCACCCGACCTCCCGGACCAGCTCCAGCAGCCGGCCCAGGGGCACGACCGTGTTGGTGATCGTGGTCTGGAACCGGTCGTACCGGCCGTCCGGTGCCCGCACGACCCCGGAGATGCGGTAGAAGCCGTACCCGGCCTCCTCGTTGAGCGCCCCACGGTACAGCAGGATCGACTCCTCGGTCTCCCGCACCTGGATGGCGTTGATGCCGGCCAGGCCCTTGCGGGTGGCCACGTCGAAGGCGAACAGGCCGCCGGGTGACACGGCCCGGTACACGCACCGCAGGTACGCGGCGACCCGGTCCATCCCGCCCAGGTGGTTGGGGATGTCGTAGGTGGATACCGCGAACGGGTACGTCTCCGGCAGCGTGAAGTCGGCCGCATCACCGTGGATGAGCGTCGCCTGCTCCCCCAGCCGCTCCCGCGCCCGCGCGAGCATCGCCCTCGACACGTCCAGCCCGGTGACCCGGTAGCCGGCCTGCTGGAAGTGCGCGGCGACGATGCCCGTGCCGCAGCCGACGTCCAGCAGCCGCCGCTCCGCGTCGGGAGCCAGGGTGCGGTGCAGGTCGAGCAGATGGGCGGCGGCCCGCGTGGGGTACGGGTGCCAGTGCTCGTCGTAGGCCCGGGCGAACCCCTCGGCGTACTCCTCGGTCATCTCGGCTCCGTCCTCGTGTCGGGTCCTGCGGTGGCACGCTCCGGTGCGGCGGGAGCCGTCGCCCCGGCCGGGTCGGGAGGTGTGCCGGCCTGCTTCGGCCGGGTGTCGTCGGTGAGGTCCCGCACCTGTGGGGAGGCGAGCGCGGCGGTGCCCGCGACCAGGACCACCGCGCCCAGGCACAGCATGGCCGGACCGGCACCCAGCCCCGAGGCGGCGTGCCCGGCCAGCCAGATGGCGACCGGCTTGAGCGACAGCGCCACCAGGTAGTTGCAGGCGGTGACCCGGGCCAGCGTCGCCGACGGCACCTGCTGCTGCAGCGTCGTCTCCCACAGCACGCTGAACAGGTTCAGGGCGGCCCCGGCGGCGAACGCCGCGACGGTCACCAGCGCCAGCGGCGCGCCGCCGCCCATGGCCAGCAGGGGTGCGGCGAGCAGCGGGGTGACCAGGGCGGCGGTCCGGAGCGGACGCGCCGGCCGCACCCGCAGCGCCGCGAGCACCGAGGTGAGCATGCCGATGGTGTAGGCGGCGAGGATGACCGACCACGGTACGGCGCCGCCGAGCCGTTCGGCGGCGAGCACCGGGCCGAGGACGGCGAACCCGGCTGACGACCCGGCGTTGAGGAAGGCCGCCGAGACCACCACCACCCACAGCCACTGCCGGCCGGCGAACTCCCGCAGGCCCACCACCAGGTCGGTCAGGACCCGCCGGGCGGTGCGCGGCCCACCGGACCGGCCGGCACCGGCGACGGGGGGCGCGGGGCGCAGCCGGGCCAGCAGCGCCGCGGCGACCAGGTAGGTGGCCGCGTCGACGGCGAGCGCCACCCCCGGCCCGAGCACCGCCACGGCGGCGCCGGCCAGGGCCACCCCGGCGACGTGGGCACCGTTGGCGCCCAGCCGCAGCAGGGCGTTGGCCGGCTGCAGGTCGGTGCGGCCGACCACCTGCGGGACGATGCTGGTCAGCGTGGGCAACAGCAGCGCCGAGGCGCTGCCGGCGACGAACGCGCACCCGGCCAGCAGCACCACCGGCGCCCAGCCGGTCAGCAGCATCCCCGCCAGCGCGGCGAACGCCGCACCCGAGGTCACCTCGGCGGCCACGAGCAGCCGGTGGCGGGGCAGCCGGTCGGCGATCACCCCTCCGAGCAGGATCAGCCCGATCTGCGGCACGGCGTGGGCGGCCAGCACGGTGGAGAGCGTGGCGGGGGTGGCGCCGGGGACGGCCAGCACCCCGAACGCCACGGCGACCGGCCCGAACCCGTTGCCGAACATGGAGATGGTCCGGCCGCAGAACAGCAACGCGAACCCGCGTCGACGCAGCAGGCTCAGGTCGGCGCGCAGCGACGTCACCCGGCGGGCTGCGGCCCGGCCGGGGCGGGTCGCCGGACGCGGGCGCGTCATGGCCGGTCCGGGGCGGCGAACGGCTGCCAGGTCGCCACGACCCGGCCGTCCCGGACCACGGTCACGGGCACCTGCCGCCGCACCAGCGTCGCCGCCAGCGGGCACACGTGGGCGGGCACGAGCCGGTCCTCGTAGGGCGGTCCGGCCGGCAGCCACGCCACCTCCGGGGCCCACGGCTGGGTGCAGCCGTCCAGCAGGTCGGTGGCGTCGGCCGCGACGCTGAGCGCCACGTCGTCCGCGGTGCACACGCCGGCCTCGGCCAGGCCGCCGTCGAAGGTGGCGTACGCGCCGGTGCACACCTCGGTCACGCCGGGAACCTGCAGCGCCGCCTCCAGGGTGGCCGTGCCGCCGACGCTCACCACCGGACAGTCGACGCCGGCGTCGCGGATGCGCTGCGCCGCGTCCACGACCTCGTGCGCGTACCGGCGGCCGAGGTCGTGCCGGTCGCGGACCTCCGATGCGGTGGTCAGCGGGCGGTAGCCGGCCACGCCGTCGAACCGTACGCCGGGGGTGTCCCGCGCCGCCCGCGCCACGGCGACGACCTGGTCGGCCGGGGTGTGCCGCAGGTCGACGCGCACCCCGACCTCCGTGCCGCGGGCGGTGGCCGCCGCGCCGATGCCCACCACCGACGCCACCCGGTCCACGTGCACCGCGAACCGGGGCACGCCGGCGGCCGCCTCGGCGAACAGCGGAAACCGCCACGGCTCCGGCCAGGGCCAGGCGAGCACGACGTCGTCGACACCGGCGGCCGCCAGCCGGCGGGCGGCGTGCGCCGTCTGCACCGCCACGCCGACCGCGCCCGCGGCCACCTGGCGGAGGGCGACCTCGACGGTGCGGTGGGCCTTGACGTGCGCCCGCACCGCCACCGAACGGGCCGCGGCGGCCCGCCCGAGTCGGTGGAGGTTCGCGTCCAGTCTGGTCAGGTCGAGGATGACGGTCGCCATGACGTGGGGACGCGCCCGGGCCGCCGGTTCCGGCGGCCCGGGCGCGGACGTGACGGTGTGGACTCAGATCTCATCCAGCGGCGGTTCGAGGCAGCGCATCGGACTTCTCCTTCCCCTGAACGGACATGGGTGCATCCGACATTAGGGCAGTCCAGTCACGGCCGTCAACATGTCCGAAGGGCAGCCAGTCACGGCCGTCAACATGCCCGGTCACGCCCACATGTGGACGGTGTGGGCGCGGAACGGACCCGGGGTGCGGGCTGCTGGTGAACGTGGACGTGGCGCAGCCGACGCCGGTCACTCGAGGCTGGCCAGCATCCCGCGCATGCGGTTGATCTCGATCCGCTGGTCGGCCTCGATGTGGCTGACGATGTCGAAGACCTCCGGGTCCTGGGCGCCACCGGCCGCCAGCAGGTCGGCCACCATGGTCAGGGCGCCCTCGTGGTGGTAGGTCATCAGCTCCAGGAACAGCCGGTCGAACTGCGCACCCCGGGCCGCCTCGAGCTGCGCGAACTGCTCCTCGGTGAGCATGCCCGGCATGAGCTCGCCACCGGCATGGTGGTGGTGGTGGTCGCCGTCGGGAACGGCCTCGCCGCGCCGCTCCAGCCACGCGGCCATCCGGTCGATCTCGTCCTGCTGGCCGACCTCTATCCGCCGGGCGATCAGGACGATCTCCTCCCGGTCGGTGCGCTCCGGCACCAGGGACGTCATGCGCAGCGCCTGCGCGTGGTGGGCGATCATGCCCTGCATGAACTCCACGTCGGCCGCGGTGTAGGACGGCGTCATCTCGGGCGGACCGTCGGGCAGGACCCGACTGGTCTCCCCCGGGGCACCGGGCTGCACCGTCCTGACCGGCTCGTCCGAACCGGTGCAGCCACCCAGCGCCAGCGCGGCGACGACCAGTACCGGCGGCAGCATTCCCCACCGGCCGGAGAGGACGCTGCGCGCGACGCCGGGCGGAGTCGTACGGCCGCGACGTCCGCTCATGGCTCCTCCTGCCGCCGGATCATGGTGCACATTGACACCTCATAGGTACCAGATGACACCTTGTGGGTATCAGATTGACATCTTGTGCGGATTCTGTCACCGGCCGTATGCTCGGCGGCAGCACCTCGATGTTCAGTCACGTCGATCCGCGGCCGTCGAGGCGAACCGGCCCCCCGCCGACAGCACCGCCGGTCGGGCGGTGACCGGTGGCATGGCCGGTAGGGCCGAGCCTGCGGTAGAGAGGGGGCCCCATGCGCATCGGCTCATCGGCAACCGGCGGCGCCACGGCCGCCCGGCGGACACTGACAGTGGTCGCGACCGCGGTGGTGGCGCTCGGGCTCGGCTCCGCGCCCGCGGCCGGGCAGGCCGGCGACCCGCGGCCGGACCTGGGCGCCGGGTGGAAGGACGCGGAGGAGGCCAGCAGCGGCCTGGAGCTGCTCGCGCACCTGGACAAGCCGGAAGGGTTCTTCCACCCCGACGCGCCCAACGACCCCGCGCAGATCGGATCGATCGCCCACGCGAACTCCGACCTCGCGTTCAGCGGCGACTACGCGTTCGTCGGCAACTTCGCGGGCTTCAACATCTACGACATCTCCGACCCCACCGACCCGCAGCTGGTCACCTCGGTGATCTGCCCCGGCGGCCAGGGGGACATGTCGGTCTACGGTGACCTGCTGTTCATGTCGGTCGAGGAGACCCGCGGCCGCATCGACTGTGGCACCGAGGGGGCACCCGGACAGGTCAACCCGGAGCGGTTCCGCGGCGTGCGGATCTTCGACATCAGTGACATCACCAACCCGGTGCAGGTGGCGGCGGTCCAGACCTGCCGCGGCTCGCACACCCACACGCTGGTGACCAGCCCCAACGACCCGGACAACGTCTACGTGTACAACTCCGGCGTCGCGGGCGTGCGGCCCGGCGCGGAGCTGGCCGGCTGCACCAACACCCCCAACAGCAACAATCCCGAGGACTTCCTCGACCCCGACGGCAACCCGATCCTCACCTCCCGGTTCATGGTCGAGATCATCAAGGTGCCGCTGGCGGCCCCCGAGACGGCGCACGTCGTCGCCGAGGCGCGGCTGATGGCCGACCCGGAGACCGGCAACCCGCACGGGCTGTGGCCGGGCGGCAACCACGGTCCGGGCACGCAGACCACCACGGCGACCGACGCCTGCCACGACATCACCGCGTTCCCGGCGATCGGGCTGGCCGCCGGTGCCTGCGAGGGCAACGGGATCCTCATCGACATCACCGACCCGGTCAACCCAGTGCGGATCGACGCGGTGATGGACCCCAACTTCGCCTACTGGCACTCGGCCACGTTCAACCACGACGGGACGAAGGTCATCTTCACCGACGAGTGGGGCGGCGGCACCAGCGCCCGCTGCCGGCCGGGTGACCCGGAGAGCTGGGGCGCCGACGCCATCTTCGACATCGTCGACCGCAAGCTGGTCTTCGCCGGCTACTACAAGCTGCCGGTGACCCAGACCGGCTTCGAGAACTGCGTCGCCCACAACGGGTCGCTGGTCCCCGTGCCCGGGCGGGACATCATGGTGCAGGCCTGGTACCAGGGCGGCATCTCGGTGGTCGACTTCACCGACTCGGCCAACCCGGTGGAGATCGCCTACTTCGACCGGGGCCCGGTGGCGGAGCGCACCAACTCCTCCGGCAACCCGCTGGTGACCCTGGGCGGCTTCTGGTCGGCCTATTACCACAACGGGTACATCTACGCCAGCGAGATCGCCCGTGGCCTGGACGTGCTGAAGCTGGTGGAGACCGACCACCTGGCCCAGGCGGAGATCGACGCGGCCGAGCTGGTGCACTTCGACGAGCTCAACGTCCAGCTCCAGCCGGCGCTCGACTGGCCGGCCAGCTTCGAGGTGGTGCGCGCCAGGTACGTGCAGGCGCTGCGGACCGACACGATGAGCAACGGCACCGCCACCGCCGTCGGCAGGCTCATCGACAACGCTGAGCGGCTCGCCGACGGGCCCGGCAAGCGGGCGGCCGCGGCGCTGCTGGAGGCCGCGGCCGGCAAGCTCGACCGCAGCGTCGAGCGGCAGGCCCTGCTGGCCGACGCCCTCGTCGACCTGGCCGACACGCTGCGCTGACCTCGGCTGACGTTGGTGGCGCTGCGCCCACAGGCGCAGCGCCACCAACGCTTCGGGGCACGGCCACCCGCGTCGCGGGGCACCCGGTGCGAGGTCAGCGCCTCCGCGCACGCCGGGCGGTGTCGCCGGTCGGGAGTACCGTGGTCGGCCGAGGAGGCCGTCACATGACCGAAGAGACTGCCGCCGGCGGGCCGGCGGACGGTGTGCAGCTGACCCACCGGTCCTGGCGCTACCCGCCCGCGGACCGTGACGACGTGGTGGAGACGCTGCACGGCGTCACCGTCGCCGACCCGTACCGCTGGCTGGAGGATCCCGACTCCGAGCGCACCCGCCGGTGGGTGGCCGCCCAGAACGACCTGAGCCGGCCCTACCTGGCCAGCCTGCCGGCGCGGAAGTGGTTCGCCGACGCGCTGGCCGCGATCCTGGGCACGCCCTCCATCGGGGTCCCGACCAGGCGGGGCGGCCGGTACCTGTTCACCTACAACGACGGGACCCGGGACCAGGACAGCGTCCACGTCGCCGACACGCTCTCCGACCTGGCCACGGGCGGGCGGGTGCTCGTCGACCCGTTGGAGTTCTCGCCCGACGGTCGGGTCTCCCTCAGCGGCGCCACGCTCAGCCCGGACGGCAACCTGGTCGCGTACGGGGTGAGCGAGGCCGGCAGCGACTGGGTCACGTGGCGGGTGCGCGACGTCGCCACCGGTGCCGACCTGCCCGACGTGCTGACGCACGCCAAGTTCCACTGGCCGGAGTGGCTGCCCGACGGCAGCGGCTTCCTCTACTGGGCGTACCCCGGGCACGCGCGGACCAGCGGCGAGGACGCGACCGCGCTGGGCGCCGGCGCGCTGCTGCTGCACCGGCTGGGCACCGACCAGTCCGCCGACGAGGTGGTGCACCACAACCCCGACGCCCCGCGCGAGCACGTCTGGGCCGAGGTCACCGAGGACGGCCGGTGGCTCGTCCTGGCCGTCAGCCAGGGCACGGCGCGGCGCAACCGGCTGGCGGTCCGCCGGATCGGGCCCGACGGCCTGGGACCCGTGGTGGACGTGGTCACCGAGCCGCGCTGGCTGTTCGCGCCCGTGGGCAGCGACGGGGACGTGCTCTACCTGCGCACCGACCACGACGCCCCGCGGGGGCGGCTGGTGGCGGTGGACCTCGCCGCCCTGGCGGACGCCGGCGTGCCGGCCTCCGGGACCGCTCCGTTGCGGGAGCTCGTCGGCGAGCGGGAGGCGGTGCTCACCCACGTGGTCCGCGCCGGCGCCGGGTTCCTGGCCGCCTACCTGGAGGACGCCTCCCACCGGGTGCGCCGGTTCGACCTGACCGGTGCCGAGCTCGGCGACGTCGACCTGGGCAGTGGTGTCTCGCTGGCCGGCCTGACCGGTCGCGCCGGTGACGGCGAGGCGTTCGCCGGCGTGACCTCCCTGGTGCGGGACACGCGGATCCACCTGGTCGACCCGGACACCGGGGCGACCCGGCTCCTGGCCGATCCGACGCCACCGGGCGGGCGGTTCGCGGACACCGTCACCGAGCGCCACCGCGCCACCAGCCGCGACGGCACCGAGGTCCCCTACTTCCTGGTGCGCCGCGCGGACCTGCCCACGGGCACTCCACAACCGACGCTGCTGTACGGCTACGGCGGGTTCGACCAGCCGCTGACCCCGGCATTCAAGCCGGCCTGGCCGGCGTGGATC
>VSBZ01000075.1:0-18133 GCA_047459215.1 Micromonosporaceae bacterium | reverse complement strand
CGTCGACCACGCCCCGGGCGGCCCCGCTCCCCGTGCCGCCGTCGGCGGTGAAGCCGGCCACCGGCCGGCGGGGCACGGAGGCGAACGGCACCGCCAGCGCCACGATGGTGCCGCCGGCGAGCGCGGTGAGCAGCTCCGCGTCGTCCACGGCGAGCAGCGCCGCGGCCGCCACCACCGCGCTGCCCAGGTACGGCACGGGGGTCACCGCCCTGCCGAGCTCCTCGCACACCACCGCCACCTCCCGCCAGGAGGCGCCGCCGCCGCCGTACCGCTCGGGTACGGCGAGGCCGGCCAGGCCCATCTCGGTGGCGAGCACGCGCCACAGGTCCAGGTCGGCGGGCTGGCCGTCCTCGCACCGGGCGAGCACCTGGCGGACCGGGCTGCGGTCGTCCAGCACCCGGCGGACGGTGGTGCGCAGCTCCTCCTCCACCTCGCCGTACAACAGGTCGGTCATCTCGGCAGGTCCTTCCAGGGGACGCCGACGTCGGTACGTGGCTCGGGCGGCAGCCCGAGCACCCGGTCGGCGATGATGTTGCGCAGCACCTCCGAGGTGCCGCCCTCGATCGAGTTGCCCTTGGCACGCAGGTAGCGGTAGCCGGGCGAGCGGCCCAGGTAGTCCACCTCCCGCGGCCGGCGCATCGTCCAGTCGTCGTGGCGCAGCCCCTCGCCGTCCAGCAGCTCCAGCTCGAACCCGGAGATCTCCTGGTTGAGGCGGGCGAAGGTGAGCTTGTTGGCCGAGCCCTCCGGGCCCGGCTGCCCGGCCGCCAGCTGCTGGCGCAGCCGCTGGCCGGCCAGGCGCGCCACCTCCGCCTGCACCCACAGGCGCAGCAGCTGGTCGTGCCGGGCCGGGGTGCGCAGCTCCGGACGTTCCCGCCAGAGGCGGGTCACCACGCCGATCATGCCGCCCTCGCGGGGCAGGTCGCCGCCGCCGATGGAGACCCGCTCGTTCATCAGCGTGGTCCGGGCCACGCGCCAGCCGTCCCCCACCGCGCCCAGCCGGTGGCTGTCGGGGATCCGCACCCCGTTGAGGAAGACCTCGTTGAACTCCGCCTCGCCGGTCAGCTGCCGCAGCGGCCGTACCTCCACGCCGGGGGCGGTCATGTCGCAGATGAAGTACGTGAGGCCCTGGTGCTTGGGCACGTCCGGGTCGGTGCGGGCGAGCAGGATCGCCCACTTCGCCTCGTGGGCGATGGAGGTCCACACCTTCTGGCCGGTGACCACCCACTCGTCGCCGTCGCGGACCGCGCGGGTGGCCAGCGCCGCCAGGTCCGATCCGGCGCCCGGCTCGCTGAACAGCTGGCACCAGACCTCCTCGCCGGTCCACAGTGGGCGCAGGAACCGCCGCTTCTGCTCCTCGGTGCCGTGGGCGAGGATGGTCGGGGCCGCCATGCCCAGGCCGATGCCGATGCGGCGAGGGTCGTTGTCCGGCGCACCGGCGCGTGCGAACTCGGCGTCGACGACCGGCTGCAGGGCGCGCGGGGCGCCCAGCCCGCCCAGGCCGACCGGGTAGTGGATCCAGGCGAGGCCGGCGTCGAAGCGGGCCCGCAGGAACTCCAGCCGCTCGGTCCGGGCCGGGTCGACCCGGGCCAGGAAGTCCTTGACCAGCTCGCGTAGCCGGGTCTCGTCCAGTGGGTGCTCCTGCGGCATGGGACCTCCACGGTGTAGCGCGCGGCAGCACCGATCATGCCCTACCGGCAGGTAACCCGCCACCCTCCGGGCGGCCCTCTCACCTCCCGCGCCGGACCCGGCGCCTCACGTCCGGCATCGCTCGCGCCGCCTCACCTCCGACGCCGTAGCCGCCGGGCCACCCCGGCGCCGTACCCGGCGCCACACCCGGCCGGCCCACCGGGCGGCCCACCGGGCGGCCCGCGTCACGGCCGACCACCAGCGGCGGCGCGGCCACCGCTGCTGGTCCATGCCGGCCAGCCCCCGCGGCGACTCCGACTCGCGGATGCCCTCCGGGCCGCCGGCCATCTGGTCGGCGAAGGTGGGGCTGGTGTGCTCCTCGGCGAAGTCGGGGTCGCCCGTCGGCCCGTTCCCGAGCGGCGGTCCCGTGACGCGCCGCGACCCCGTCTCCGGAGGCGTCCCCGCCGCCCGCGCGCCCTCCGTGGGCGGCGCGCCCTTCGTGGGCCGCGCCCCTTTCGCGGCCCCCTTCGCGGGCGGCGACCCCCTGGCCGGTCGCGGCCCACCGGAGCTCCGGCTCATAGCTCGCCCCCACTCCCCTCGCGAACCTGCTCCCTCGCGAACCTGCGGCGCCCCGTGGGTGGTTCCCGCCGGCCGGCGTCCCAACCGCGTTTGCCCCCCACGGCCGGCGGGAACGTCACCGCCGACGGCGACCGGCGACGCGACACGACCAGCGGGAGGTAGCCATGAACGACCAGCCACTTCGCGGCAAGAAGGTCGCGATCCTGGCCACCGACGGGGTCGAGATCAGCGAGTACGTGCAGCCGCGTGCCGCGGTCGAGAACGCCGGTGCGCAGGTGGAGCTGATCTCGATCAAGAACGGGGAGATCCAGGGGTTCCACCACCTGGACAAGGCGGACCGGTTCCCGGTCGACAAGCTCGCCCGCGACGCGGACCCGAACGAGTACGACGCGCTGCTGCTGCCCGGCGGCGTGGCGAACCCGGACCAGCTGCGGATGAACGAGGACGCGGTCCGGTTCGTGCGGGCGTTCTTCACCGCCCACAAGCCGGTCGGGGCGATCTGCCACGCGCCCTGGACCATGATCGACGCGCAGGTCGTCGCCGGCCGGACGCTGACGTCCTGGCCGAGCCTGCGCACCGACCTGGTCAACGCCGGTGCGCACTGGGTCGACGAGGAGTGCCACATCGAGGCCGGGCTGGTGACCAGCCGCGGGCCGCAGGACCTGCCGACGTTCTGCGCCAAGGTGGTGGAGGAGTTCGCGAAGGGGCGGCAGCCGGCCGGGGTCGCCTGACCGACGGCGCGGCGGCACGGCGCCGGGGCGTCGGGTAGGTTTGCTACCACGACCGTCCCCCGGGAGGTGCCATGCCGTCGCGCCGGCCGGTGTTCGAGCAGTTCTACGCGATCCGCCGGTTCCAGCCCACGCTCGCGTTCACCGCCGACTCGTCCGCGCTGCTGTGCAGCGTCAACATCTCCGGGCAGTTCAACCTGTGGCGGCTGCCGACCACGGGCGGCTGGCCGGCGCAGCTCACCACCTTCGAGGACCACGCGGTGCGCGCGGCCGTGCCGTCGCCGGACGGGTCGACGATCGTGTTCGCCGCCGACCGGGACGGCGACGAGTTCCACCAGTTGTACGCACTGGACGCCGGTGGCGGCTGGCCGCGGGCGCTCACCGACGCGGCGCAGGTCCAGCACCACCTGTCGGCCGGGTCGTGGTCGCCGGACGGCCGGCGGCTGGCGTTCGCCGCCAACGCCCGCACCCCGACGGACATGGAGGTGTGGGTGCGGGACATGGGCACCGGCGAGGTCACCCCGGTCTTCGGGCAGGGCACGTACGCCGAACCGGTCTCCTTCTCCCCGGACGGCCGCCGGCTGCTGTGCGTGGAGCTGCTCGCCAACGACGAACACCGGCTGCACCTGGTCGACCTGGACAGCGGCGCCAGCCGGGCGCTGACCACGCAGGAGGAGCCGGCGAAGTTCCTACCTGGACCGTGGGCACCGGACGGCTCCGGCTTCTGGGTCGGCACCGACCTGGGGCGGGAGTTCATCGGGCTGGCGTTCCTGCACCTGGCCGAGGGCCGGGTGGAGTGGCACCGCACCCCCGACTGGGACGTGAACGCCCTGGCCGGCGACGCCGCCGGCACGGTGCTGGCCTGGCTGGTCAATGAGGACGGGTACGACCGCCTGTACGCCCGGGACCTGCGCACCGGGCGGGACCTGCCGCCCGCGCAGCTGCCGCCGGGGTGCGAGCTCCTCTTCGGGAGCACGCTCACGGTCTCGCCGGACGGCCGGTACGCGGGTCTGGCGTGGAGCCAGCCGCAGCGCCCGCCCGAGGTGTACGTCGTGGAGCTGGCGACCGGCCAGGCCAGGCGGCTGACCGACAACATGCTGGGTGGGCTCTCGCCCGAGGACCTGGTGGCGCCCGACCTCGTCCGCTACCCCAGCACCGACGACCTGCAGGTGCCGGCGTGGATCTACCGGCCCCGGGTGTCCGGCCGGATGCCGGTGGTGCTGTCCATCCACGGCGGTCCGGAGGCGCAGGAGCGGCCCGACTACCGCCCGCTCTACCAGTACCTGTGCAGCCGGGGCATCGCGGTGATGGCCCCCAACATCCGCGGCAGCACCGGCTACGGCAAGCGGTACCAGCGGCTGATCCACCGTGACTGGGGTGGCGGTGACCTGCGGGACCTCGAGCACGCGGTGCGGTGGCTGCGCGCCCAGGACTGGGTGGACCCGGACCGGATCGGCGTGGTCGGCGGCTCGTACGGCGGGTTCGCCACCCTGTCGTGCGTGACCCGGCTGCCGGAGTACTGGGCGGCCGCGGTGGACATCGTCGGCCCGAGCAACCTCGTGACCTTCGCCAAGGCGGTGCCGCCCACCTGGCGACGCCTGATGGCCCGCTGGGTCGGCGACCCGGAGACCGAGGCCGACTTCCTCCTGGAGCGCTCGCCGATCTCGTACGTGGACAACGTCACCGCGCCGCTGCTGGTCATCCAGGGCGCCAAGGACCCGCGCGTGGTCAAGGCCGAGTCCGACCAGATGGTGGAGCGGCTGCGCAAGCTCGGCCGGGAGGTGGAGTACGTGGTCTTCGACGACGAGGGGCACGGGTTCACCCGCCGGTCCAACGAGCTGCGGGGCTGGCGGCTGGCCGCCGACTTCCTGGTCCGCCACCTGACCGGCGAGGAGGACTGACCGCTCGGGACCGTCGTATGGCGGACGCGGCCCGCGGTACGGCGCGGCCGGCCTGCGGCCGGCGCGGTGGCGGTACCGCCGGCACGTCCCCTCGGCCGGCCGACGCGGGCCGTGCGGCGCGGCACGGCGGACGGCCGCACCGGCGGTCCGGTCGGGTGCGGCGGTGGTCACGACCGGCGCCGGCGGCCCGCGGGCGGGCGTCGGCCGACCCGTAGCATCGCGGCGTGAGCGGGCACATGACCCCAGAGCAGTTCCGCGCGTACGGGCACGCGGTGGTGGACTGGGTCGCCGACTACTGGACGGCCCTGGCCGAGCAGCCGCAGCGCTTCCCGGTGCGAGCGCAGGTGGAGCCCGGGTCGGTGGCCGCCGCCCTGCCGGAGGCGCCGCCGGAGAAGGGCGAGCCACTGCCGGAGATCCTCGCCGACCTCGACCGGATCGTCCTGCCGGCCACCACCCACTGGCAGCACCCGTCGTTCTTCGCCTACTTCCCGGCCAACACCTCCGGCCCGAGCGTGCTGGGCGACCTGGTCAGCGCCGGTCTCGGGACCCAGGGGATGCTGTGGTCCACCGGGCCGGCCTGCACCGAGCTGGAGACCGTGACGTTGGACTGGCTGGCCCAGCTGCTCGGCCTGCCCGACCGGTTCCGGTCCTCCGGCCCGGGCGGCGGCGTGATCCAGGACTCCACCTCGTCGGCCACCCTGGTGGCCACGCTGGCGGCCCTGCACCGGGCCAGCGGCGGCCGCTGGCGCGAGCACGGCGTGGACGGCCGCTACACCGTCTACACCTCGACCGAGGGCCACTCGTCCATCGAGAAGGCGGCGCGGATCGCCGGGCTGGGCAACGGTGCGGTGCGCCTGGTCGAGGTCGACGAGGTCCGGGCGATGCGACCGGACGCGCTGCGGGCGCGGATCGAGGCCGACGTCGCCGCCGGGTACGTCCCGGCGCTCGTGGTCGCCACGATCGGCACGACCTCCACGACCGCGGTGGACCCGCTGCCGCAGATCGGCCCGGTGTGCCGGCAGTACGGCGCCTGGCTGCACGTGGACGCCGCCTACGCCGGGGCGGCCGCGGTCTGTCCGGAGCTGCGGTGGTCGCACGCCGGCCTGGAGTACGCCGACTCGTACTGCATGGACCCGCACAAGTGGCTGCTCACCGGCTTCGACTGCAACGCGTTCTGGGTGGCCGACCGGGCCGGCCTCGTCGACGCGCTGACCGTGCTGCCGGAGTACCTGCGCGACGCCGCCTCCGCCTCCGGCGCGGTGATCGACTACCGGGACTGGCAGGTGCCGCTCGGGCGCCGGTTCCGCGCCCTGAAGCTGTGGTTCGTGCTGCGCTGGTACGGCGCCGAGGGGCTACGCGCCCATGTCCGGGCCGGGGTGGAGCTGGCGGCCCGCTTCGCCGACCTGGTCCGCGGCGACAGGCGGTTCGAGATCGTGGCACCCCACCCGTTCTCGCTGGTGTGCTTCCGGCTGGCGGCCCCGGACGAGGTGAACGAGGAGCTGCTGCGGCGGGTCAACGCCAGCGGAGAGCTGTTCCTCACCCACACCCGGGTCGACGGTCGGTTCGTGCTGCGGCTGGCGGTGGGCTCCCCGTACACCGGGCCGGCGCACATCGACGCCGCCTGGCGCCGCCTGCGCGACACCGCCTCCGACCTGGTGGGCGGGTGAGCCGGCAACCGCACCGGTGGCGGCGGGGCGTGCCGGGGGGCACCCGGGCGCGACCCGCGGCCGGTGGTCGCGGGACCCGTGGCCGGTGTCCCGCAGGTGCGAGCCGGACGTGCCCGAACCGGCCGCGTCTGCGATGTATTTACCTACTTGCACATTGGCATATGAGAGTATAGGGTCGGCGCCGTGACAGTGTTCCGGATCGGCGACGCGGCGGAGGTGCTCGGCGTGAGCGCCGACACGGTCCGCCGGTGGGTGGACAAGGGCCGGCTCGCCGCCGACCGCGACGCGCGCGGCCGGCGGATCATCCCCGGGGCCCAGCTGGCCACGTTCGCCCGTACGCTGTGGGCCGGACCCGAGGAGGCCTCCGGCCGGTCCTCCGCCCGCAACCGGTTGCGGGGCATCATCACGGCCATCGACAAGGACAGCGTCATGGCGAAGGTGAACCTCCAGGCCGGACCGTTCCGGATCGTCTCCTTGATGAGCCGCGAAGCCGTTGACGACCTCGACCTCCGGGTCGGCTCCGTGGCGGTGGCCGTCATCAAGTCCACGGCGGTGGTGGTGGAGCGGCCGGCCGAGCCTGCGCCGACGCGGACGAGGAGCCGCACATGATCCGTACCCGTCTGGCCGGCATCCTCGCGGTGCTGGTGCTCACGTGCGTCACCACCACCGCCGCCTGCACCGCGGGCGGGACCGGCACCCGGGCCGCCGACTCCACGCCCGGGGAGGTGACCGGCGAGCTGGTGGTGCTCGCCGCGGCCTCGCTGACGGAGGCGTTCACGCAGATCGGGCACGACTTCGAGGACGCCCACCCCGGGGTGGGCGTGACCTTCAGCTTCGCGGGCAGCTCCACGCTCGCCCAGCAGATCACCGAGGGCGCGCCCGCCGACGTGTTCGCCTCGGCCAACCCCGCCAACATGGCCGTCGTGACCGACGCGGGCGCCGGCGCCGGCGAGCCGGTCATCTTCGCGCGCAACGAGCTGGTCATCGTCGTCGCGGCCGGGAACCCGCACGGGATCGCGGGTCTGGCCGACCTCGCCGACCCGGACGTCAAGGTGGCGCTGTGCGCCGAGCAGGTGC
This sequence comes from Micromonosporaceae bacterium, assembly GCA_047459215.1. Lineage (GTDB taxonomy): Bacteria > Actinomycetota > Actinomycetes > Mycobacteriales > Micromonosporaceae > Natronosporangium. The sequence goes on along the minus strand of VSBZ01000075.1, from coordinate 10,555 downwards.
CGTGCGGCGCCGCCGCCCGGACCGCGCTGGACGTCGCGGGCGTCACGCTCACGCCGGTCACGCTGGAGCAGGACGTGCGCGCCACGCTCACCAAGGTGACCCTGGGCGAGGTGGACGCCGCCCTGGTGTACCGGACCGACGTCGCGGTCGCGGGCGACGAGGTGGAGGCGGTCGAGTTCCCGGAGTCGGCGAGCGCGGTCAACGACTACCCGATCGTGGTGCTGCGGGACGCGCCCAACCCGTCCGCGGCGGAGGCGTTCGTCGCCCACGTCCTGTCCGACGCCGGCCAGGCCGTGCTCGCCGACGCCGGGTTCCTGCCCGCGACCTGAGGGGAGGCACCGGGAACTGCCCGAGGGCAGGCACGGGGGTACCCGCGGACGGCCCGTCCGCACCGGCGCCGGTGCGGACGGGCCGTCCGCGGTGCCCTGCGCGTCGAGGAGGCGGACACGACGGCGGCGCCGTCGCGAGCCGCCGGCCCCGTCAGCCGCCCACCCGGCGCAACAGCCCCTCCTGGACGGCGGTGGCGATGTACCGGCCGTCCCGGGTGATCATGCGGCCGGCGGCCAGTCCCCGGGCACCGGAGGCCGACGGGCTCCAGCAGTCGTACAGGAACCACTCGTCGGCCCGGAACGGGCGGTGGAACCACAGCGCGTGGTCCAGGCTCGCCCCGATCACCCCGCCCGGCCCCCACACCTCGCCATGCACCGCCAGCACCGCGTCCAGCAGGGTCAGGTCCGAGGCGTACGCGAGCAGGCAGGCGTGCAGGAGCGGATCGTCGGGCAGCTTGCCGTCGATGCGCATCCACACCCGCTGGCGCGGCTCGGCCGGGCGCTCCCCCGCCGGCACCCAGCCCGGTTCGCCCACGTAGCGCACGTCGATCGGCCGCGGCACGGACGACCACATCTCGTACCGCTCCGGGTAGCGGGCCATCCGGTCGGCCATGGTCGGCAGGTCCTCCGGCGGCGGCACGTCCCGCGGCGGCGGTGCGTGGTGGTCCAGCCCCTCCTCGTGCCGGTGGAACGAGGCCGACATGAAGAAGATCGCCTTGCCGTGCTGCTCGGCGGTGCAGCGGCGCACCGAGAACGAGCGCCCGTCGCGGATGTTCTCCACCACGTACCGGATCGGCTCCGACGCGTCGCCCGGCCGCACGAAGTAGCCGTGCAGCGAGTGCACCTGTCGCTGCGGGTCGACGGTCCGGCCGGCCGCCACCAGCGCCTGGCCCGCCACCTGTCCCCCGAAGACCCGCATCGGCCCGGCGCTCATGCTCACACCGCGGAAGGTCATCTCGTCCAGCTGCGTGAGGTCGAGCACCTCCAGCAGCAGGTCGACCGCGGCCTGGCCGGTGAGCTGGTCGCCCATCACGCCACCCGCACCGGTACGCCCACCCGGGGCACCCGCGGGGCGCCGGTCGACCCGGGACCACCCGTCCTGCCGTCCGCCACGATCACCGCCGTCTCGCCGGACCCGGCGACCGCCGGGCACCGCAACGTCCGGTCCACCCGATCGAACACCTCACAAGTGTGCGGCACCGCGGGCAGCGCCGGCTATCCTCGGGCTTGGCAGTGACGGCGACCACAGAGACCAATCGCGATGGCTGACGACACCGGCGAGGCGCCGGCGAGCGAGTCCCGACCGCTGGTCGTCTCGGGTGACCGGCAGTCCTACCTCACCCAGCGGGTGCTGGGGTGGCTGCTGCTGGTCCCGTCCGCCATCGTGTTCCTGCTCACCGCCGCGGCGGCGATGCTGTCGCTGGTCGCCCTGATCCTCGTCGCACTACTGTCCGACCCGGACAAGGTCGCCGTGTCGGGCGTACCGGCGCTGCTGTTCGGGTTGCCACTTGTGGCCAGCGTCGTCCTCGGCCTCGTCGGATACGGCGCCCTCCGCGAGGTCCGGGAGCTGGACCGGTTGCGCCTTCGGATCGACGAGCACGGCATCACCCGGGAGAACGAGCCACCCCTCACCCTGCCCTGGGACCGCATCCGGCACCTCGCGGTGACCCGGCACCGCACCGGTGTGCGACGGCTCATCGTGGACGACGGTACCGGACCGGAGATGACGCCGACGGACGCCGACGGGTCGCTGCGGTCCGAGCTCAGACGGCACGGGTTCGCACTCGAGGTACCCGTCGACCGCCTCGACGTGACCGCCGAACGGCTGATCCAGACGATCAGGCACTACTCCGGGCGACGGCTGCCGGACCTGTAGGAGCCACCCGGCCACCGCGGGCGGTCGGACCCGTCCCGTGCGGCCGCCCGCCGCGCCGTCACCGTACGGGCGACGAGGGCCGGTGACGGGAGCTTCCGCCGCCGGGTGGCCGGGGCGGCTGCCGCGGCACCCGTCACACCACCCGCGCGGGCACACCCACGCGGTGCACCCGCAGGGTGTTGGTCGACCCGGGGACGCCGGGCGGACTGCCCGCCACGACCACCACCGTCTCGCCCGGTCGGGCCATCCCCAGCCGGCGCAACGCCTGGTCGACCTGGTCGAACATCTCGTCGGTGTGCTGGACCGGCGGGACCAGGTACGGCCGCACCCCCCACGACAGCGCCAGCTGGTTGCGGACGGTCTCCTCGGTGGTGAAGGCCAGCAGCGGCAGCTCGCAGTGCAGGCGGGCCAGGCGCCGGACGGTGTCGCCGGTGCGCGTGAACGCCACCAGCGCGCGGGCGCCGATCGCGCGGGCGACCTGGACCGCCGCCAGGGTGATCGCGCCACCGGTGGTGCGTGGAAGGTGCTGCAGGTGGGGCCGGCGCAGCTCCGACGGGAGCCCGCCCTCGCCCGCCTCGGTCGAGCCCACGATCGCCGCCATCGTGTTCACCGCCAGCACCGGGTGGCGGCCGACGCTGGTCTCGCCGGAGAGCATGAGCGCGTCCGCACCGTCGAGGACGGCGTTGGCGACGTCGGAGACCTCCGCCCGGGTCGGGCGGGGGCGCTCGGTCATCGAGTCGAGCATCTGGGTGGCGACGATGACCGGCTTGGCGTTGTCCCGGCACGCCTGCACCGCCCGCTTCTGCACCAGCGGGACCTGGTCCAGCGGCATCTCCACGCCCAGGTCGCCCCGGGCGATCATGAGCCCGTCGAAGGCCCGCACGATGTCGTCGAGCGCCGCCACGGCCTGCGGCTTCTCCAGCTTCGCCAGGACCGGCCGATGGATCCCCTCCGCGCCCATGAGCTCCCGCACGCCGGTCACGTCGTCGGGCGAGCGGACGAACGACAGCGCCACCAGGTCGACGCCCAGCCGCAGGGCGAACCGTAGGTCCTCGCGGTCCTTGTCGGTCAGCGCCGGCAGGCTGAGGGCGACCCCCGGCAGCGACAGTCCCTTGTGGTCGGAGACCTCCCCGCCCTCGACCACCCGGGCGTGGACGTCCTCGCCCTCGGTCCGCTCCACGGTGAGCGTCAGCCGCCCGTCGTCGACCAGGATGCGGTCGCCGGCCGACACCTCCCTCGCCAGCCCCGGCCAGGTGCACGAGACCCGCCGGGCGGTGCCGGGGACGTCCCTGCCGGTGATGACGACCCGGTCGCCGGGGTTCCAGTACACCGGCCCGTCCGCGAACCGACCCAGCCGGATCTTCGGCCCGGACAGGTCCGCGAGGATGCCCACCGGCCGGTCGGCGGCCGCGGCCGCCTCGCGCACCGCGTGGTACGCGCGCTCGTGGTCGGCGTGCGTGCCGTGACTGAAGTTCAGCCGGGCCACGTCCATGCCGGCGTCCACCAGCGCCCGCACCACGTGCGGGTCCGCCGACGCCGGCCCGATCGTGCAGACGATCTTGGCGCGTCGGGTCACGGCCTCAGGCTAGCCGCACCCTCCTGGCCGGGTCGCACGCTGGCCGGCCGCACACCCGGAACGTCCGGCCGCCCGCGCTGCCGGCGTAGGCGAACTCCGCCACCACCACCTCCGGGTCGGCGGTGTCGTGCACGACCAGGTCCTCGACCCGGTAGTCGTCGGGGCGGAAGCCGGTGCCGGCCGCGGCGGCGAAGTGCCGCTGCACGTCGGCGCGGGTCCGCAGGACCGTAGCGGGCGGCGGCGCCGTCGGGTGCTCCACCCGGGTGTGCGCGGCGTACAGGTCCGCCAGTGCGGCGACCTGGCCGGTGTCCCCGCGGACCAGGCGCACCACGCCGTCGACCAGCCGGTGCACCACGTCCCGGGGCGTGCACCCGACGGCAGCCCGGGCCCGCGCCGTCAGTGCGCCGCGGGCACAGCCAGCGGCCGGCTGTCGGGCGTGACCGGGGCGGGCAGGGTGCCGGCACCGCCGAGGTAGGAGTGGATGGCCGCGGCGGCCGCCCGGCCCTCCGCGATCGCCCACACGATCAGCGAGGCACCGCGGTGGGCGTCACCGGCGACGAACACCCCCTCGGCCGCGGTCTGCCAGTCCGGCCCGCAGTCCAGGACGCCACGGTCGTTGCGGGACAGTCCGAGCTGGTCGAGCAGAGGCGACGGCTCGGTCCCCTCGAACCCGATCGCCAGCAGCACCAGGTCGGCGGGCAGGTCCCGCACGGTGCCCGGCACCGGGGTCACGATCCGCCGGCCGTCCCGCTTGGCCACCCGTACCTCCTCGACCCGCACCGCCTCCACCCGGTCGGTGCCCACGATCTCCCGGACCGCCACGGCGAAGATCCGCTGGCCGCCCTCCTCGTGGGCCGGGTACCGGCGCAGGATCCACGGCCAGGTCGGCCACGGGTCCCGCGTCTCGTCCCGCCGTGCCGGTGGCTCCGGGTACAGGTCGAGCTGGGTCACCGACGCCGCGCCCTGCCGGTGCGCCACGCCGAGGCAGTCGGCCGCGGTGTCCCCGCCTCCGATGATCACCACGTGCCGGCCGGCCGCGTCCACCGGCGCCCTCGCCGCCCGTCCGGCCACCACGCGGTTCGCACCGACCAGGTGCTCCATCGCCAGGTGCACGCCGGGCAGGTGCCGGCCGGGAGTGTCGGGCAGGTCCCGGGCCAGCAGCGCCCCGCAGGCCAGCAGCACCGCGTCGTACCGCGCCCGCAGCTCGTCGCCGGTGATGTCCACCCCGACCTCCACGCCGGTGCGGAACCGGACGCCCTCGGCCCGCAGCTGCGCCAGCCTGCGGTCCAGGTGGTGCTTCTCCAGCTTGAAGTCCGGGATGCCGTAGCGCAGCAGGCCGCCGGGCGCGTCGTCGCGCTCGTACACGGTGACGTCGTGGCCGGCCCGCGCCAGCTGCTGGGCGGCGGCCAGCCCCGCCGGCCCGGACCCGACGACCGCCACCGACCGGCCGGACCGCCGGCCCGCCGGGAGGGGCCTCACCAGGCCCGCGTCGAACGCGCGGTTGGCGATCTCCACCTCGACCAGCTTGATCGTCACCGGGTCGCCGCCGCCCACCCCGAGCACGCAGGCGGCCTCGCACGGGGCCGGGCACAGCCGGCCGGTGAACTCCGGGAAGTTGTTGGTGGCGTGCAGCGCCTCGGCCGCCTGCCGCCACGCCCCGGTGCGCACGAGGTCGTTCCACTGTGGGATCCGGTTGCCCAGCGGGCAGCCGGCGATGTCGCTGGAGCAGAAGGGGATCCCGCAGTCCATGCACCGGGTGGCCTGCTCGCGCACGAGCTGCTCGTCCGCGGGCGGGTACACCTCCCGCCAGTCGGTCAGCCGGACCGGCACCGGCCGGCTCGGCGGCAGCCGCCGGGGGTGGCGCAGGAAGCCGCGCGGGTCAGGCATGGGCCACCTCCCCCGCCGCCATCTCGGCCATCACCGCGGCGTCCACGTCCTCGCCCCGCTCCTCGGCGGCCCGCATCACCTCCCGGGCCCGGCGCCACGCGCGCGGAACCAGCGCGGTGAACTCGTCGGCCGCCTCCGGCCAGCGCGCCAGCAGGGCGGCGGCCACGGTCGAGCCGGTCTCGGCCGCGTGCCGTTCCAGCAGCCCGCGGACGGTCATCCGCTGCTCGGCCGACAGCGGCGACAGCTCCAGCTCGTGCGCCGCCTGGGGGTTGAGCCGCCGCCGGTCCAGGCGCCACACGTACGCCACCCCGCCGGACATTCCCGCGGCGAAGTTGCGCCCGGTCTCGCCGATCACCACCACCTCGCCCCCGGTCATGTACTCGCACCCGTGGTCGCCGACGCCCTCGACCACCGCGGTGGCGCCGGAGTTGCGCACCGCGAACCGCTCGCCGACCCGGCCCCGGCAGAACAGCTCGCCGCTGGTGGCCCCGTACAGGGCGGCGTTGCCGGCGATGACGTGCTCCTCGGCGGCGAACGGCGCGGCCTCGTCCGGCCGCAGCACCAGCCGCCCGCCCGACAGGCCCTTGCCCACGTGGTCGTTGGCGTCGCCGAACAGCCGCAGGGTCATGCCGCGTACGGCGAACGCCCCGAACGACTGGCCGGCGCTGCCGTACAGCGTCACGTCGATGGTGTCGTCGGGCAGGCCCTTGCCACCGCAGCGGCGGACCACCTCGCCGGCGAGCATCGCGCCCACGCTGCGGTGTGCGTTGGTCACCCGGCGGCGGATCACCACCGGCACGCCGTCGGACAGCGCCGGCGCGGCCGCGGCGATCAGCTCCCGGTCCAGGGTGTGTGCGAGCCCGTGGTCCTGGGCACGGGTGCACCGCCGGGCGGTGCCGGCCGGCGGCTCCGGCACGTACAGCACCGGCGACAGGTCCAGCCCGCGGGCCTTCCAGTGGTCGACCGCGGGGACCACGTCCAGCAGCTCGGCGTGGCCGACCGCCTCGGCGAGTGACCGGAACCCCAGCTGCGCCAGGTACGAGCGGACCTGCTCGGCGAGGAAGAGGAAGAACGTCTCCACCAGCTCGGGCGTGCCGGTGAACCGCTTGCGCAGCACCGGGTCCTGGGTGGCGATGCCGACCGGGCAGGTGTCCAGGTGGCAGACCCGCATCATGACGCAGCCGGCGACGATCAGCGGGGCGGTGGCGAAGCCGAACTCCTCCGCGCCCAGCAGCGCCGCCACCACCACGTCCCGGCCGGTCTTGAGCTGCCCGTCGACCTGCAGGGTCACCCGGTCACGCAGACCGTTGGCCAGCAGGGTCTGCTGGGTCTCGGCAAGGCCGAGCTCCCACGGCGTGCCGGCGTGCTTGAGCGAGCCGAGCGGCGCGGCGCCGGTGCCCCCGTCGTGCCCGGAGATGAGGATGACGTCGGCCTTGAGCTTGGCGACCCCCGCCGCGACCGTTCCCACCCCGGCGGCGGAGACCAGCTTGACGTGGATGCGGGCGTCCGGGTTGACGCACTTGAGGTCGTGGACGAGCTGGGCGAGGTCCTCAATGGAGTAGATGTCGTGGTGGGGCGGTGGCGAGATCAGGCCCACGCCCGGGGTGGCGTGCCGGGTGCGGGCGATCCAGGGCCACACCTTGTGGCCGGGCAGCTGGCCGCCCTCCCCCGGCTTGGCGCCCTGCGCCATCTTGATCTGGATGTCGGTGGCGTGCACCAGGTACTCGGTGGTCACCCCGAACCGGCCGCTGGCCACCTGCTTGACCGCCGAGCGCCGCAGCGGGTCGTAGAGCCGGTCGACCTCCTCGCCGCCCTCGCCGCTGTTGGACCGGCCGCCGAGCCGGTTCATCGCGATCGCCAGCGTCTCGTGCGCCTCGGCGGAGATCGCGCCGTAGGAGATGGCGCCGGTGCCGAACCGCTTGACGATCTCGCTGGCCGGCTCCACCTCCTCCAGCGGCACCGGCGGACGCACCCCGGTGCGCAGCCGGAACAGGCCGCGCAGCGAGCCGGTGCGCGCGGCCAGCTCGTCCACCGCGGCCGTGTAGCGCTCGAACACCTCGAACCGGCGGGACCGGGTGGAGTGCTGCAGCAGGAACACCGTCTGCGGGTTGAACAGGTGCACCTCGCCCTCGCGGCGCCACTGGTACTCACCGCCGGGTTCGAGGGTGCGGTGGGCGTCCTCCGCCGGGTTCGCCGGCCACGCGCGGGCGTGCCTGGCCGCGACCTCGGCGTGGACCTCCGCCAGGCCGATGCCGCCGATGCGTCCGGGCGTGCCGGCGAAGTAGCGGCGCAGGAACCGGTCGTCCAGGCCCACGGCCTCGAACACCTGCGCGCCGCAGTACGAGGAGACCGTGGAGATGCCCATCTTGGACATCACCTTGAGGATCCCCTTGTTGAGGGCGCGCAGGTAGTTGCGGACCGCCTGCGCCGCGTCCAGGCCGGGCAGCGCCCCGCTGCCGGCCAGGTCCGCCACGGTCTCCAGGGCGAGGTACGGGTTGACCGCGGCCGCCCCGAACCCGACCAGGCAGGCGGCGTGGTGCACCTCGCGGCAGTCGCCGGACTCGACCACCAGCGCCACCTGGGTGCGGGTCTGCTCGGCCACCAGGTGCTGGTGGACGGCGGCGACCAGCAGCAGCGACGGGATCGGGGCCAGGTCGGCGGTGGAACCCCGGTCGGACAGCACCAGGATCCGCACCCCGTCCTCGATCACCTCCGACACGTGCCGGCAGATCTCCACCAGCCGGCTCCGGAGACCGTCGGCGCCGTCGGCCACCCGGTACAGGCCGGACACCCGCATCGCCCGGAACCCGGCCGTCCCACCGTCCTCGCCGAGGGACAGGATCGTCGCCAGCTGGTCGTTGTCGATGACCGGGTACGGCAGCACGATCTGCCGGCAGCTGGCCGGCCCGGGGTCGAGCAGGTTGCCCTCCGGGCCGATGGTGGTGGCCAGGCTGGTGACCAGCTCCTCCCGGATGGCGTCCAGCGGCGGGTTGGTGACCTGGGCGAACAGCTGGTGGAAGTAGTCGTACAGCAGCCGCGGCCGCTGCGACAGCGGCGAGACCGGGGTGTCCGTCCCCATCGAGCCGACCGGCTCCGCACCGGTGCGGGCCATCGGGCCGACCAGCAGCTTGAGGTCCTCCTCGGTCCAGCCGAACGTCTGCTGCCGGCGCAGCAGCGGCTCGCGGTCGTGCACCGGCCGGGCGCGTCCGGCGCCGGCCGGGCGCGCCGGCAGTTGGTCCAGGTGCACCAGCCCGGCCTCCAGCCACTCGCGGTACGGCGCGGCCGCGGCCAGCTCCCGTCTGATCTCCTCGTCCTCGACGATGCGCCCGGCGGCGGTGTCCACCAAAAACATCCGTCCCGGTCGCAGCCTCCCCTTGGCCACCACCGCGGCCGGGTCGGCGTCCAGGACCCCGGTCTCGCTGGCCAGCACCACCAGCCCGTCGGCCGTGCGCCACCACCGTCCCGGCCGCAGCCCGTTGCGGTCCAGCACCGCGCCGACCAGGGTGCCGTCGCAGAACACCACGCTGGCCGGACCGTCCCACGGTTCCATGAGGCAGGCGTGGAACTGGTGGAACGCCCGCACCTGCGGATCCAGCTCCGGCTCGTTCTCCCACGCCGGCGGCATCATCATGAGCACGGCGTGCGGCAGGCTGCGCCCGGCCAGGTACAGCAGCTCCAGGACCTCGTCGAAGTTGGCCGAGTCCGACGCGCCCGGGCTGCAGACCGGCAGTACCCGCCGCAGCTCACCGGGCAGCAGCGGGGAGGCGAGCATCGCTTCCCGCGCGGCCATCCAGTTGCGGTTGCCGCGGATGGTGTTGAACTCGCCATTGTGGGCGATGAGCCGGTACGGGTGCGCCAGCGACCAGGACGGGAAGGTGTTGGTGGAGAACCGTGAGTGCACCACCGCGATCGCCGACGCCAGGCGCGGGTCGGTCAGGTCCGGGTAGAAGGTGACCAGCTGCGCCGGGGTCAGCATGCCCTTGTAGACCATGGTGCGGCCGGACAGCGAGGGCAGGTAGACCGGCGTGCCGCGCTCGCGGCTCTCCCGCTCGGTCTGCTTGCGCACGCACCACGCGACCCGCTCCAGCGCCATCCCCGACAGCGGCCGGCCGTCGGCGCCGGTGGCGGACAGGAACACCTGGCGGATGTGCGGCCGCGCCGCGCGGGCCGCCGCGCCCAGGCCGGTGGGGTCGACCGGGACCTCCCGCCAGCCGAGGATCCGCGCCCCCTCGGCGGCCACGTACTTGTCCAGCACCCGCAGCCCGACCGCGGCCGCGTCCGGGTCGGTCGGCAGGAACACCAGGCCGGTCACGTACCGCCCGGGTGGCGGCAGGTCGACGCCGGCCACCTGCCGGTAGAAGGCGTCCGGCACCTGGATCATGATCCCGGCGCCGTCGCCGGTGTCGGGGTCGGCGCCGCGGGCACCGCGGTGGTCCAGCCGGCGCAGCGCGGTGAGGCTCCGGGCCACCACGTCGTGGCTGGCGCGGCCGTAGAGGTCGGCGACGAAGGCCACGCCGCACGACTCGTGCTCGAACGCGGGATCGTACAGTCCGCGTGGTCTGTGGGTTTCCGTCACCGGGCCTCCTCGACGTCGGGATGGATCGAAGGGACGTCGTCGGCCCTGTCGTGCCGGAAAGATGTCGTAACGAGTGTACGGTCGGTGACGCGGAACGCCAGAACCGCGCGGGCCCTGCCGTCCACCTGGTGGGACGGCGCGGGTCGGCTACCCGGGTGGACGCCACGCGGCCGCCGTCGCGGCGGCCGCCGCGGCCCGGCGGGCCTGTACCGCACCGATCCCGCTCAGCGGCCCGGTGGCGGCCAACCCCATCCACTGGAGCGAGCGGTTCGCCACCAGCGTGGGGCTGCCCGGGCTCCCCCTCGTGCATC
>VSBZ01000002.1:0-83946 GCA_047459215.1 Micromonosporaceae bacterium | reverse complement strand
GGCCCCCTCCCCTGAAGGGATGACGTCCCCCCCGCCGGTCCCCGCACCACCGTCCGGCCAGGTCACCGTGGCGGGGCGCCTCCACCCCGGAGAGAGCGGTGAGGCACCGGTGGAGAACCGTGACGGGGTGCTCCAGACCCGCCGGATCAACCTCGACGCGCTCGCCGCCCACCTCCCCTACCGCCTCTACGGTGGCGTCGTCATCCTCGCCGAGCCGGGCGACGACGGCCTCGTCCCGGTGCCGGTACGGCGGGAGAACGCCTGGCTCAACGCCGCGTACGCCGTCCAGTGGTGGATCTTCGCCGGGCTGGTGCTGGTCGGTGCCGGGTGGCTGGCGCGGCGGGAGGCGCACGGCGTGCACGGCGGCGGAGGCGACCGTACGGCCGACCGCGCGGCCGGCCGCGGGAGCGACGGCCAGGGTGACCGCGTGGAGTGTGGCGGAGGCGACGGTCCGGGCGACCGCGTCGGCGACCGCCCTGGCGACGGCCGCGGAGGCGACGGCGCAGGGTCCGGGAGGTTGGGCCGAACCGCCGCGCCGCGGGCGCAGGCCGGGCGAGAATAGGGCCGTACGTTCCGCCGACCGCGGGGAGGTGCGTGGTGGCCGGCCCGAGCACCACCTGGAACATCGAGATCTCGTTCAGCGAGGACGTGAACCACACCGACGCGGTGGCGGTGCTTCGGACGCCGGACAACCGGGTGCACCGCGGACACGGCCAGGCCCGGCGCAACCCGGCCGACCGGCCGGCCCCCCTCATCGGCGAGGAGGTCGCCAGTGCGCGGGCGCTGTCGAACCTCGCCCACGAGCTGCTCGAGTCCGCCGCCACCCAGATCGAGGCGAACGTTCAGGGCCGTGATCCGGCGGCGTGAACCGCCTGACCGGCGTGGATGGCCCGCACGGTCTCGATGGTGTCCGCCTCCGCGGCCGTCTTGTCGTCCCGGTAGCGCAGCACCCGGGCGAAGCGGAGCGTGACCCCGCCCGGATAGCGGGGGCTGGTCTGGACGCCGTCGAAGGCGACCTCCACCACCTGCTCCGGGCGCACCCGCACCAGCCAGTCGTTGCGCTCCGTGGCGAGCTCGAGGAACCGGGCGGTCTGCCACCGCAGCATCTCGTCGGTGAGGCCCTTGAAGGTCTTGCCGAGCATGACGAAACCGCCGGTGGCCGGGTCCCGCGCGCCCAGGTGGAGGTTGGACAGCCAGCCGCGCCGCCGGCCGTGGCCCCACTCGGCGGCCAGCACCACCAGGTCGAGGGTGTACCGCGGCTTGACCTTGACCCACGAGCTGCCCCGTCGTCCGGCGTCGTAGCCGGCGTTCAGCGCCTTGACCACCACGCCCTCGTGGCCCGACGACACCGAGCGCGCGAACGCGGCGGTGGCCTCCTCCGCGTCGGCGACCGTGGTCCGGGTGACCTGCAGGTGGGCGGGCAGCACCTGGGACAGCGCCTCGATGCGCTGCGCCAGCGGCGCGTCCAGCAGGTCGGCGCCGTCCAGGTGGAGGACGTCGAAGAAGTACGGGGACAGGGCGAGGCGCGGAGCGAGGCGGGTCGCGGCCCGGCCGGCGGTCTCCTGGAACGGCCGGGGCCGACGGTCCGGGTCGACCAGCAGCGCCTCCCCGTCGAGCACGATGCGGCTCACCGGCAGGGCGCGCACCGCCTGGGCCACCTCCGGCATCCGGGCGGTGATGTCGTCCAGGCTGCGGCTGAAGATCGCCACCTCGTCGCCGTCGCGGTGGACCTGGATGCGGACACCGTCGAGCTTGGTGTCGACCAGGGCCGGCGTGCCGGTGATCGCCAACGCCTCCGGCGCGGTGGCGGCGCTGACGGCCAGCATCGGCGACAGGGGTGTGCCCGGTTGCAGGGTGAAGCCGGACAGCCCGGCCACGCCGGAGGTCAGGGCCGCCCGGGCGACCCGTCGCAGGTCTCCGCTGACCAGCAGGGCGCGCCGCACCGTGGCGGGCGGCACCCTGGCGGCGGCCGCGACCGCCTCCACGAGCACCCCCGCGGCCGCGCCCTGGCGGACCTCGCCTCCGAACAGCCCGCGCAGCAGGACCTGCTCCGGCACGGTGGCGGCGGCGAACAGCCGGTGCACCAGCTCCCGCCGGCGCGCCTGCGAGCCCGGACCGGAGACCCGGGCGATCTCCGCCGCGGCGCGGTCGACGTCGGTGACGGTGAGGGTGGCGACGTCAGCCGGCGGGGGCAGGTCGCGCAGTGCCGCCCAACCCACGCCGGTCTGGCGCTGCCGCAGCTCCCCGCACAGGAACGCGGTGCCGGCCTCGATCTCCTCCGGATCCAGGCCGCGCAACGCGGCCGCGAGCAGCTCGATCTTGGCTTTGCGCGCCGGCGTGGCGGCCACCGCGGCGGACGTGGCCGCCAGGTCCGCGAACTGCACGGACCCCATGGTGCCACCCGGCTGTGACACCGCCCGGTGACGCGACCCCGGCCGGGTGGTGGCGGCGCTACGAGCCGACGGCCGGCCGCTCAGGTCTGCGGGCGAGGTTCTGCAGCAGGAGCGCCTCCGCGAGGCAGACCCGGGCGAACTCGCCCAGGTGCAGGCTCTCGTTGGGCCCGTGCGCGTGCGAGTAGGGGTCCTCGACGCCGGTGACCAGGATCGCGGCGTCGGGGAACAGCTTGGCGAAGGTGGCGATGAAGGGTATCGACCCGCCGACGCCGATGTCGACCGGCTCGACGCCGTCCCATGCGGCGCGGAACGCGGCACGGGCGGCGTCGTAGGCGGGTCCCTCCGCCCGGATGGCGAACGGGTCACCGTCCAGGTCCGGGGTCACCTCCACCGCTGCCCCCCAGGGGACGTGCGCCCGCAGGTGCGCGGCGACCGCCTCGTACGCGTCCTTCGGGTCCTGGCCGGGTGGTATGCGCAGGCTCAGCTTCGCCCGCGCCGACGGCACCAGCGCGTTGGGCGCCTCCGCCGTGGCCGGCGCGTCCAGCCCGAGGACCGACAGGGACGGCCGGCTCCACATCCGCTCCACGAGCGAGCCGGTGCCGATGAACTGGACCCCGTCGACCATGCCGGCTTCGGCCCGCAGCCGGTCCGGCGGGTACTCCAGCGGGGGCGCGGCCGCGCGGGTGAGCCCGGCCACGGCCACGTCGCCGTTGTCGTCGTGCAGGGTGGCGATCAGCCGGCACAGCACCGTGAGCGCGTCCGGCACCGGGCCGCCGAACATTCCGGAGTGGACCGCGGTGGTGAGGGTACGCACCTCCACGAGCAGGTTGACGATGCCGCGCAGGGAAGTGGTGAGGGCGGGCACGCCGATGTCCCAGTTGCTGGAGTCGGCGATCACGATGACGTCGGCCGCGAGCTCGTCGCGGTGCTCCACCAGCAGCCGCTCCAGCGACTCCGAGCCGTACTCCTCCTCCCCCTCCACGAAGACCACGACACCGACCGGAAGCTCGTCCCCGAGCGCGCGCAGCGCCGCGACGTGTGCCATGATGCCGGCCTTGTCGTCCGCGGCGCCGCGGCCGTACAGCCGGCCGTCCCGTTCGACGGGTGTGAACGGCTCGCTGTCCCACTTCGCGAGGTCTCCCACGGGCTGGACGTCGTGGTGGGCGTAGAGGAGCACGGTCGGCGCCCCGGGTGGCGCGGGCCGGCGGCCGATCACCGCGGGCTGGCCCTCGCCGGAGCGGACGATCCGCACCTCCAGGCCGCAGCCGCGCAGCAGCTCGGCGGTGAGCTCGGCCGATCTCTGGACGTGCGAGTGGTCGAAGCCGGGGAAGGCGATGCTGGGGATCGCCACGAGGCGCTCCAGATCGGCCCGCACCCCGGGCATCACACGGTCGATGGCGTCGCGCAGCTGCCTGATGTCCATCCCCGAATGGTATGACGGGCCCCCGACGGGCCCGCCGCCTCGGCCGCCGTCAGTCGCTGCCGTCCGTGGAGCCGTCGCCGCGGCGCCCACCCGCGGCCTCCCGGGCGGAGCGACCGGCGGTCGCCAGCCACTCGCGCAGGCGTCCGGCGCCGGTGCCGATCCACTCGCCGATCTCCTCGGCGCCTCCGGCCACCCTGCGCACCAGCTTGAACAACGGGTCCTCGGAGCGCTCGAAGGCCTCCCGGTAGGAGTCGGCCGCCCGCCTGACGTCCTCCGACACCGACGCCTCCTCGGCGGAGTGGCGGCGTGGGTAGTCGCCGGCGAGGATGCGGCCGTAGCCGCCCTCGTCGATCCACCGTTGCAGCTCCGCCGCCCGCGCGACCGGCAGCGGGTGGCTGCGGAACATGACCAGGAGCAGCTTGAGGATGCTGTCGCGGATGTCACCCTGACGCTCGTACTCGGCGGCCTGTTCCAGGTAGGCAGCGGTGTCCACCTGCGACAGATCGCCGCCGCCGGCCAGCTTCATGGACAGGCGCAACGCCGCCGCCGGGTCCTGGCAGGCCAGCAGGCCGGCCCGGTCGGCCGACAGCTCGGCCTTCCGCCACCACTCGTACAGGGCGGCGATGATCGCATAGATCATGGCCGACCCGACCGGGAACCACGCGAACCGGAGCGCGAGGTTCGTCAAGACGACGATCATCGTACGGTACAGGGCGTGCCCGGACAGGACGTGGCCGAGCTCGTGGCCGAGCAGGCAGCGCAGCTCGTCGTCGTCGGCCAGCTCCAAGATGCCGGTGTTGACCACGATGAACGGCTTGGACATGCCGACCGCCATCGCGTTGAGGTTGCGGTCGTTCTGCACGAACAGCTCGGGCAGCTCGGGCACGTCCAGCGTCGCCGCCGCCTCGGTGTAGACGCGGTAGACGCGCGGGTACTGCCGGTGATCCACCCGGATGGCGCTGCCGAGGAACTGCAGCCGCCAGGCACGCTCGCTCCAGACTCCGGACAGAACGCGCAGGACCTCGTCGAACCCTCGCAGCTCCTTCAGGGCGGTGAGGGCGCCCCGGTCGGCCGGGTGCTCCCACGCGCGGGAGCTGATGCCGGTCAGCACCCGCCGCCGGGTGCCACCGGACCCACCGGACCCCTCGCCCGCGCGTGCGGACTCCCCGTCTTCAGGACCGGCAGCCGGAGCCTCCTGACCACCGCCCGCGGACGAGGCGCCCTCCGCCCGCTCGCCACCGGGCACCGAACCCTCCTGACGACCGCTGGCCGGCGACGCGGCCTCCGCCCGGTCACCACCGGGCACCGAACCGTCCTGACCAGCGCCGGTTGACGACCCGGCCCGCGGCTCGTCGCCGCTGTCGTCGCCCGCCGCACCCGTTCCCGCGCCGACCTCGTCGTCCATGCCGCCACCTCGTTCCACCTCGGATGGGCGTGCGAGCTCCGGCCTCACGCACCCTGCCGTCGATCGTGCCCTACCCGCACGGCGACGTCCAGCCGCCGCGACGGCGGCCACTGACGTTCGGCACCGACCGCCATGCCGCCACGGGAGCGTCCGCCGGCGCTCGGCACGAGCGTCCGCGTCCGCGGGCACCGCGGTCGACCGCGTCCGCCGCCACGGACCGCGCGCAGGCTTCGCGTCCGCAGGAGCCGGCCGTGCGTCCGCACAGGACCCGGTCGCACCCCCACGGCTGCGTAGGATGGCCTCTGTGACCTACCAGCAGCTGGTCGACGAGGCGTTGGCCGCCTGCATGGAGGGCTGGGACTGGAGCGTGTTCGACGGGCGGTACACCGAGCAACGGCCCTCGTGGGACTACCGTGACATCGCCCGCCGCTATCTGAGCCGCGCCACGACCGTGCTGGATCTGGGCACCGGCGGCGGGGAGCTGCTGCGCAGCCTGGCGCCCCTGCCGCCGCGCGTCGTGGCGACCGAGGGCTACCAGCCCAACGTGGCCGTCGCCGAACGCAACCTCCGGCCGCTGGGCGTGCAGGTGCTCGATACCACGGGACTGGGTGAGGACCAGTACCCGTTGCCGTTGCGTGACGGCAGCTTCGACCTGGTGCTCAACCGCCACGAGTCGTACCACCCCTCGGAGGTCCACCGGGTGCTGGCGCCTGGCGGCCACTTCGTCACCCAGCAGGTCGGCGGCCGCGACCTCGAGGAGCTGAACGACGCGCTCGGTGCACCCCCGCACGACTACCGCGACTGGAGTCTCGAGCCGGCGGTGCGGCAGGCGGAGGAGGCCGGGCTCCAGGTGATCGACCGGCGTGAAGAGCTCGTTCCCGTGGCCTTCCACGACATCGGCGCGGTCATCATGTTCCTGCGGTTCAACCCCTGGCAGGTCCCAGACTTCGACGTCGACCGCTACGCACCCCGGCTGCGGGCGCTCCACGACCGGCTGTCGTCCGGGCGCCCGCTGTCGGTCGGCTGCCACCGGTTCCTGCTGATCTGCCGCCGACCCTAACCTGGGCGGCAGGAACCCTGGCGGCCGGCGCCACAGCCGGTCCGCACCGTAGGCGTGCCCGCCACGGGTGTCTGCCCCGCAGATGTCAGGACCACCCGTCTCCGCCACGGGGCGGCCGCCACAGGTGCCCGCCACAGTCGTCCGTACCACGGCGTGCGCACCACTGGTGGGCGTGTCACCCGGCAGTGCCGCGGCGCGACCGGGCGGGCTACACGTGGCGGGGATCACGGGGCGCCGGCGTCACCGCGCGGGTCTCCCCGGGGTGGGGTCGGCGCCGCGCGGCGCCGACCCCACCCCGGGAGCACGTCACGCGGCCGCCCGCACGCGTCGACCGCCCCGGCGCGGGGACGCCACGGCAGGCTCCGGCCCCTCGGCCCGGTCCCCTCCGTCTCCGTCGACCGGGTCCGCACCGTCCCCGTCCCCGGCCGACAGGTCCCCCGCATGCTCCCCTCCGGGCGTCCCGCCCGGCACGCCGACAACGCCGTCCCGGAGAGGCCGGTCCGGATCTGACAGCGGGGCGGCCGCCGGCTGGTCGAAGACCGCCTCGAACGGGGTGTCGTCGAACCGTGCCGGCGCGTCGCCGTCGTGCACCCGCTCGGTCGCCTCGCCGCCCACGCGCTGCTCGGTGTCCGGGTCCTCCACCTCGGAGGTCGACACCTTCGGCTTGGCCCGCTCGAAGACCGCCCGGCCCCGGCTGAGGTCGTGACCGACCGCCACCGCCTCCAGCTCGTACGACGTCCGCCTGGCGCCCTGCTCGTCCTCCCAGTCCCGCGTGAAGAGCCGGCCGGTCACGATCACTGGGTCGCCGACCGTCACCGACTGCCGGACGTTGAGCGCCAGGGACCGCCAGCATGTGACCCGGACACGCAGGCTGTTGCCGTCCACCCAACGGCCGGTCTCCCGGTCCAGGCGGCGGGCTGTTGAGGCGATCTTGAAGGTCGTGACGATGGCGCCGGTGTTGGAAGTCCTCCGCATCTCCGGCGGGTGCAGCACGTTACCGACGACAGTGACATACGTGTCGAACATGGTGAGATCCTCTGTGTGGTCCGGTGAAGAGCGAGTCGACTCGACCCACACCCTCCGTGGGACCCACGAACCGGACCACCACCGGCACCGGTGCTGTGGACAGGCGCGCCGTCTGTGGACGGCACGTCGCACGGTCCGACGCCGTGGTAGTAGCCGTCCGCGGCAGGGCCGCCCACGCCGGGACGCGCCCGGCGGGACCGCCTCGGCCGGCCGACCACACCCCCCGGACGTACCCGCCGCGGGGACCCGCCGGAGGGACCTCCAACGCGGGACGGCCCCGGGTCCCGGACGCACCCGCAAAGGCACGCTCGGCCCGGACGCGCCGGGCCGGGGTGCGCCCGCGGATCAGGCTCAGCCGATCGGCGGCGACCTGTCAGGCCGGCACGAAGACCAGCGTGCCGTTGTGGCCACCGAACCCGAACGAGTTGGAGATCGCGGGTGCCGGCTCCCACGGTCGAGGTTCGGTCACCACGTCGATGCCCATCTCCGGGTCCACCTTGACGGTGCCCATGGTCGGCGGCAGCGTCCGGTGGGCGTACGTCAGCGCGAGCGCCACCGCCTCGATCGCGCCCGCGCCGCCCTGCGAGTGCCCGGTCACGCCCTTGATCGCGCTGACGGCCGGACCGGGGGCGGGGAACACCTCACGGATGGCCAGGGCCTCGGTGGCGTCGTTGAGCGGGGTGGACGTGCCGTGCGCGTTGACGTGGGTCACCTCCGCCGGCTCCACCCCCGCGTCCGCCAGCGCGGCCCGTATGCACGCCACCGCTCCCCGCGCGTCCGGGGCGGGAGCGGTCAGGTGGTGCGCGTCGGCGGTGGACCCGCTGCCGGCCACCTCCGCGTAGACCCGCGCCCCGCGCCTGGCCGCGTGCGCCGCCTCCTCCAGCACCAGCACGCCGGCGCCCTCGCCGGCGCAGAACCCGTCGCGATCAACATCGAACGGACGGGAGATTCCCGTGCGGGACAGCGCCCGCATGTTGGTGTAACCGGCGACGTTCGTCTCGGTCAGCGCGGCCTCGGCGCCGCCGGCCACGGCGAGGTCCACCCGGCCGGAGGCCACCCACCGCGCCGCGTTGGCGATCGCGTGGGTACCGGTGGCACAGGCGGTCGACACCGTCTCGCAGGGGCCGCGCAGCTGCCAGCGCATCGACACCGCGGCGGCGGCGGCGTTCGGCATGACCAGCGGCACGGTCAGCGGCGAGACCGCCCGGTCGCCGCGCTCGGCACGGATCAGGGCCTGGGCCTCCCACGACATCGCCCCGCCGATCCCGCTGCCGATGAGCACCCCGGCGCGGTCGCCGTCCACCCCGGCGAGGGGCCCCTCCGCGGTGTGGCCGGGGATCAGCCCGGCGTCGGTGAGCGCCTCGGCCGCCGCGGCGACCGCGAACTGGGCGAACCGGTCAAGGCGGCGCGCCGCCACCCGGGAGATCCCAAACTGCTCCGGGTCGAAGTCCGGTACGCGGCGAACCACCTCCTGGGGCGGCGGCTCCGACAGACCGCGCCAGAACCGTTCCGCTCCGATGCCGCACGGCGCGACCACCCCCACACCGGTGATCACGACGCGGCGGCCTCCCCGTGACTCGATCACCGTACCCTCCTCCGGTACACGCCCCCACACACTAGCTCCGGCGACGCGTTACCGTCTCCGCTATGCGGACGGACCTGCTGGGATACCCGTACGAGCAGCTGGTGCTGGACATGGGCTACGACTTCGAGGGTCCGGTCGTCGCGACCCTCGTGCGTCGCCTCGGCGATGACCGTACCCGGCGTGCGGTCCTGTGGATCCACGGGATGTCGGACTACTTCTTCCAGACCCACGTCGCCGACTGGTTCGTCGCCCAGGGCTTCAACTTCTACGCGCTGGACCTGCGCAAGTACGGGCGTAGCCTGCTCGCGCACCAGACCCCCAACTTCTGCCGCAGCCTGGACGAGTACTTCCCCGAGCTCGACCAGGCCGCCGAGCTGATCCGGGCCGACGGGCACGACCACCTGCTGGTCGCGGCCCACTCCACCGGCGGGCTCATCGCCTCGCTGTGGGCGCAGGAACGGGCGGGCACCGGGATGGTGTCGGCGCTGTTCCTCAACAGCCCCTTCTTCGACCTGCCCGGGACCGGCCTGCTGCGACGCCCGGCCGAGCACTTCCTGCAACGGTGGGGACGCCGCCGGCCGTACCAGGTCCTGCCCCGGCCGCGGTCGGAGGTGTACGGTCACAGCCTGCACGTTGACTATCACGGAGAGTGGTCATACGACCTGAGATGGAAGCCGCTGGGCGGGTTCCCGGTCCGGCTCGGCTGGCTGGCGGCGGTACGGGAGGGTCAGCAACGCCTCCACCGTGGGCTGGACCTGGACATTCCGGTGCTCGTGGCGTGCTCGACCCGGTCCTTCCGCGGCGTCGAGTGGGACGAGGCCGCCTGGTACGCCGACGCGGTGCTGGACGTGGAGGACATCGCCCGCTGGGCGCCACAGCTCGGCAAACGGGTGACCCTGGTCCGCATCGAGGGCGGCATGCACGACCTCACGCTGTCGCGGGCACCCGCCCGGGCGGAGCTGTTCAGGGAACTTGCGCGCTGGACCAGTGCGTACGTGGATGGGGCACCCGTCGGTCAGCCGGCCGCCCACCCTGCGCGGGCCACAAGTGCCGGGGCGCGGCGACCGGGCGTGGGTCCCCGTACGCCCCATCGGACCGGTCCGTCAAGCCGTAGCTCTGCGGGGCGTCGAACCGGTCCGGCGTACCTGGCCCCTGCCGGCGACCCGGCCACGCCGACCGTGGCTCGGGCGAGTCGTACCACTCCGAGCGGGAGAACCGCTCCGGCAAGCCGGACGGCGCCGGACGAGCGGAACGTACCGGTGGTCGGTACTCCGACGGTGCGGACGGCGGAACCGGCCGCGGGGCGAACCGCTCCGGCAGACTCGGCCGCACCGGTGGAGCTGAAGGCGGGGGCGGCGAGAACCGTTCGGGCAGCCCGGAACGGGACCGCGGCGCAGACGGGCCGAACCGTTCCGGTTCCGCGGACCGCGCCGGCTGCGGAAACCGTGCCGGCGGCTCCGCCTGAGCCGGCGCCGGGGAACGCACCGGCGCCGCCGACCGCGACGGGACCGGCGTCCGCGCAGGCGGCTCCGGCCGCACCGGCGGAGCCGACATCGGACGCGGGGACAGCCGCTCCGGCGGGGCCGCATGCGCCGGGGACGGCGGGCGCGGGCGCGCCGGCGACGTCGGCCGCACCGACGCAGGCGGCGGTGACGACGGCGCCGGAGGCGCAGAGGCGTGGACGGGTACGGCGGAGGGGACGCCGGTCAGCACCTCCCACCGGCGCTGACGGCGCACCAGCAGGTCGCGACTGAGGAGGTGCTCGCCACCGGCGAAGAGGACCCGGTCGACGGCCCGGCGGACCTTCTCGATACCTGCCCGCGACCCCGAGCCGGTGAAGATGACGACGTCGCGTGCCGGGACGCCGACGACCAGCTCGCCGGGGACCATGCGCTCCACATCGTCCCAGAAGCGGTGCGCGAGCAGGACGCTGGACTCCAGCCCGTCGAAGGAGAGCATCAACGCCGGCGGCTGACCGTGGAAGCCGACCCGGTCCAGGGCCGCGTACAGGTTGGCGGCCGCCTGGCTGCGCAGGTCCCGGCGGGAGATCCCGAGCCGGTCGAACTCCTCCCACGTCAGCAGGTCGGGCACGTCCGGCCCGCCGGTGCTGTACGCCACGACCAGGTCGCCGACAAAGTCGTCGGTGATGTGCTCGGTCGTCACCTGCGGGTCCTCGGGCGTCACCACGACCGGCAGGAAAGTGTTCGGAGTCGCCCGCACGTGGGACAACCTAGCGATATACGGCACCCCTGTAAAGGTATGCGGCACGTCAGGACCGGCGACCCATCGCGGACACGGCGAGATTCCCGTGGATGAGCAGCCGCGGGTCGAGCAGGAGCTCCCGGAGGCGGTCGATGTCCGACGGGCTCATGCCGTTGTCCACCAGCCGCGCCCGCAGGTGCCCGGCGGCGACGTACGCCAACCGGCACCCCGGTTCGCCACCGCGCCACGCCCGCGCCCAGAACTCCGCCGACACCGCCGTCAGGCCGGCCTCCGCCAGGGTGTGAGGGAGCCGGCGACCCCAGCCCGGGTCGGTGCCCGCCGCCCGGAGCGCCGCCATGAGCGCGCGGTGATACTCCGCGAACAGCCGGTGAGCATCCACATCGGGCGCCCACAGCACGCACCTGTCCCAGGACGGGTCGAACTCCTCCAGGACCAGGACACCCCCCGGGGCGAGGGCGCCGACGAGCCGTTCCAGGACCCGCTCCCGCTGCGGCAGGTGGGCCAGGACGAGTCGCGCGTGGACGACGTCGTAGGCGCCCTCCTCGAGGGGATCGGTCACGATGTCGTGCCTCACGACCGTCAACGACGGGTGCGGCGGCAGCGGTTGCGGGTCAACGTCGGTCGCCACGACCCGACCGTCCGGGCCGACCCGCTCGGCGAGCCACCGCGCGACCGTACCGGCGCCGGCGCCGACCTCCAGGCACCTGGCACCCGGGCCGACGCCCGCTTCCACCAGGCGACGCTGCGTGAACGAATCCAGCGTGGCGGCCAGGTCGTCCAGCAGGCCGCGGTGCTCGCCCGTGCGCGGGTCGGTGAACCCGGTGGCGTTCGCGAACACGTACCCGCCGGACGGGAGCGGCCCGACCGGCGGCGCAGCGTCATCCATCATCGACGGTCCGTTCCGTTCCGGAACCCCCTGCGCCACCATTCCGCGACGGATCGTACCGGACCGCTAGACGGTCAGTCCGGGCAGCAGCGTGTCCGCACCGAACGCCGGCTTGAGGTCGGTCAGCCAGATCGCCGTCTCGTCGTACCGGGCGAAAAACGGGCGCCCCACCAGGTCCGGGTTGCGGGCCTGCAACATGCGCAGCACGAACACCCGCTCCCCGGCCACCTCCGCGACACCGTCCACACAGACCTTTCCCGGCGTGGCTGACATCGTCGGACCCCGGACGGTGCGGGCCAGCCCGGACACCTGCGCGTAGGCGTCACGGAAGATGGCGTGCCCGCGCGCCAGCGGAACCGCGAAGTACCCCTGCGGCCCCGTGTCGCGCTCGACGAACATGTAGTACGGCACCACGCCGAGCCGGGTCTGCTCCCGCCACATCCGGGCCCACACGTCGGCGTCGTCGTTGACACCACGGATGAGCGGCGCCTGCGCCCGGATCACCGCCCCCGTGCCGGTGACCCGTCTGACAGCCCGCCGCGCGACGTCGGTCTCCAGCTCGCGCGGGTGCGAGTAGTGCGCCATCACCGCCAGCTGTCGACCGGAGGCGACGACCTCCTCGAAGAGCCTGAGCAGCTCGTCGGAGTCCGGGTCGGTCAGGAACCGGTACGGCCAGTAGCTCAGCGCCTTGGTGCCGATCCTCACCGACTCGATGGTGTCGATACTGAGCAACGGCTCGATGTAACGCCGTAGCACCGCCGAACCCATGATGAGCGCGTCCCCGCCGGTCACCAGGACGCTGGTGATCTCGGGGTGCCGGGTCAGGTACGTGGCCATCGCGGTGACGTCGTCGGTGGCGATCTTCAGGTCGGGCTCACCGACGAACTGCGGCCACCTGAAGCAGTAGGTGCAGTACGCGTGACAGGTCTGGCCCTGCTTCGGAAAGACGAGCAGGGTCTCGGCGTACTTGTGCTGCAGCCCCGAGAGCCGCACGCCGTCCATCACCGGCGCGTTGGCGTCGACCTGGCCGGCCGGATGCGGGTTGAGACGCAT
The DNA here is from genome assembly GCA_047459215.1 of Micromonosporaceae bacterium. GTDB lineage: Bacteria > Actinomycetota > Actinomycetes > Mycobacteriales > Micromonosporaceae > Natronosporangium. Next base: position 70,892 of record VSBZ01000002.1, on the reverse strand, counting down.
GCGAATCTCGTTGGCGGCGCGGCGCAGCTCCTCGGCGCTGCCGCCGCCGTCGACCAGCCGCTCCATGCGTGCGAGGTCCTCCGGTGAGAGCATCCCCGGCTGCGGGAACACCAAGCGGTACATGGGGTCGTCGGGGACCGCGGACCAGTCGACGAGCTGGTCGACGACGTACGCGTTGGTACGGAACGGGAACACCGCGGCCACGGCTGCCGCACGTCGACGCTCCACCGGACCGAAGCCGGCTCGGTCGCGCAGTAACCCGTCCAGGTGACGGGTCTGCAGGGCACGGTACGCGACCCGGGATGGTGCAGTGGTATCGATCGGCATGGAGATGCCACCTTCCTGGTGCGTGACCATCGCGAGCGGTCGGGTCGTCCCAGCTTAGAACGACCGCCCGCGGCCGCGCTGACCGCCGTGGCGTCGCATCCTTGGGGTTCTTCCAAGCTGAACCGCGCGTCACGTCGTACGCTGCGGGAATGGACTCGGAGGAACGCATCGCCCTGTTTCTCGACTACGAGAATCTCGCCCTGGGAACGCGGGAACACTTGGGCGGCATGATGTTCGACATCCGTCCGGTCGCCGATGCGCTGGCCGAACGGGGCCGGGTGGTGGTCCGCCGCGCGTACGCCGACTGGTCGTACTTCGAGGAGGACCGCCGCATGCTCACCCGGTCACACGTCGAGCTCATCGACATACCGCAGCGCATGGGCGCGTCCCGGAAGAACGCCGCGGACATCAAGCTGGCGGTCGATGCGATGGAGCTGGCATTCGTCCGTGACTACGTCTCGACGTTCGTCATCGGTACCGGTGACAGCGACTTCACGCCGCTGGTGCACAAGCTCCGCGAGCTCAACAAGCGGGTGATCGGCGTCGGCGTGGAGCAGTCGACCTCCGCGCTGCTGCCGCCGGCGTGCGACGAGTTCCTCTACTACAACCGGCTGGAGGGTGTGGAACCCCCGTCACGGCCGCGCCGCGGTCGGCCCGCGCCGCAACCGGCGGCCGCCCGCACGCCCGCGCCGGCCGCCCCGACCGAGCCGGAACGCGCGGCCGCGGCCGACCGCACGGAACCGGCCGCCGCGGAGGCGGAGCAGGGGAAGCCGACCGACGCCGAGGCGCTCGCCGAGCTCGTCGCCCAGACGGTCGCGGGCATGCAGCGGTGCCGGCGGACCGGTGACCGCCTCCACCCTCAAGCGCACGTTGCTCCGAAAGGATCCCACGTTCAGCGAGGCGGACTACGGCTTCCGCGCCTTCGGGGAGCTGCTGCGCCACCTCGCCGAGCGGAACGTGGTCGAGCTGTCGCCCGGTCCGGCCGCGGGAGACCCCGAGGTCTCGTTGCCGGAGCGCGGTGGGCAGGAGGCCGCCTTCGAGCTGCTACGGTCGGTGGTCAAGGAGCTAGCGGACAGTGACGGCGTCGTCGGCCTGTCCGGCCTCAAGGACCAGCTCCGCCGGGTGCAGCCCGACTTCAGCGAGAAGAAGCTCGGCTACCGCAGCTTCCTCCAGTTCTGCCGGGCAGCGGCCACCAGCGGCGCGGTCGGGCTCGAGTGGAGCCCGCAGGCCGAGGACTACCGGCTGTCCGCACCCGAGCGCGGCTGACCCGACGCGGGGCGGTCCCGGCCGGTGCCCCGTTCGCGCCGTCAGCACCAGTGCAGGATGTGCGCCCGACCCCCGGCTCCTCGGATAGCCTGGTCAGGTGGCCACCCGTTTCGACATCACCCAGGTCCGCCTTCGGCACTACCGCAGTATCGCCGCCTGTGATGTCAAGCTCGGCCCGCTCACCATGCTGGTCGGCCCGAACGGATCCGGGAAGAGCAACTTTCTGGACGCGTTACGCTTCACGGCGCAGGGCCTGAGCGAGAACCTGGACAACGCGCTGCGTGAGCGTGGCGGCATCAGCGAGGTCCGACGGCGCTCCCGCGGACACCCCACGAGCTTCGGAGTCGAGGTGCGGTTCCGCACCAACGGCTACGGCGGACGCTACCGGTACCAGGTGGGGGCCGTACGCGGGGGCGACTACCGGGTCACGCACGAAGAGTGCATAGTCGCTTCCGCTGAGTGGGGGCATGGCGACCGCTACTACCGCGTGCGCGACGGTCGCCTCGAAGATAGCAGCGAGCCGACCATGCCAGCCGTCTCCGACGACCGGTTGTACCTCGTCGCTGCGTCCGGTCTGGAGCCGTTCCGGCCGGTCTTCGACGGTCTCTCCGCGGTCAGCGTCTACAACCTCAACCCCGACGCGATGCGCCAGCTTCAGACGCCGGACGCGGGGGAACTGCTGAGGCGGGACGGCTCCAACGTCGCCAGCGTTCTGGAGAGGCTCCGGAGGGAGCGACCGGAGACGAAGAAGCGGATTGAGGAGTATCTGAGTCGGATCGTCGAGGGCGTCGTCGCGGTCGACCGGCGCGGTCTAGGCGCCTGGGAGACCATCCAGTTTCGGCAAAAGGTCGCGGGGGACGAATCTCCGTGGACGTTCCAGGCATCCTCGATGAGCGATGGCACGTTGCGGGCTCTCGGGGTGCTCGTGTCGCTATTCGCCGGCAGCACCGCGCTGGCCAGCCCCGTCGGCATAGAGGAGCCTGAGGTGGCCCTGCACCCCGCGGCAGCTGGCCTGCTCCTCGAGGCGTTGCGTGACGCCTCCGAGTCCAGGCAGATACTCCTCACCACTCACAGCCCCGACCTGCTCGACTCTCCGGACATTCGCCCGGAAGAGCTTCTCGCCGTGCGGTCCCACCGCGGGAACACGCAGATCAACCACATCGACGAAGGTGGACTGCGCGCCATGCGGGACGCGCTGTTGACGCCGGGCGAGCTGCTCCGCGTCGATCAGCTCGTACCGGCCCCTGGGGCCCCTGAACAACTGGAGCTCTTCTCGCTGTGAACGCTCCCGTTATCGCCACCGTGGTGGAAGGTCACGGCGACGTCAAGGCCGTGCCCATCCTTGTCTCACGCATCGCGAGTGAGCTGTACAGCGTCCATTACGTCGAGGTCCCGCCCCCGTACCGGGTACGGCGGAACCGGCTGCTATCGGAGTTGCCCAAGGCGGTGATGATCCAGGCCACCCGTTCCGAGTCACGCGGTGGCGTGCTGGTTATTGCCGATGCAGACGACGACTGTGCCGTCGAGTTGGCCCAACAGCTTCGCGAGGCGGCGGCACCCACCCCCATCGAGGTGGCGATCGCCGTACGGGAGTTCGAGGCGTGGTTCCTCGGAGCCGTCGAGTCTCTCCGAGCTCACCGGGCGGTACGCGATAAGGCGACCTTTGACGGCGACCCCGAGCGGCTCGGAGGCGCCAAGGGTCACCTCGCCGCACTCATGACCGAGTCGTACCGGGAGACGCTGCACCAGCCGGCATTCGCCGCCCTCATGGATCTTGCCTCAGCCCGGAGGGTTCGATCATTCGAGCACCTGGTCGGGTGTGTGGGTCGTCTGCTCGGCCCGTCGAGCCCTCAGCGGTAGCAATGAGAAGGTCGTCAACCGCGCCCGAGGCGTGCCCTCGTGGCCGGCGCTGGACGGACAGGTTCGGATGCCCCAGGTAGCACGGCACTCCGCTTCTGGTTTGCTACCGGTACAGACGGGCATGGTCGGGACATGCGGGCCGGAGGACTCATTGCCGTCATCGTCGGCGCGCTCCTGGCCGTGATCGGGCTGGGCGCCACGGTCGCCGGCGCCGGACTGCTCGTCGCCCACGCGGTGCTGCGGGAGGACGGCCACTACCTGACTCCGGCACGCACGTTCGAGACCGACACCGCGGTCCTGGTGGCTGACGTGGACCTGGGCGACGGATGGGACGACGGCGAACCCACCGGTACGGTGCGCGTGCGGGCGAGCCCGGTCGGCGGGCAGTCCCTGTTCGTCGGCGTCGGCCCGCGCGCACAGGTGGAGCGGTGGCTCGCCGGCACCGACCACGAGCGGGTCGACCGCGTGCGCTACTGGCCCTTCCGGGTCGCCACCGACCGGGTCACCGGACCCGGCGAGGTCACCCCGCCGGAGGCGGAGGACTTCTGGGTCACCTCGTCGTCCGGCCCGGGTACCCGCACCGTCGACTGGCGGCTGCGCGAGGGCGAGTGGTCGGTGGTGGTCATGAACGCCGACGCCAGCCGCGGTGTGACCGCCGACGTGGCCGTGGGCGTACGCGACGGCTTCCTGCTGCCGCTCGGGGCCGCCGGCCTGGTGGTCGGCCTGCTGCTGCTCGCCGGTGGCCTGGCGATCGTGCTCGTGGCCGTGACCCGGTCGCGGGTCGGCGGTACCCGCGGGCCCGGCGAGCCGCCACCGGTCACGGGCGGGACGGCCGGTCAGCCGGACGAGGGCGCCGGCTCCGCCGGCGGCGCCGGTCCGCCGGAGGGTGGCGGCACGACCCCGGCCGGAGCCGACGGCGCGACCCCGTACCCGGTACGGGTGGACGCCCGCCTGGACGAGCCGCTCAGCCGCTGGCTGTGGCTGGTCAAGTGGTTGCTGGCCGTCCCGCACCTGGTCGTCCTGGTGTTCCTGTGGGTCGCGTTCGTGCTGCTGACCGTCGTCGCGTTCGTCGCGATCCTCGTCACGGCGCGGTACCCGCGGCCGATCTTCGACTTCAACGTCGGCGTGCTGCGGTGGACCTGGCGGGTCAGGTACTACGCCTTCCGGGTCCTCGGCACGGACCGGTACCCGCCGTTCCGTCTCGCACCCGACCCGGCGTACCCGGCGGACCTTTCGGTGGACTACCCGGCCCGGCTGTCCCGCGGCCTGGTGCTCGTCAAGTGGTGGCTGCTCGCGATCCCGCACTACCTGGTGGTGGCTCTCCTGGTCGGGGTGTCGGTGCGCTGGGACTCCGGCGACCGCTTCTCCTGGAGCCAGCCCGGCCTCATCGGACTGCTCGCCCTGTTCGCCGTCGTCGTGCTGGCGTTCACCGGCCGTTACCCGCGGGCACTCTTCGACCTGCTCATGGGCCTCAATCGATGGGTGGTGCGGGTGAGCGCGTACGCCGCCCTCATGCGCGACGAGTACCCGCCGATGCGGCTGGACACCGGCGGCGTCGACCCCGGTACGCGGGCGGTCGGGAAGGGTGGCGGTAACGGCGGTGCGTCCGTCGCCCGTGGCTGACTCCGGGCTGGCTCCGGGAGCGGCGTCACGCTCGCGGCGGGCGGCACACCGGGGCCGCCCCGCGGCTTGCGGCCGGTGCGGCTACGGTACGCGCATGCGGCAGTCGGTGCGGTCGGGTTCGCCGTACGAGGCGACCATCGGGTTCAGCCGGGCGGTGCGGGTCGGCGACGTGATCCACGTCTCCGGCACGGCACCGGTGTGGCCGGACGGTCACTGCGACCCGGACCCGGAGGTGCAGGCGGACCGGTGCTTCGAGATCATCGCCGGGGCGCTCGCCGGGCTCGGCGCCACACTCGACGACGTGGTCCGGACCCGCATGTACATCACCGACCCGGCGGTGGCCGACGCGGTGGGGCGTGCCCACGCCCGGGCGGTCGGCAGGGTCGGGCCGGCCGCCACGATGGTGGTCGTGGCCGGCCTGCTCGACCCCAGGTGGGTGGTGGAGATCGAGGCCGACGCGGTGTGCGGCCGGCAGGCGTGAGCCGGGGCCGGCGGCACGTCCCGCGCGTTGACCGGTCCGGTGCGGGCCCACCGCGTCACGCCGGCCGCCCGGGGCCGGGCACGGGTCGGGACTGGTAGCGTCCGGCCGGCTCGCCGACGACCTTGCCGTCGGCGAGGATGCGCTGGCCACGCAGGAACACGTCGTCGACCCGGGCGGTCATCTCGTACCCCTCCAGCGGTGTGTACTCCTGGGTGGACTCCGAGTCCTCGGCGCGCACCACCCACGACCGGTCCGGGTCGACGAGCACCAGGTCAGCGTCGTAGCCGACCTCGATGGTGCCCTTGGAGTAGAGGCCGTACCGCTGCGCCGGGTTCCACGACACCAGCTCGGCGATCCGCGGGTACGACAGGCCCCGCTTGCGGCCCTCGGTGATGAGGCCGGGCAGGAGGTACTCGGTGCCGCCGAAGCCGGACTTGGCGAGGAACACGTCGTCGCGGTCGGCGCCGAACTTCATCTCGTCCCGGCAGCACGCGTGGTCGCTGACCACCCACGAGACGTGGCCGGCGAGCACCGCGTCCCACAGCGCCTCGACGTCGGCGCGAGGTCGCAGCGGTGGGTTCACCTTGCCGCCGATGCCGGCGGTGTCGATGTCGGCCAGCAGGTGTCCGATGGTGACCTCCCGCCGGAAGTCGATGTGCGGGAAGGCGCGCTGCATCGTCAGCGCGGCCTCCATCGCCTTGGCCGACGACAGGTGCAACAGGTTGATGTTCGTCAGCCCGGTCTCGTGGGCGAGGTAGGCGGCGATGGTGACGGCCAGGCCCTCGGAGTGCGGCGGGCGGGAGGCGTGGTAGGCCTCCAGCCCTCGCAGCTGTCCGGCCTCCTGGACGCGCCGGGTGTAGGCGGCCATGATCTCGGCGGTCTCGCAGTGCAGCGACAGCGAGATGGCGTCGGCGAGCTCAGGGAACCGCTCCCGCGCCCGGGCGATGCCGCGCATGACGAACTCGAAGTGGGCCAGGTCGTACCGCTCCCCCGGCGGCGTCATGAGGAAGCTGCTCTGGTCGTCGGAGCGGCCGTGCAGGCCGTGGCCGCCGTAGAACATGAAGATCTTGAACGAGGTGACGCCGTGCCGTTCGATCAGCGTCTCGATCTCGTCGATGTGGGCGGCCATCATCGGCGCCAGGTGGTAGGCGTAGTCGACGTACGAGCGACCCTCGGTGCGCGCCAGCACCTCGGGGAAGAACTCCTCGTACGGCCCGCTGCGGTTCAGGTAGTACTGACCGGTGCGCATGTACGTGATGCCGCACGTCACCCCGCCCTGGGCGGCCGCGCGGCTCTCGCTGCGCACGTCGTCGGACAGCTCGTTGTAGATGCCCCAGTGCTGGTGGGCGTCGACCACGCCCGGGAAGGCCAGCCGCCCCCGGCCCTCGACCACCGTGGCCGCCTCGGCGGGGTCGATGCGGGGCGCGAGCGCCGCGAACCGCCCGTCGGCGACCGCCACGTCCAGCCGCTCCACCTCCTCGTGGCCCGGACGCACCACGCGCACGTCCCGTATCAGCAGGTCGTATGTGGCCATGGCTCCTCCTACGGATGGTCGGGGGGTTGGAGGGGCTCCAGCAGCGCGGACACGTCACCGAGCTCGGCTAGGTGGTCGACGGCGTGCCGGAACCGCTGGAGCTGACCGTCGGTGAGGACTCCGGCGGTGTTGTCGGTGAACTTGCGCAGGATCTCGGCGTCGGACAGGGGCCGGTCCGGGCCACCCCGGTTGGCCAGCACCTCCTGCCGGAGCACGCGGCCGTCGGTGGTGCGCACCTGCAGGATGGCGGGGAACTGGAACGGGAAGATCCGGTCGCAGACCGGGTCGGCCTCCACCCGTATGCGGGCCATGAGTTGCCGCCGTTGCGGGTCCCGCGCAAGGTCGTCGGTGAAGTCGGACAGACCGAGGCCCAGGCCGCCCCCGCCGAACAGCGCGGCGGCGACCGTGTACGGCCCGCTGAACTGCGCCTGGTAGCCGGTCTCCGGCCGCTGCTTGACCGCCAGCGGCTCACCGATGGTGCGCACCGTCGGCGTGGCCACCCGCAGCACTGCTTCCTCTACATCGGATGGCCGCAGGCCCTGCTCCCGTAGGGCGATGGCGGCGTCGATGCCGGCGTGGGTGAAGTGGTTGGCAGGGTACGGCTTGAAGAAGATCTTCGGCAGCTCCCACTGCTCGCCGAGACCCCGCAGCAGCGCGTCGGCGTCGAACCGTCCGGACAGGAACGCCTGGAAGAAGCCGAACCGACCCTCCAGCGCGGTCGGTGGCCCGGTGATGCCCCGCCGGGTGAGGTCCGCGGCGGTCACTCCGGCGTGGGCGGCCCAGCCGCAGTGCATCCGCTTGACGGTGCCGCCGGTCCGGTTGCCTTCGATGACGCCGCTGGCGAAGCTGGCGGCCACGCCGATCGCGTGGGTCAGGCCGTCGGCGTCGAGCCCCATCAGCAGCCCGGCGGCGACGGCGGACCCGAGCGCTCCGCAGATGGAGGTGGCGTGCTGGCCGCGTTCGAAGAACAGCGAGTTCCCGGCCTTCGGGTCGTACCCGGCCATGCCGAGCCGGACGGTGACCTCGATGCCTGCGGCGATCGCCGCCACGAGACGGCGCGGTGGCGCCGCTTCCGCCTCGGCCGCGGCGATCGCCGCCGGGATCACAGACGCCCCGGGGTGCAGGACCGAGGGCAGGTGCGTGTCGTCGTAGTCCAGCGAGTGCGCGAGCACGCCGTTGGCGAACGCCGCCTGCGCCGCGGGGACGCGGATCTTCTCCCCGACCACGCTGGCCTGCGGGGCCCCGCCGGTGTCGGTCACAAGGGAGATCACGGCGGCGCTGGTGTCCAGCCGTCGCGCGGCCACGCAGATGCCGAGGATGTCGACGACGCGGCGGCGGACGTCGGCGACGATCTCGTCGGGCAGGTGCCCGTCCCGGCAGGCGACCGCGAAGTCGGCCAGCCGCCGGGAGAGCGTGGGGCTCACCGGTCCACCCCCTCGGCGAGGGCCAGCAGCCGGCGGGCGCGCCGCGCCGCCGCCGGGTCCACGAACCCGCCGTCCACCACGGCCGTGGCGGACCGCTCGCCGAGTGCCGCCACCACCCGCCTGGCCCAGGCGATCTCCTCCGCGGTCGGGGTGAACACCTCGTGGATGACCGGCAACTGCCGAGGGTGGATGGCGGAGCGGCCCGCGAAGCCCAACGACCGCGCCCACCGGCTCGACCGGCGCAGCCCTTCCTCGTCGTCCAACCGCGTCCAGGCGCCGTCCACCGGCGGGGCGATGCCGGCGACGCGGCTGGCGAGCACCAGGGCCGAACGGGCCAGCAGGGTCGGCTCGTACCCGTCGCCGCCGTGGGCACCGATGTCGGCGAGGAAGTCCGCCGCGCCGAAGGCGAGGCTGACCACCCGGGGCGCGGTGGCCAGCTCCCGGCACCGGTCAACGCCCGCGGCGGTCTCGACGGTCGGGTACAGCCCGACCGTGCCGGCGGGCAGCCCGCGGGCGGCCTCCAGCTCGTCGAGCAGCTCCGCCACGGCCGCTACCTCGGCGGCCGAGACCGCCTTCGGCAGCCGCAGTGCCGCCAGGCCCGGGGCCACCACCGCCGCGACGTCGTCGAGGTCGTAGCCGTCCGGGCCGCGGTTGACGCGGACGTGCACCTGGCAGGCGGCGGCAGGGGCGCGCCGGGCGACGAGGTCGGCGACCGCGCGCCGCGCGGTGGCCTTGTCGGCCGGTGCCACCGCGTCCTCCAGGTCGAGGATGACCGCGTCGGCGCCGGCGTCCAGCGCCTTCTCGAGCAGGTCGGGGCGGGATCCCGGGGCGTACAGGAAGCTGCGCAGCAGCCGGTCAGGCGATGACATGCCGCTCCCGCAGCTCGGCCAGCCGCTCGGCCGGCACGCCCAGCTCCCCGCCGAGCACGGCGTCGGTGTCGGCGCCCAGGTCGCGGCCGGTGAACCGGATCTTCCCGGGGGTGGCGGACATCCGGAACAGGACGTTCTGCATGCGCACCGGTCCGAGGTCGGGATCGTCCACTGTGGTGATCATGTCGAGGGCCCGTACCTGCGGATCCGCGAGCAGGTCGGCCACGCTGTAGACCGGCGCCACCGCCGCCTGCGCCCGCTCGAACTCCCTGACCACCTCGTCGCGGGTGCGCTCGGCGATCCACGCCGCGACGTAGCTGTCGAGCAGGTCGGCGTGCCGGGCACGACCCGCCCCGCTGGAGAACCACGGCTCGTCGACCACCTCCGGGTGCCCCACCAGGCGCATCACCCGCTCGGCCACCGAGGTCGCGCTGGTGGAGATGGCCACCCAGTGGCCGTCGCGGGTGCGGTACGTGTTGCGCGGCGCGTTGTTCTCCGACCGGTTGCCGCGCCGCTGTTGGACGATCCCGAGCTGGTCGTAGACGATCGGCTGCGGACCGAGCACGGTGACGATCGGCTCCAGGATGCTCAGGTCGATCTGCTGGCCGGTACCGCCGCGGGCGTCGCGGTGGTACAGGGCCGTGAGCACCGCCCCGAAGCCGGCGATGCCGGCGATGCCGTCGGCCAGGCCGAACGGCGGCAGGGTGGGTGGACCGTCGGGCTCGCCGGTGATGTACGCGAACCCGCTCATCGCCTCCGCCAACGTGCCGAATGCCGGCCGCGAGGCGTACGGTCCGGTCTGGCCGAACCCGGTGACGCGGGCGAGGATGATGCCGGGGTTGCGCTCCCTCATCTGCTCGTAGCCGCACCCCCAGCGTTCGAGGGTTCCCGGGCGGAAGTTCTCCACCACCACGTCGGCGGTCTCCACCAGCCGCAGGAACAGCTCCGCGCCGTCCGGGTCGCCCAGGTACAGGCCGATGGTGCGCTTGTTGCGCGAGATCATCTTCCACCACAGTGGTACGCCGTCCCGACTGTGCCCGTGGTGGCGCATGCCGTCGCCGTGCCGGGGGTGCTCGATCTTGACCACGTCGGCGCCGAAGTCCCCGAGCAGCTGGCAGATGAGCGGTCCGGCGAGGATGGTCGACACGTCGATGACCCGCAAGCCGGCCAGTGGCCCGGGGGAATCGTCCTTCACGTGGCTGTCACTCCTTCACGGCGGAGCTCTCCCGCGAGCGCGGCGGCAGCTCGTGAGGGCTGCCGGCCTCAGGCCGCATCGTATCAATTTGCGGAACGCCGTTCCATACTGATGCGAGGGGAAGGACGCGGAGGGGAGGACATGGCCGACGACCCGCGCGCGGGACCCGCCGCGCTGGTGGCGCTCACCGGGCGGGTAGCCGTGGTCACCGGAGCCGGCCGCGGCATCGGGCTCGCGGTGGCCCGGCTGCTGGCCGAGGCCGGCGCGGCGGTGTGCCTGGCCGACCGGGACGCGTCCGGCCTGGCCGCCGCGACGGCCCGGTTGCGTGAGCGCGGGCTCGACGTCGTCGGGCACGACGCCGACGTCACCGACCCGGCCGCGGTTGACGGCCTGTTCCGCGCGGTCACGGACCGCTTCGGCCGGGTCGACATCGTGGTGGCCAACGCCGGCCGCATGACCACCACCGGCGTCCACGACACCACCCCCGACGCCTGGGAGGACGGCCTGCGCACCAACCTCACCAGCGCGTTCCTCACCTGTCGGGCGGCGCTGCCGGCGCTGCGACGCGCCGGCGGCGGGCGGATCGTGCTGCTGTCCTCGGGTGCGGCGTTCGATCCCCGCACCGTGGCGGGAGTGGCGTACGCGGTGGCCAAGGCCGGGGTCGCGCACCTGGGACGGCTGCTCGCCGTGGAGCTGTCGGGCACCGGGATCACCGTCAACGTCGTCGCACCCGGCCCGGTGGACACTCCGATGGCCCGTGCCTTCGGCGACGAGGTGCTCGCCGGGTACGCCGAACGCACACCCCTGCGCCGCATCGCCACACCCGACGACGTCGCCCGGACCGTGCTGTTCCTCGTCGGTGGGCTCGGCGGTTTCGTCAACGGCGAGGTGATCCGCGTCGCCGGTGGCCCATGAGGCGGGACGGGGCCGCGCGAGGGGGACAGTCAGCACGACTCTCCACCGTCGACCGCCAGCACCTGGCCGGTGACGAACCCCGCTCGGGGCGAGGCCAGGTACGCCACCGCCTCGGCCACCTCCTCCGCCGACGCCGGCCGCCCCAGCGGAATGCCGGCGAGTTTGGCGTCCAGCCACTGCCGGTCCGCCATGAGGTCGGCGGTCATCGCCGTGGGAACGAGGGTCGGTGCGACCGCGTTGACCCGGATGCCGTCGGGCCCCCACTCCCGGGCGAGCCCGCGGGTCAGGTGCAGCACGGCCGCCTTGCTCACGCTGTACGGCACCGAGCCGGTCATGGCCCGCAGGCCGAGCACAGAGGCGACGTTGACCACCGCTCCCCGGACCCGCCGCAGGGGCTCGTACGCGGCCTGGCACATCCACAGCGTGCCGGACAGGTTCACGTCCAACAGCTCCCGCCAGGCGGTCGGGTCGAATGTGGCCAGTCGGCCGCGCCGGGTGACGCCCGCGCAATTGACGAGCGTGTCCAGGCGGCCGTGGGCGGCCAGCACCTCGTCGACGAGAGCCGCGCAGGACGCCGGGTCGGCCACGTCGACCCGGTGGACGGAGCCGCCGGCGGCCTCGACCGGGGCGGCGTCCACGGGGGCGAGGTCGGCCAGCGCCACCGTCGCGCCCTGCCGCGCCAGGACCCGCCCGATGGCCGTACCGATCGCGCCCGCACCGCCGGTGACCAGCGCGACGGCGCCCCGCAGGTCGGCCGCATCGGTCACGCCGCGACCAGCCGGGCGGTGTCGCTCCAGAAGGCGAACCTGCGCTGCAGGAACCGGACGATGAAGTGGCCGATGAGGCCCATGAGCGACAGCGTCACCAGGGCCCCGAACAGCCCGGCGGTGTCGAAGTCGTAGATGCTCTGCAGCAGCAGGTAGCCGAGCCCGGCCTGGGCACCGACGAACTCCCCGACGACCGCGCCGATGACCGCGAACACGATCCCGATGTCCAGCCCGGCGAAGATGAACGGCAACGCCCCGGGCACCTGCACCTTCCGGAAGATCTGGACCCTGGAGGCGCCCAGCGAGCGGAGCATGTCGACCTGGTTCTGGTCGGCTGCCCGCAGCCCTTCGATCACGTTGACGATCATCGGGAAGAAGCACACCAGCGCGGTCATGACCACTTTGGAGGTGAGCCCGAACCCGAACCAGATGACGAACAGGGGCGCCAGCGCGATCTTCGGCACGGTCTGGAAGGCGACCACGTACGGGTAGAGAGTCTTCTCGAGCAGCCGGACCTGGGCGACCGCCACCCCGATGAGGAACGCCAGCGCGCAGCCCAACGCGAAGCCGGCCAGCACCTCCTGACCGGTCACCCGGATGTGGGTCCAGTACCGCGGCGACTGGTACTGCTCGACCAGCGACGACATGATGTCCGACGGTGGCGGCAGGATGTAGGCGGGCACCTCGAACAGTCGAATGCCGTACTCCCAGGCCGCCACGACCACCACGAACACCAGCGGGATCAGCGCCAGCTCCGGCTTGCCCCGCAGGCTGAAGCGGCCGCGGTCGCGGGTGACCGGCGCCGGCGCACCGCCGGCCGGGAGCCGCTCGACTGGTGTGCTCACTCGGTCGCTCCCCTCGCGTTGAAGTGGCGACGGATACGCGCGACCAGGGCACCGCCCCGCTCGGTGTCCATCATGCCCAGCTCACGGGGTCGTGGCAGGTCGATGTCGACGATCTCCACGATCCGGCCCGGCCGAGGGCTCATCACGAGCACCCGGTCGGCGAGGAACACCGCCTCGGAGATGCTGTGCGTGATGAACACGACCGTCTTGCCCGCCTCCGACCAGATCCGCAGCAGTTCGAGGTTCATGTACTCGCGGGTCATCGCGTCCAGCGCGCCGAACGGCTCGTCCATGAGCAACACGTCGGGGTCGTGGACGAGAGCCCGACAGATACCGGCGCGCTGCTGCATGCCGCCGGACAGCTCGTGGGGGTACTTGTCCTCGAAACCGCTCAGCCCCACCAGCGCCAGCAGCTCGGAGGCGCGCTCGCGGTAGCGTCGCTTGTCCAGCTTCTGGACCTCGACCGGCACCATGACGTTCTGGGCGATCGTGCGCCACGGCAGCAGCGTGGGCTGCTGGAACACCATCCCGATGTTGCGGCGCGGTCCGACCACGTCGCTGCCGGCCAGCCGCACCCGCCCGGACGTGGGCCGCACCAGCCCGGCCAGGATCTTCAGCAGGGTGGTCTTGCCGCACCCGGACGGGCCGACGATCGCGACGAACTCGCCCTGCCGGACGGCGAAGGTGATGTCCTCCAGCGCAGTGACCGGTTGGGACCGCAGGGGGACGTACGTCTTGGACAGGTTCTCGACGACCATCCAGTCCGCTGCGGCGCCACCCGGCGCGCCCGTGGCGGACGCGCCGGGGGAACTCGATCGGCCGGTGACGGCCGGACCGGTCTGCCGACTCATGCGGTCGCCCTCTACCCCGCCTCGTAGCCGTCCGCCAGCTCCAGCACCGGCGCGCGATCCCAGTCGTTCATCTCGTCCAGGAACTGCGGGTCCCACACGCGGGCCAGGTCGACCGGCGCGCTGATGGTGCCGGCGTTCACCGTGAACTCCTGGGTGGCGTCCCACTCCTCCTGGGTGATCTCACCCCAGTCGCCCCAGTCGGCCGGCTCGCCAGTCTGCGGAACGGCCGTGTCCAGCCAGGCCTGCAACGCCCGTACGTCCTGGTCCAGGCGCTCCTCCGGGTCGCCGGACTCGGGCAGCAGGTCGGGGATCTGCTCGTACCCGATCCGCATGGCGGCCTCCGGGTTCGCCGCGCTGAACAGCAGCGCCTTGTACGCCGCCCGGCCGAACCCGGCCACGACCTCCGGCTCCTGCTCGATCAGTTCGTCCCGGACGGTGAACACCAGGCTCTCCAGCAGCTCGAACCCGGGCGGGTTCTCCAGGTAGCGGAACTGGAAGCCGGCGTTCTCCAACGTCGCGTACGCCTGCGTGAACAGCGCGAGAGCGTCCACCTCGCCCTGTTCGATCGCGGCGGCCGCGGGCGGGCCGATGCCGACCGGCACGATCTGCACGTCCTCCTCCGGCACCAGGCCGTGCGCCTCGACGAACGCCCGGGCGTACGGGTTGGACCCGGACGCGAGGCTGATGACCCCGATCGAGCGGCCCGCCAGGTCGGCACCGGTCTGGACGGGGCTGTCCGGCAGGACCGCGATGAACCACGGCCAGTTCCGAACCAGCCCACCGACCGCCTTGACCGGCACTCCTTGCTGGCCCGCGGTGAGTACCGCGCTCACGTCGGCGGCGGTGGCGTCCCCGCTCCCGGAGGCCACCGCCTGCACCGCCGCGGTGGAGCCGTCGGCCAGCTCCAGCCGGACGTCCAGGCCCTCCTCCTCGAAGAAGCCGAGCCCCTTGGCCACCGCGTAGATGGCGACCTGCTCGTTCGGAAGGTTGACCGCCGCCGGCGCCACGAAGGTGAACGGCCGCAACTCTCCGTCCCGGGGCTCCTCTCCGGAGTCACTACAGGCGGCGAGCAGCAGGCCGGCGGCCAGGACCGCGGGGAACAGCTTTCTCATGTCCGACCTCCCGGCGGCGCGGTCAACGGTCCCGTTAGGCGATACACTGTTTCGCAGTACGGTACGTGCATCGTACCGTTCGGAGGCTGGCTGTCAAGGGTTCACGAGACGGACCCGGACGAGGCGGGCGGGACCACGCCGGCCTCGGCCAGGTCGTTGTAGACGTGCTGCTCGCGGATGCGCCCGTTCCGGACGATGAACACGTCGGCGTACCGCACGCCGGAGAACGGCCTCCCGTCCAGCGCCTCGCCCTCCAGCGTTCCCTGTGAGACCACCAGAGTGGCGCCGTCGGGCAGGTCGGCCACCAGGGGCGGCTGCCGTCGTTTGCGGACCCAGCGGTAACGGGTGGCCGCGCCGGCGGCCATCTCCGCCAACGTGCGGTAGCGGACACCGCCGGGGAAGACGAGGATCGCGTCCGGGGCCAGCAGGCGGGAGGCGGCGTCGAGGTCCCGCCGCTCGCACAGGCTCAGGTACTCCTCGACCAGCTGGCCGGCAGGCGGGCGGGTCACAGCCGGTCGCCCACCAGCGCCTCGCGCCGCAACGGGTGGGCGCTCGGGCCGTCCTCGGTCATGATGCGCAGCAGGCGGGAGAGGGCCGCGTCCCGGGCCTCCTCCAGCTCCCGCGCCTCCTGCTCGTCCGGTTCGAACGCATCGACCGCCCCGGCCGCCAGGATCCCCTGCCGGACGAGCAACTGCTCCAGGACACGGCACCGGATCCGGGTCGCGTGCAGGTCAGCGGCCAGCTGCATCACCAGGCCGACGACCCGGTCGAGGTCCGGATGGGAGAAGTAGCTACGGTCGACATCCACGGTCAGCCTCCGGCTCGTCTGGTGGTCACTCGGGCTTCTCGGCGGCGAGCACCGCCCACGGGAAGTGCCAGTCGTCGCGCCGGCCCCAGCCGGTACGCACGCCCCCGCCCCGCTCGTCGAAGGGCAGCCACCGCGCGTTCTTCAGGCCCGCGGCGGCGCAGAACTCCGCCACGTCCGCGTCGAACAGCATCGGGATGAACGGCTCGTTGTTGCGCTCCCCGTGCTCGTAGACGGTCGCGTCCCGGAACGGGTCGCCGGTGGGCGCGAACTCGAGGAACCGCAGCACCCCGCCCGGGCGCAGGATCCTGGCCGCCTCGGCGATCGTGTCCGCCACCGCGTCCGGCGGCATCTCGTGCAGCACCATGGTGCCGGTGACCAGGTCGACGCTGGCGTCCTCGAAGCCGGTCCGGCGGCTGTCGGCCTGCCGGAAGTGGATGGTCTTGCCGAGCCGTTCGGCCTGCACGTGGGCAAGCTTCAGGCACGGCGCCGAGAGGTCCAGCCCCCACACCTCCGCGTCGGGGAACGCGTCGACGAACGGCCGGGTGGACTTGCCGAACCCGCATCCGACGTCGACGATCCGGCGGTAGCTCCGGCGCGGCACGGCGGTCTCGACGAGCAACCGGTGGAACAGGTACTCGTCGTTCTCGCGGAGCATGACGATCTTGGCACCCTCCTCGTAGACGAACGCGGAGGTGTCGTCGCTCCACACGCCTCCCGGCTGGATGTGGATGTCGTAGTCGGTGTACCAGGAGGGAAGCTCCAGGTCGGGGTCGAGCGTCAGGCTGCCGCGCGGCTGCGCGGGCAGGTCCCGGAGCTGCTCGCGCAGCCGCGGCCAGGCGCCGGCCACCGCGTCGCTGATCGCGCGCCACATCATCTTCTGTTGTCCCCGCTCGGTCCACGAGAACCACGGGTACAGCGGCAGCGGCCGGATCACCGGGATCGCCTCGGCCGCGCTGCCCGGCGGCGAGGCGGGGTCGATCGCAGCCTCGTACTCCCGCCGGAGCGCCGGATACAGGGTGTCGGCCCACCGCCGACGCAGCGCGAGGATGAAGTCGAGCTGGGCTCGGTCGTCGAGTTGCGTGACCGCGTCGGACCTCTTCACGGCCGCCCCCTTTACGTTATGTGGAACGGCGTTCCGCCGCTAACGTAGTGCGGGGCGTCGACCGGAGTCAAGGCGTGGCCGGCCGGCAGGCCGATGGCCGTACCGGCGAGCCTCCCCTCGTACACGGCCTCCAGGGCGCTGCGCGGCGCGTACGCGTCACCGGCGACCTGCAACGCCCCGTCGAACCCGGCCGCGATCAGATCGTCGGCCAGCCGGCCCACGGCGACGCGCGGGGCGACGTGGACCACGCTGTCCACTTCAGACAGTGTTTCCTCGGCGCCGGAGACCACGTCCGCCAGCACGGCACGGCGGTCCTCCATCCGCGCCAGACGCCGGCCCGGATGGCACCGCACCCCGAGCTCGCCCAGCCGGTGCACCAGTGCCAGGCGCGAGTAGGTCGTGACGTTCCAGGCCACCCCGACCGGGCTGACCAGGTGGACACGCAGCCCCACGGCGGCGAGGTGTTCGGCGAGCCCCGCACCGGCCCAGGTGCCGTCCTCGTCGAGCACCGCGACCGTCCGGCCCAGCGCCGCCGGGTCGGCCAGCGCCCGCGCGACCGGCAGCGCCGGCCCCCACCCGGGGACCGTGCCGGGCCGCTCCACCGCGCCGGTGGCCACCACCACCGCGGACCAGTCGCCGGCCAGCACGTCCGCGGCGGTCACGCGCCAGCCGGTGCGGATCTCCACGCCGGCGGCGCGGGCAGCGCGCTCCTGCTCGTCGACGAGCAGGCCGAACCGGCTGCGACCACGCAGTGACGCCGCGGCCCGGACGGCGCCACCCAGGCGCGGCGAGGCCTCGGCGAGGGTCACCGTGTGGCCGATCCGGGCGGCCGCGCCGGCCGCCTCCAGGCCCGCCGGGCCACCGCCGACCACCAGGACCCGGCGCGACCCGGCCGCCCGCGCGGCCTTCTCCAGCCGCTCCCACTCCGCCTCCAGGCCGGCGGCCGGGTTGACCACACAGGACAGTGGCAGGTTCTGCTCGATGCGGCCGATGCAGCCCTGGTTGCACGCGATGCAGGACCGCACCGTGTCGGCGCGGCCCTGGCGCACCCGTCGCAGCAGGTACGGGTCGGCGATGTGCGCCCGCGTCATGCCGACGAGGTCGGCGTCTCCGGCGGACACGATGTCGGCGGCGGTGGCGACGTCGTCGATGCGACAGATCGCCAGGACCGGTACGTGCGGAAAGGCCGCCTTGAACCGGGCCGGGTAGGAGCGGAACGGCGCGCCGGGGAACGTCATGTCGGCCATCTGCGTGGCGAGGCTGTACCTCCCGACGTACGCCGAGTGGCTCACGTGAACGAACGCGAGGTCGAACTCGTCGAGCAGTCGACCCACGATGTCGACCATGTGGTCGACCGTCAGCCCGCCCGGCACGAACTCGTCGGCGCTGACACGGATGCCCACCGGCATCGTGGCGGGCACGGCCCGGCGCACCGCGTCCAGCACCTCCCGTGCCAGTCGCAGCCGGCCGGCGTCGTCGCCGCCGTAGGCGTCGGTGCGGTGGTTGACCGCCGGGGAGAGGAACTGCTGGATGAGGTGCCCGTGGCCGAGGTGCACCTCGATGCCGTCGAAGCCGGCCTCCGCCATCCACCCGGCGGCGCGCGCGAACCCACGGACGACCGTCCGGATGTCCGCCACCGACATGGCGTGGGGGACGTGGGCGCCCACGGTCCACGGTTCGGCCACGGGTGCCCAGGCGGCGGTCCGCGCGTACTGCCCGGCGGCCTGCCGGCCGAGGTGCAGCAGCTGCGCGAAGACCGCCGCGCCCTCGCCGTGCACCGCCTCCGGGATCCGGGCGTACGCGTCGACGCGCTCGGGCGTGAACGCTCCGAGGGCGGCCGCCCGGGCGGCGCTGGTGGGATGGACCCGCACCCCCTCGGTGATGATCAGCCCGACGCCCCCGCGCGCCCGCTCCCGGTGGTAGCGGGCGTGGCGGGCGGTGGGCAGGTTGCGCGCGCCGAAGTTAGTGGTGTGGGCGCTGACGAGACCCGGTTGCGCAGCCGTACACCGCCCAGGTCGAACGGCTCGAACAGGACGTCCACGGCCGCCACGCGCGCCTCCGCGTCGCTAGTCGACCAGCGCCAGCGGGCGCAACGGCGAGCCGGTGGCTCCCACCAGCTTCAGCGGTGCGGCCACGAACCCGAACACGCTCCGGTCCGCCAGTCCGCGCAGGTCCATCACCTCGATGATGTTGATCCCGGCCTCCACCAGCAGGATGCGGTGGACCGGGAGCACAGCGTGCCCGGCACCGGGCCGGATGACCTCGTAGGCGATGGTCTCGGCACCGGTGACCGCGACCCGGCGTTCGGCCAGCCACCTGGCTGCCGCCTCGCCCGGCCCGGGAGCGCCGTCAGTCTGGCCGAGGAAGCGCTCGGGCTCGTCGTAGTAGGCCGACCAGCCGGTACGGATCAGCACCGCGTCACCGGGACGCACCCGGGTGCCGGTCCGCTCCTCCGCCGCGGCCAGGTCCTCGGCGGTGACCTCGTAACCCGGTTCGAGCACCGGCACGCCGTGCAGGGCGGCGACGTCGAGGAGCACGCCGCGGCACGCCAGCGGCGGGAACGTGTCGATGCCCAGCACCGCGAAGCCCTCGTGGCTGGTGACGCTCGCGGCGTCGACGCCGCCGTGCAGCCGGCCCTCGTGGGAGACGTGGGCGAGCGCGTCGATGTGCGTGCCGACGTGACCACCCGTGACGATCACCTCGTTGGCGGCCGAGCTGCCGTCGGGGCGCACCATGTCGCCGTGCCGGCGCAGCAGCGCCATCTGGTACGGCGGGTGGTTCGGCGAGACCGGTATGCCCCGCTTCATCCCATGCGCGAGGTCGATGACCCGTGCCTGCGCGAGCCGGTCCCACAGCGGCGCGCCACCACCCGACATCCATCCTCCCACGTTCCGTTACACGGAATGGCGTTTCGAAAGCTTCCCTAGCATGAGCTGTCGGGCGCGCGAGGTCAAGCCGCGGCACAGGTCGCGACGCGGACGACACCCACGGGCTCCAGCTCGCGGATCGGCGGGCTCCGGCCCGTGGGTCGGGAATCTCCACCGGCGCGTGGCCGGATCTACACCGGTGGGATCACGATCTGCATGAGCGAGGTCGGGAGCTACGCCGGACGACCGCCGGCCGCGGCCGGGAGTAGCCGAGCTGGGCGGACAGTTCGGCGGTGGCGGCCAGCAGCAGCTTCGCCGCCTCCTCGGTGTGGTCGCGGAACCGCTCCAGCGGCCCGCACACGCTGATCGTGGCGGCCGGACGGCCGAGGTGGTCCAGCACCGGCGCGGCCACGGACGCCGCACCCGCCTGCCGTTCCCCGAACGACCGCGCGTACCCGCGTTTGCGGATCTCGGCGAGCTCGGCCCGCAGCGTCGGCACGTCCACGATGGTGGCGTCGGTCAACCGCTCCAGCGGCGCCTCGGTGAAGTACCGCTCCTGCTCCGCCTCGTCCAGGAAGGCGAGGAACGCCTTGGAGGAGCTGCCGGCGTGCAGCGGGAACGGCTGGCCCAGCTGCACCGACATCCGGACCTCCCGCGGCGGCGTGACCTGGTCGACGTAGACCCGGGTCCAGCCGCTACGGATCGACAGGGTGGAGGTCTCGTCGGTGGCCGCGCTGAGGTCCCGCATCACCGGCAACGCGAGCCGGCGGATGTCGATGCGCTCGAGGTAGGCCAGGCCGAGGGTCAGCACCGTCGGCCCCAGGGCGTAGCGGCGGCTCTCGCGGTCGACCCGGATGTACCCCTTGGCGGCCAGCGTGGTCAGCAGCCGATGGACCGCCGCCTTCGACAGGCCCAGCTCCTGGGCGATCTCGGTGACGCCGAGCGTCGGCTGGGGCTTGCGCGCGAACAGCGTCAGCACGTCCGCCGCCCGGTCGACCGTCGTAATGGTCTTGACCTCACCGTCGGTAGCCATACCACCCCCCGTCGCAGCCGCCTTCGGGAAGCGTACACCTCGTTCCATTCAGTGGAACACACGGGCCGGCGTACCGCCAGCCCGGCCATCGTCCGGAGCCCGCTGGCGCGGCCCGGGAGATCTCCTCGGACCCGCAAGGGCCGTCGCAGGCACTCCGGCGGCCGGCCCGCGCTCCCGCCGTGGCCCTACTCGCCAGGGCCGGCCACGTCCGGCGCTCCTCCGCCGGAGGACGCCGTCCGATCGCCCCTCATGGCAGATGCCCGGATGCGCGACGGCACGCGAGCCGTTCGCGGGTCACTTCGACGTTCTCGCATCCGTCACGGGGTCCACCGCCTCGAGCCTGATCCGGGACGCGGCCGACCGGGCCGGGCCGCCTGCCTGCACCTCGCCGTGGCGCAGGGGCACCGACCGGTCGTCACCGACCGGCGCCGCCACGACGCGGTCGGCGGCGGATCCCGTGGCGGCCGACCACCGCGGCCCGCCACCGGACGCCGGGAGCCCCCGGTAAACCGGTTTACGCTGCCGGACCGGCCCCTCACACTGCTCGCGTGGATATCGAACCCGTAGAGACGTTCGACGACGACACCGTCGCGCAGCTGCTGGCGTTGCAGCGCGCGGCCCACGCGGCCGACCATCCGGACCGCCCGCCGGTCTGCTCGGTGGCGTTCCCCGTGGACCTGCGCCACCCCTGGCCCGGCGCGGACGTCCGTCACCGGGTCGTCCGGGACGACGGGCGCATCGTGGCCCACCTGAAGGTGCGGATGCCGACCCGGGACAACCTGCACCTCGCCGGCGTGGAGATCGTGGTGCACCCCGAGCACCGGCGCCGGGGGATCGGCAGCGCCCTGATGGAAGCCGCGCTGGCCATCGCGCGGGAGGAAGGTCGCACCACCGTCACCGCCGGCACGCTCAGCTCGTGGGGCGACGGGCCACGACGCCCGGAGGCGGGGCAGCGGTTCCTGGAGGCGGCCGGCTTCAAGCTGGCGATGACCGAGGTCCTGCGACGGGCGGACGTGAACGCCCTGGACCCGGCCACCGAGCAGCGGCTGTACGACGAGGCGCGGGCACGGGCGGAGGGGTACGAGATCATCCGCTGGACCAGGCGGGTTCCCGAGGAGCTGCTGGCGGACGTGGCGCAGCTGGACAGCACCTTCCTGGCCGAGGCGCCCACCGGCGAGCTCGACCTCGAGCCGGAGAACATCGACGCCGACCGCGTGCGCCAGCACGACGACGCCTGCATCGCCCGCGGCTACTTCCTCTGCGGCGTGCTGGCCCGCCACCGTGCCAGCGGACAGCTCGTGGCGACCACGGTGATCAACGTGCCCACCGAGCCGGGCACCGACGCCCACCAGTGGATCACCCTGGTGGCGCCGCAGCACCGCGGCCACCGTCTCGGCCTGCTCATCAAGCTGGAGAACCACCGGCAGCTGCGGCGGGAG
This sequence comes from Micromonosporaceae bacterium, assembly GCA_047459215.1. Lineage (GTDB taxonomy): Bacteria > Actinomycetota > Actinomycetes > Mycobacteriales > Micromonosporaceae > Natronosporangium. The sequence continues at coordinate 48,574 of VSBZ01000002.1, read as the reverse complement.
CGGCTGGCGGTGCGCTGGATCCACACCGGCAACGCCGACGTCAACCGGCACATGATCGCCATCAATGAGCTGCTCGGCTTCCAGCCGGTCGACGCCTGGCGGGAGTACCAGCGCAAGCTGTGACGCGGGCGTACCCCGCGAGCCGTGACCGGCCGGGACCGAGCGCGCGCTGTGGCCTCTGTCGGGCGTACCGGCGCCAGCCGGTACGCCCGACAGGCCCGAGCGCCCGGGTCAGTCGGTACGGTCCGCCCGGGTCAGTCGGTACGGTCGAAAACCGCGATGCTGGCGGCGAGCACCGCGAGCGCGCAACCGATCGCGATCGCCACCTGCAGGGCGACCGGCACCTGCCAGCTTCCCCAGCTGATGGTCGGGTCGAGGCGTGCCCACACGCCCTCGGGCACCGCCAGGTGGTCGAAGATGGCGTACCGCATCGGCTGGACCACGTACGTCAGCGGGTTGGCGGTCGTGAGCGTGGCCAGCCAGGACGGCAGGTTCGCCATCGGGAACAGGGCCCCGGACAGGAACATCATCGGCATGATGATGAGCTGCGTCATCGGCATCGCGGCCTGGATCTGCTTGACGCGCGCCGACAGCAGCACCCCCATCGCGGTCAACATGAACGCCCCGACGAACAGCAGGAGCAGCAGCTCCAGCAGGAGCACCGGGTGGTAGGGCACGCCGACGACGCCGGCCAGCGCCAGCAGCACCACGCTCTGCAGGGTCGCCACCGTGGCCCCGCCGAGGCACTTGCCGACGATGATGGCCGCCCGGCTCACCGGGGCGACGAGCATCTCCCGCAGGAACCCGAACTCCCGGTCCCACACCAGCGACACCCCGGCGAAGGCGGCGCTGAACAGCACCGACATCGCGAGCACTCCGGGGAACAGGAAGGTGCGGAAGTCCAGCTCTCCCCCGGTATCCACCACACTGGACAGTCCGGTGCCCATGACGAACAGGAACAGCAGCGGCTGCAGCAGCATTGCGAACATCCGCGCCTGGTCGTGCCGGAACCGGATCATCTCGCGGCGCCAGACCATCGCCGCCGCCCGTACCTCGTGGCGGAGACCTCCGACCGCGGTACCGCCGGCCGGGACCAACGTCGTCATCGCCTGCCCCCCATGAGTCGCATCGGACGCATGGCGCCCGGGCCACGTCCGCGGGCCTGCTCGGCGTCGCGGATGGTGCGGCCGGTGTGTGCCATGTAGACGTCGTCGAGGCTGGGCCGGGTCACCGTCACGGTGTCGATCCGCACGTCGAGGGTCGTGAACAGCTTGGGGACGAAGTCGGCCCCGTGTGGGACCGCGAAGGTCACCATGCCCTCGTGCACCGCCGCGGTCACCCCCAGCCGGTCGCGCAGCTGCGCGATCGCGGCCGCGTCATCGGAGGTGCGGATCTGCACCCGGTCGGCGCCGATGCCGCGCTTGAGCTCGTCGGGCGTGCCGATCACCGCGATCCTCCCCTCGTCGATGATCGCGATCCGGTCGCAGTGCTCGGCCTCCTCCAGGTAGTGGGTGGTCACGAAGACGGTGATGTCCACGCGCTCGCGAAGCGCCGCGATGTGTGACCAGATCGCGGCCCGGGTCTGCGGGTCCAGTCCGATCGTCGGCTCGTCCAGGAACAGCACCGCCGGCGCGTGCAGGAGCCCGCGGGCGATCTCCAGCCGCCGCCGCATGCCGCCGGAGAAGTTGCGGACCAGGTCGCGGCGACGGTCTTCCAGACCGACCATCGTCAGCACCTCGCCCATCCGCTCGCGCAGCAGCGCCCGGGACATGCCGTACAGCTCGCCGTGGAAGCGCAGGTTCTGCTCAGCGGTGAGGTACCCGTCCAGGGTCGGCTCCTGGAAGACCAGGCCGATCCGGCGCCGTACCTCCGACCGCTGCGTCCGCACGTCATGCCCGGCGACGATGGCGGTGCCCGAGGTCTGTTCCAGCAGCGTGCACAGGATCTTGATGGTGGTGGTCTTGCCGGCGCCATTGGGTCCGAGGAACCCGAACATCTCCCCCGCGGCGATGTCGAGGTCGATGCCGCGGACCGCCTGCACGTCACCGAAGGTCTTGGTCAACCCCCGGACCTCGATCGCTGCCCCGGCCATGCCGGCCCCCTTCTCTAACGGCGTTAGAGTGCACCTTAACTCTAACACCGTTAGAGTGTCAACCGTGGCGCTGACCAGGGAGGCCATCGTGCAGACGGCGGTGAAGCTGCTGCGGCGCGACGGTCTGGAGGCGCTGAGCCTGCGCAAGCTCGCCGCCGAGCTGAACGTGTCGGCGCCCACGCTCTACTGGCACATCGGCAGCAAGCGGGAGCTGCTCGACCTGGTCGCCGAGGAGCTGGTCCGTGGCCATCGAAACGGGCCGCCCGACCGCCCGGCCGACGGACAGCCGTGGTGGGAGTGGCTGCGGGACCGGTCACGGGAGATCTTCGACGCGCTGATCGCCACCCGCGACGCCCCGAGGGTGGTGGCCGGCAACCGCCCGAGCCTGCAGACCCTCCCCGAGGCCGACCGGGTGCTCGGCGTCCTCATCGACGCCGGCCTGCCGCCCGGGGAGGCGCAGCACGCGCTGTTCGCGCTCGGCGCGTACATCATCGGCTCCGCCACCGAGTGGCAGGAGGAGGCAGCCCGTGCCGAGGCGGGCCTGGGATTCAGTGTCGAGCTGGCGGCTGCCATCCGCAGCGGTGACTACCCGCACCTCGCCGCTGCCTTCCGCGAGCTCCACGACCAGCCCCCGCGGGCCACGTTCGAGTACGGCCTGCAGCTGATGATCGACGGGCTGCGCGCGCGGTACGCGTCCGAGTGACGCGTACCTGGATGGCGACGGGAGACCGGCGCAGGCCGCAACGGAGCGCGCCGGCACGGCCATGATCGCGCCCCTGATGATCGTGTATGCCTGGTCCATGAGTGCGCGATCAAGCGACGACGAAGATCAGCGATTGGTCAGGGCCACGACTGCAATGACCACCGCCGCGAGCGCCAGCACGATGTCAACGCGGGTCAGAATCAGCGTGCGCCTGGCCAGCTTGACGGCCTGTCGCGCCAGATTCTCTGACGCGCGGGCTGAGCGCTCCCGCGACCGGCGGTCCAGTTCGTCCAGATAGTGTCGTGGGTTGTCCACAACGAAGTACTTCGCCAGGCGATCGTGCTTCCGGACAATCTCCTCATCACTGAGGCTGCGAAGGTCGGCGCCGGTGTCCCGGGGCCTGACCTCCGCTGTACCGCGGCGGTCTACAAACTCTTGGAGAACCGATATCCGGTAATATCATATCCCAAGTGTCTATAAAATCGATGCGCATTCTCGCGTTCAGGCCTGCCACCACTTGTTAGGTAGATACTGGAAGCTCCATTGCATCTAGCCCATTCCTCAGCACCCTTTATGAGCGATCTACCGATACCCATTCCTCTGTACTCGGGCTTCGTCACCAATGCCGCGACCTGGACAGCCACGTGGTCGCTTTCGTAAAGCAAAACCTTACGTATCCCGACGAACCCGGCTATCTCGTTCTCATACTCTGCAACCAGCGTATGGTAAGCCGGATCCGAAGAAATCACATTCATTCTGCGCGCCATTGCATCCACCGATGTCGGGTAGCCCAAATGGGACATCAGATCAACCACTGCTTCAATGTCGTCGAGAGAGAACTCGCGAATTTTCAACACCAGACTCCACCTCAACGGATCAGCCCCGGCTCGACTTGTCGACGGTGAGCCGACGATCTCACCCAGCCGGGCACCGGTGTCGACGAACATGCGGACGGTCGCGAGGCAGCCGCGGCGATTGGCGAAGGTGTCGCCACGACAGGCGGCCAGCAGGCGGGCCAGCTCACTCGGTGACAACCGGTCGTCCTCGGTAAACACCCGCACAGGTTGCTCCGGCACGTGAGGCGATCGCATCCGCGCCATCGGGCCGGTCGGGATCTCTCCGTCATCGAGCACCCGGCGGACCTGCTGCCGACGCGGCAGCCGCCGTGTGCAGGACGCCGGATCGGCGTTTGCGCAGGTAGCGCGCCCGGCAGGATTCGAACCTGCGACCTTGGGATTAGAAGTCCCCTGCTCTGTCCGCTGAGCTACGGGCGCCCGCCTCCCGAAGGTTACCGTCTCGCCGGCGACGCTCCCGCCCGCACGCCCGTGACCTGCGGAAACGCTCGTGGACGGCGCGGGCGGGACGGGCCGGCAGCCGGCCCGGCACTAGCCGCCCGCCAGCCAGGCCAGCAGACGGCCCCGCGACCAACAGCGCCCGAGGGCCTCGACACGGTCGACCGCCCGACCGAGCCGCGCCAGGCCGATGATGCTGTGGCCGGAGGCCGGGCGGTCGCCGAGGGTCGGCACCGCCGGCGCGACGCCGACGCCCTCCACCGAGACCCACGCCACCGCCCGACCCGCCGCCGCGTCGCGGAGGCGTTGCAGGAAGCGCGCGCGGCGGTCGGGTGGGAACCGCGACAGCGCCCACGTGGTGGTGACGACCGGGAGAGCACCGTCGGGCACCCGGGCGAGGGCGCAGGGCAGCACGTCGAGGAAGTCACCGCGCAGCAGCCGCGGGGGGTCCGTGGCCGCCACCGCCAACTCGGCCTCGAGCCGTGCGATCCGCTCCGGCTGGTCCGGCCACAGGCAGGCGCGCAGCCACCGGGCGTCGTCCGCGTCGGTCACGTCGACGGGATCGCGGTCGATGCCGATCCGGGCGACGACCTCGGGCACGGCCCGCGTCGGCGGAGGCCGGTCCCCCACGATCGTCGCCGAGACCTGCACGGGTGACGACGGGTCGCCCAGCACCGGCCCGTTGTGGTACGAGATGCCGACGCGGTCGACGTAGAGATTGAGCCCTGCCGAACGCCCCACGTCGATGATACCCACCGCGCCCGCGCCTTCGCGGCGCGCCGCCTCCGCGATGGCCGGATACAGCACGGCGTGGTGGCCGGACTCGTCGGCCCGCACCTTACGGCGCGCGGCGGTGGCCACGACCGCGTCGGTCATCCGCAGGAGGGCGTCGACCGCCGCCGCGGCGGCGACGTCACGGTCGCCCGCGGCGTAGGCGGCGGCGAGCGCCGGAGCGTGTCCGGCCAGGGCGAGGTCGTGCAACGCGGCGAGGACCACCCTCGGGTGCCGTGTGCGCGCCGGTGCCGCGTCGAGGGCGCGCAACGCCCGGTCTGACTCGCTCAGGGCGACGGCGACGCGCGCGTACAGCGGTGACGTCCCGGCGACGACCTCACCGAAGCGTCGGTACGCCTCGGCGAGGGTGCGGGCCGTCCCCCCGGAGGCGGGCTGCGCTGAGGTCGCTGAGGTCGGCCCTGCCATCCGGACGATCGTAGCCCCGGCCTCCGGTCCGCCCGCCGAGGTCGCCGTCGAGCCCGTGGCGGTCCTCCGTTACCTCCGAGCCGTACCGGTCGCTGTCGCCACCGAGCCGTACCGGTCCTGACCGGCCTTGCCGCCGCCGAGCCGTACCGGTCCTGCCGCCGAGCCGGCACCGGCCCCGTTCGCCGCCTGGCCCGTACGGGACCCTCACCGCCCTCGCCCGCACCGCGGCCACCGGCGTCCCACCATACGGACGCCCGCACGTCGCGACGGCGCGGGAACCGGCGCCTGGCAGCTCCGGATGCGCAGGTCACAAGTTTGTAAAGACCCCTCACAATGGTGGACAGGTTTGTTTGTTTGCTGTACTAACCAACGTATGACGGCGGTGGACCCCCACCTCAACGCCTTCTCCCCCGTCCGGGCGCGCCGGCACCGCGGGAAGTCCCTGCCCGGGCACGCCCGCGGCCACAACCGCTCGCTGGTGCTGCGGACGCTCTACCGGACCGGCGAGCTGAGCCGGGCCGACCTGGCCCGCGCGACCGGCCTGACGCGGGTCACGATCAGCGACCTCGTCGCCGACCTCATCGCCGAAGGACTCGTAGTCGAGCTCGGCCAACGCGGCGACGCGCGGCCCGGCAAGCCGGCGACCCTGCTCGGCATCGACCGGACCGGCCACTGCATCATCGGCGTCGACCTGTCCGGTGCGGACAGCTTCCTCGGCGCCCTGCTCGACCTCGACGGTCGGGTGATCGAGCGGCAGGAGGCACCGCTGGAGGGCGCGACCGGCACGGGGGCACTCGACCGCGTGGTGGCCCTCGTGCAGCGGCTGGTCGCGGCCGCCTCGACGCCCGTCCTCGGCATCGGCGTCGGCTCGCCGGGCATCGTGGACCTCGACGGCGTGGTGCTGACCGCGCCGAACCTCGGCTGGACCGGCGTCCCCCTGCGGGAACGGCTGGCCGAGACGACCGGCCTGCCGGTCTTCGTGGCCAACGACGCCAACGCCGCCGCGCTCGCCGAGCTGACCTTCGGTGGCCCGGAGCACCGGCGCGCCGCCGGCACCGCACCCGTCGAGGCGGGTGGAGACGGCGGCCCGGCCGGCCACGAGGAGCGCGGAGACCTCATGGTCGTCACGGTGAGCCACGGTGTCGGCGCCGGCCTGATCATCGACGGCCAGCTCGTCATCGGAAGCGGATCGGCGGCCGGCGAGATCGGCCACGTCGTCGTCGACACCGACGGCCCCGAGTGCGCCTGCGGCAAGCGCGGCTGCCTGGAGACCTGGCTGGCCACGCCCCGGCTGGAGGCCGCCATCGCCGCCGACCCCGCCAACGCCGACGCCGTCCTCGGCGAGGCCGGCCGCCGGCTGGGCATCGCGCTCGCGCCGGTGGTCGCCGCGCTCAACCTCGCCGAGGTCGTGCTCAGCGGCCCCGCCCACCTGCTCGGCGACCGGCTGCTCGCCGCCGCCGTCACCACCCTCCGCAGCCGCACCCTGGACGAGCTCCACGGGGACCTGAAGCTCCGGATGTCGACCCTGGGGAAGGACATCGTCATGCGCGGCGCGGCCGCCTTGGTCCTCTCCGGCCGACTCGGGGTCACCTGAGACCCGCACCACCGCAAACCGCCCAGCGGTGCCCGCGACCGCGGCACCGTCGCCTAGGAAAGGTAGCCAGGAGATGCGAAAGATCGGAGTCGCGGCGGTCGTCGCCGCGACCGCCCTGACAGCCGCCGCGTGCGGCGGCGACTCCCAGCCGGCGGAACCCGAGACCGGCAACATCCGGGTCTGGCTCAACGGCACCGACACGCCACAGGAGGCCCGCGACTACCTCAAGGAGACCTTCGAGAGCCAGAACCCGGGCTGGACCCTGACCATCGAGGAACAGCAGTGGACCGGCCTGGTCGACCTGCTGACGACGAGCCTGTCCAGCTCGGACAGCCCGGACGTCGTCGAGGTCGGCAACACCCAGGCACCGGCGTTCACCTCGGCCGGCGCGTTCCTCGACCTGACAGAGGACATCCCCACCGAAGGGCTGCTGCCCGGCTTCGTGGAGATCGGGTCGTACGACGGCAGGTTCTACGCCCCGCCCTACTACGCCGGCTCCCGGATCGTCTTCTACAACAAGGCCATGTACGAGGAGGCCGGCGTCGAGGTACCCACGACGCTGGACGAGTACGTGGAGAACGCGGCCAAGCTCGCGACCGCCGACCGGGACGGCGTCTACTTCCCCGGGCAGGACTGGTACAACGCGCTGCCCTTCATCTGGGAGAACGGTGGCGAGGTGGCGGTCTTCCAGAACGGACAGTGGGACGCCCAGCTGTCCAGCCCCGAGTCGCTGGCCGGCCTGGAGCAGGTCGCGACCATCACCACCGCCTCGGTGGTCGCCGACAAGAACGGCAACGAGAGCGACGCCTGGGTGCCGTTCAACGAGCGCCGCGCCGCGACCCTCTCCGCCCCGAGCTGGGTGTACGGCCTGATCGAGCTGCCCGAGGACGAGTTCGGCTACTTCAACCTGCCGGGCAAGGACGGCGGCGTCGCGCAGGTCTTCGCCGGCGGGTCGAACATCGCCATCTCCGCCAACTCCCGGTACCCGGAGAAGGCGAAGGCCGCGCTGAGGATCCTCCTGAGCGAGGAGTACCAGTCGATCCTGGCCGCCAACGGTCTCGTGCCGGCGCTCACGTCGCTGTCGGACGCCACCGCCGCGGCGACACCGGAGCTGGCCGACCTCATCGCGAAGGCGGCCGTCAACGCCAAGCTGACCCCGGCCTCGCCCAAGTGGGCCGACGTCGAGGCGGCCGGCGTGCTGCAGGACCTGTTCGTCCAGATCGCCAACGGCGGGGACATCGCGGCCCTCGCCGCCGAGGCCGACCAGCGGATCGAGGAGATCCTCAACAGCTGACCGGCCGCGTCCGGCTCCGTCGCGACCGATCCGGTGGCCGGCGCGGCGCGCACCCGCGCCGGCCACCCCCGGTGCCCGCCGGCTTGGGACGCGCCGTGGCACCGTGTCACCGTACCCGCTCACCCACCCGGAGGGCAGCCATGTCAGCCGTGCAGGCGGCGCCGCCCGTCGACACCGGCACACCCGTGCGCCGGTCCTTCCCCGCCCGGCTGTGGGACGGAACCGGTGGGCGGATCCGGCGGGGTCCGCGGAGCGGCCGGCGCGGCGGCGTGTGGCAGGCGGTACGGCGCGGCCCGGCGCTGCTGCTCGTACCCGGCCTCACGGTCATCGCGCTGATCACCGGCTGGCCGCTGGTGCGGCTGGTCGTGATGTCCTTCCAGGAGTTCGGCCGGGCGCAGATCTTCGGCGCGCCACCGAGGTTCGTGGGCTTCGACAACTACACCAGGGTCCTGACCGACGGCTACTTCTGGGTGGTGCTGGGCCGCAGCCTGCTGCTGTGCGCCGCCTGCGTGGTGGCCACCATGGGCCTGGGCGTCGCGGTCGCGGTGCTCATGACCCGGCTGAACCGGGTGACCAGGGGGCTGGTGTCGGTCGGGCTGCTGCTGGCGTGGGCCATGCCGCCGCTGTCGGCGACCACGATCTGGGGATGGCTGTTCGACACCCGCCGCGGCCTCATCAACTACCTCATCACCCAGCTCACCGGGGCCGACTTCATCGGCCACTCCTGGCTGAACAACCCGGTCAGCTTCTACGCCGTGGCGACGGTCGTCATCACCTGGCAGTCGGTTCCGTTCGTCGCCTTCACCACGTACGCCGCCCTCACCCAGGTGCCGAAGGACGTGCTGGAGGCGGCGAGCCTGGACGGTGCCTCCGGCTGGCAGCGGTTCCGCAGGATCGTCGTCCCCCACGTCCGCGCGGTGCTCGTGGTCCTGCTCGTGCTGCAGATCATCTGGGACATGCGCGTGTTCGTCCAGATCTACACGCTGCAGACCATCGGCGGCATCCGCGAGCAGACCAACACGATCGGCGTCTACATCTACGTGGTCTCGACCGCGGGGGGTGACCTGGGCGCCGGCGGTGCGATCGCCGTCCTGCTCGTGATCATCATGTTGGCGATGTCGGGCTTCTACGTCCGCACCGTCCTGCGCGAGGAGGGGATATGAGAGCACAGCGGGACGGGAGCTCCCGGGTGCGACCGACCGCCCGGCGGGCCGGCCGCGGCGTGACCCTCGGCGGCACCATCCGTACGGCCCTGGCGGTCCTGGTCTTCTTCGTGTTCGTGTTCCCGGTGTACTGGATGGTCACCTCGTCCCTGCTGCCGGGTGCCGTGGTACGCGCCTCGACGCCCCGGCTGTGGCCGGACGAGCTCACCTTCGACAACTACGTCACGGTCCTGACACCGGGCACGAGATCCATCGACTTCCTGCCCGCGCTGCGCATGTCGCTGCTGGTGACGTTGAGCGTCGTGATCTGCGCGCTGCTGTTCGCCTTCCTCGGGGCGCTGGCACTGAGCCGGTTCCAGTTCCGCAGCCGCCGTTCGCTCATCGTCGGCGTGCTGGTGCTCCAGATGATCCCGGCCGAGGCCATGATGATCTCCACGTTCCAGGTGCTGGACGGGTGGAACCTCGTCAACACCGCGCTGGGCCTGATCCTGGTCTACGTCGCGGCCGTCCTGCCGTTCACCATCTGGACGCTGCGCGGGTTTCTCAACGGGGTGCCGGCCGAGCTGGAGGAGGCCGCGATGGTCGACGGCTGCAGCCGGATGGGTGCCTTCCGGCGCGTGACCCTCCCCCTGCTGGGGCCGGGCCTGGCCGCCACCGGCGTCTTCGCCTTCATCCAGGCCTGGAACGAGTTCACGTACGCGCTCGTCCTCATGACGCGCAACGACCAGCGGCCGCTGCCGGTGTGGCTGCGCGCGTTCGTCCAGGCGACCAAGGAGACCGACTGGGCGGTGATCATGGCCGGCTCCACGCTGGTCGCGATCCCGGTGATCGTCTTCTTCCTCATCGTGCAGGGCCGGATCACCAGCGGCCTGGTGGCGGGGGCGGTGAAGGGGTGAGCTCGCCACTGAGGGTCCTCCTGCCCGGGTTCCGGGGCACCGCGCTCCCCGCCTGGCTGCGCGCCCGGCTGGAAGCGGGCCTGGCCGGGGTCTGCCTGTTCGCCGACAACCTCGTCGACGACGACCAGGCGGCGGCGCTGACCGCGCAGATCCGCGCCGCCAACCCCGACGCCGTCGTCGCGGTCGACGAGGAGGGCGGTGACGTCACCCGCCTGGCCGCCCGCACCGGGTCGCCCTACCCCGGCAACGCGGTGCTCGGCCGCCTCGACGACGTGCACCTGACGGCACGGGTCGCGCGAGCGGTCGCCCGCCGTCTCGCCGCCGCCGGCGTCACGCTCAACCTGGCGCCCGTCGCGGACGTGAACACCAACCCCTGCAACCCGGTCATCGGCGTGCGCAGCTTCGGATCCGACGCCGGCCTGGCCGCCCGGCACGTCGCTGCCTGGACCGAGGCGCACGAGGCGGTCGGGGTCGCCACGTCGCTGAAGCACTTCCCCGGTCACGGCGACGTCGCGGTCGACTCCCACCTCGACCGTCCCGTGCTCGACGTCGATCCCGGACTGCTGCGCTCCCGCGAGCTCGCCCCGTTCCGCGCCGGCATCGACGCCGGCGCCCGGACGGTCATGACGTCCCACATCGTCGTGTCGCGGATCGACCCCACCGAACCGGCCACCTTCTCGGCCCCGGTGCTGGGCGGGTTGCTGCGGGACGAGCTGGGGTTCACCGGGGTCGTCGTCTCCGACGCGCTGGACATGCGCGGCGCGAGCGGCCGGATCGGCGTCCCGGCGGCGGCCGTGCGCGCCCTGGCCGCCGGGGTCGACCTGCTCTGCCTCGGTCCCGGGACCACCGAGGAGCAGCTCGCCGCCGTCGAGGCGGAGATCGCCGCCGCGGTCGGGACCGGTGCGCTGTCCCCGGCGAGGCTCGCGGAGGCGGCGTCGCGCGTGGCCCGCCTGGCCCGCTCGGTCGGCGCCCGCCCCGTTGCCCCCGACCGGGACGGCGACCTGCCCGACCCGGCGCGCCTCGTCGCCGCGTTCGACGTCCGTCCCGGCGCCGCGCCGCCCGCGGGCGCTCGCATCGTCCAGATCGGAACGTCGCCCAACGTCGCCGTGGGCGGGGTCCCCTGGGGTCCCGCCGCCACGGGGATCACAGTGGACATGGTACGCCCCGGCGACGCGCTACCCACCGGGCCGCTGGTGCTCGTCGGACGCGACAACCACCGGCACCCGTGGGTACGGGCGCTCGTCGACGAGGCGCGACGCGCCGGACCCACGCTCGTGGTCGACATGGGGTGGCCGTCGCCGGACAGGTCCTACGCGGACGTGGCCACCTTCGGCGCCTCGCGGGCGGTCGGAGCGGCGCTCGTCGAGTGGCTGAGGTCGCACGGGTGGACCCCGCCACCACGCGGCCACGGCCGCGCACCCGAGGACCCGGGAGCCGCGCGATGAGGCCCGGGTCCCGGGCGGGCGGGCTGCGACTGGGCATCGACGTCGGTGCCACGAAGACGGAGGCCGTGGCCATCGCCCCGACCGGGGCGGTCGTGCACGAGCTGCGGCTCCCCACCGCCCTGGGCGAGGACGGCGTGCTCGCCACCATCGGCGCCGCGATCGACGCCGTCCGCGCGGCCACGCGGCTCGACGGCGCCGGCGTCACCTCCGTCGGCATCGGCATCCCCGGCGCGGTGGACCCGGTGACCGGACGCGTGTCGCACGCGGTCAACCTCGACGTCGAGGACCTCGACCTGGCCGCTCTCGTGGAGTTGCGGACCGGCCTGGCCGTACGCGTGGAGAATGACGTGAAGGCGGCCGCGCTCGGCGCGTACCACGCGCTCGGTGAGGGGGTGCGCTCCATGGCCTACCTCAACCTCGGCACGGGCCTGGCGGCCGGCCTGGTCATCGACGGCCAGCTGTGGCGCGGTGCGCGCGGCATCGCCGGCGAGATCGGCCACATCCCGGTCGCCGACGGGCCGGAGTGCCCGTGCGGGCAGCGCGGCTGCCTGGAGCTGTACGCGTCCGGCTCCGCCCTCGCCCGGATGTGGCCCACCACGGACCCGCAACCCGTACGGGCGCTGTTCGCGGCCGCCGACGCCGGCGACGAGACGGCGCGGGACGTGCGCCGCAGCTTCATCGCCTCGGTCGCCTCCGCCGTACGGATCCTTGTCCTGACGATGGACGTCGACTCGGTCGTCATCGGCGGCGGGATCAGCACCCTGGGCGCCCCGCTGCTGGCCGCACTCCGCCGGGCGCTGGAGGCGCAGGGCGCGACGAGCCCGTTCCTGGCCAGCCAGGACCTCCCGCCGCGGGTGCGGCTCGTGCCCCGCGACGTGCCGGTGGCCGCGCTCGGCGCCGCGCTGGTCGGCGTCTCCGGGTACGCGTGGGAGCGGCGGTAGCGTGGCCGAGGTCATCATCGTCCCCGACGAGCGCGCCGGTGGCCGGATCGCCGCGGCCCGCATCGCCCGGCTGGTCACGGCCAAGCCGAATGCCGTCCTGGGCCTCGCCACCGGGTCGAGCCCACTGTCCACCTGGGACGCGCTGGCGGCGTACGGGCTGGACATGTCCCGGGTCCGCGGCTTCGCGCTCGACGAGTACATCGGCCTGCCCGACGGGCACCCCCAGAGCTACCGGGAGGTGCTGCGGCGGACCGTGGTCGAGCCACTGGGGATGGACCCGTCGCTGGTCCGCGTACCCGGCGACGACGGGGGCGACCTCGCGACCGCGGGCGAGCGCTACGAGGCGGCGATCCGCGCCGCGGGCGGGATCGACCTGCAGGTGCTGGGCATCGGCCGCACCGGGCACATCGGCTTCAACGAGCCGGGCTCGTCGCTGGCCTCGCTCACCCGGGTCAAGACGCTGACGGAGCAGACGCGCCGCGACAACGCCCGCTTCTTCGCCTCGCTCGACGAGGTGCCCCGGCACTGCCTCACCCAGGGCCTCGGTACCATCCTGCGCGCCCGCAGCCTGCTGCTGCTGGCCTGGGGTGAGGCGAAGGCCGAAGCGGTCGCGGGGGCGGTCGAGGGCCCGGTCACCGCGTCCCTGCCCGCCTCGGTGATCCAGCTCCACCCCGACGTCACGGTGGTGGTCGACGAGGCGGCCGCCTCCCGGCTGCGGTACGCCGACTACTACCGCTCCGCCTGGGAGCACCGCCCCGACTGGGCCCGCGACTGACCGTCCCCGGCCGACCGGGCGCCCCCGGAGGGGCGTACCTCCGGCCGGGTCGGGCGGTGCGGCCCGTCGTCCACCTCCCCGCAGCTCGCCCCCGCCCGGCCACGCAGTGGCCAGAATGCGGGACGGGGTGCGCTCCCCCCGCCGCCGTGCCACCGGCGGGGTGGCATGGTGGGAGGGTGCACACCGTCGGCCTCGTCGTCGCCGTCACGGTGATGCTCGCCGCGACCGTGGTCGGGCTGTGGTGGCGTCGCCGACAGGGTCGGGTGCGGCCGGTGGCCCCCGACCGGGCGGGCGACCGGGACACCGGCGCGCTGGCGGCACTGGGTCTGGCTCCGGAGACGCCGGTCACGCTGGTGCAGTTCTCCTCCGCCTTCTGCGCCCCCTGCCGGACGACCCGGCACGCCTGCGCGGATGTCGCCGCCCGCCTCGCCGGGGTCAGACACGTCGAGGTCGACGTCGCCCGCCACCTGGAGGCGGTGCGGGCGCTGGGCGTGTGGCGCACCCCGACGGTGCTCGTCGTCGACGGCGCCGACCGGGTGGCCGCCCGCATCGGCGGCCCGACGACCCGCGCCCAGGTGATGGCCGCGGTGGCGCCACTGCTACCGACCCCGCACCCGGCGGTGGACTCGTGACCGGCCTCCTCCTCACCCGTCGCCGTGCGGTCGATTACGGCCGCCTGTCGGCGGACCTGTGTCGCGTGCTGCCCTGACCGCCACACCCGCTCCCGGTCACGTGCTCGGTCATGTCAGGCCGACCTGTCCCCCACCACTGTGAGGAGTCTCGATGGTTCTCGACCCGCGCGGCGTCCGGTTCGCCGCCGCCCTGACCTCAACCGTGTTCGTCCTGGTCCTGGTCACCGGCTCCGGGTGGCTCGCCCTGGCACAGGCCGTGGTGTTCGCCCTGACGGCGGCCTGGCCGAGACGGGGGCCGTACGCGCTGGTGTACCGGTGGCTCGTCGCGCCCCGGCTCGGCCCGCCGCGTGCGACGGAGCCGGCCGCCCCGGTCCGCTTCGCGCAGCTGGTCGGGCTCGTCGTCGCTACGGTCTCGGCGGTCGGCTACCTGTCCGGGGCACCGGTGCTGGGTGCCGTCATGGCCGCCATCGGCCTGGCCGCGGCCTTCCTGAACGCGGCGCTCGGCCTGTGCCTGGGCTGCGAGGCCTACCTGGCCGGCCGCCGGCTGCTCGACCGCGGGCGCGCGGCCCGTCCGGCCCGGTAGGCCGGGTCGGTAGCTCGGCTCAGGCACCAGCTCGGCTCACGCGACCCGGTACGGTTCGGCGTCCCCCGCGCGCAGCGAACCGGCGGGCGCCGGGCGCCTCACCGCGTCAGGTTCACCAGCAGGTTGATGGCGGCGGCGATGATGGCCGTGCCGAACAGGTAGGACAGCAGGGCGTGCCGCAGCACGGTCGCGCGGAGCGCCGGAGTGGTGAGGTCCGTGTCAGCGACCTGGTAGGTCATGCCGATCGTGAAGGCGACGTAGGCGAAGTCCCGGTAGCTCGGCGGCTCCGGCTGGTGGAAGTCGATCCCGCCGTCGGGACCGGTGTAGTAGAGGTGGGCGTACCTGCCGGTGAAGAGCGTGTGGACGACCGCCCAGGACAGGGCCACGCTGAGCGCACCGAGCCCGGCGTGCAACTTGCTGGCCGCGCCCTCCGCCCGGACGCCGGGCGACGCGATCAGCACCCCCACGGCCAGCAGGCTCACCAGGCACGCGGTGAGGATCACCGCGTCGGCGACCGCACGGCTCGGGTCCTCCCGCACGGCCAGGCGCGCGGTGTCCTTCGCGTCCAGGTGCCAGAGCATCCGCCGCCGCCACACCAGGTACGTGACGGCGGCGACGTCCCAGCCGATGAGAGGCGCGGCCAACGCCAACCCTGCGGCGACCGCCGCGGCACCCACGCCGACGCCGACCGCCGCGATGACGGCCACCTGGACCGACGACCGGACCGGCTGCCGCAACAGGTCCCCCACCGCTGTCCGTCCGTGGGTCAGCGCAGCCGCGCACCCCACGAGGCGGTCGTGGACTCGCCCGGTGCCAGCCGGATCACGCCCTCGCCGGAGCGGAACGCGTCGGGTGGGCAGCTCATGGGCTCGGTGCCGAGCCCGCGCCGGCGCCGCTGCGGCGCCAGCGTGTCGCCGGTGTACAGCTCGACGATCGGGTACGCCTCGTCCACCCACAGCTCGGCGCTCGCGCCGTCGGCGCCGGTGAGCCGCACCCAGGCCCGCCCGTCCGGGTCGCGGGACAGGTCGGTGAAGGGGAAGTCCAGTCGCTGGTCGCCCAGGCGGCGGCCGTCGGAGAAGTCCAGCGGGCTGCCGCGGGTGGGGTGCCGGCCGGTCGGCAGCTGGCGCTCGTTGGCGGTGTCGATCCAGGTGCCCGCCCGTACCTGCAGGACACAGTCGTCGATCAGGCCGTCGCCCGGTGACAGGTACGGGTGCTGGCCGCACCCGTACGGGCAGGGCGTGTCCCCGACGTTCGTCGCGGTCGTGCGCACCACCAGCCCGTCCTCGCCCAGGGTGTACTCCACCCGCAGGTCCAGGCTGAACGGGTACCCCGGCTGCGGGTGGAGCCGGCACGCCATCACGACCCGGTCCGGTTCCCGCTCCACGGCCCGCCAACTGCGCCAGCGTGTCAGGCCGTGGATGGCGTTGTGCTTCTCCGGCTCCGTGAGGGCCAGCTGGTGCTCGACTCCGTCGAACGTGTACCGGCCGTCGCCGAGCCGGTTGGGCCAGGGGATGAGCGGTGCGCCGTGGGCGCCGTCGCACACCGCGGTGACCGGGTACGGGTCGAGCACGTCCCGTCCGTCGACCGTGTACTCCCGTATCCCACCCCCGACCTCGACGACGGTGGCGCGGTGATCGCCCGCGACGAGCGGAAACTGTTCCCCGGACGGTGCGACGCCCACGATGGTCCCCCTCTGTCACACGTGGTCGGGATACGAGCTGTCGTCGTGCGGCACGGCGCCCTCCCCGGGTCACCCGACCGGCTGCCGGGCGGCGGTGGTGGTGCCGGCGCGTGCACGCGCCGCGGCGGTGCCGGCGCGGGCCCCCGGATCGTCGTCCATCGCCTCCCCGCTGATCATGCGTTCGGCCAGGCGGGAGGCGAGCGCCATGATGGTCAGCGCCGGGTTGGCCGCGCCCTGGGTCGGCAAGACCGACCCGTCCGCGATGAACAGGTTGGGCACGGCCCAGGCGCGCTGGTTGGCGTCGACGACCGAGGTCTGCGGCGACGACCCCATCCGGGCACCGCCGATCAGGTGGGCGTAGCGCTGGATGGTGAGGACGTCCTGCGCGCACCCGGCCCGGAGGATGTCGGTGATCACCCTGGTCGAGTACGCCATGTTCCGCTTGTCGTTGTCGCACAACGTGTAGTCGAAGCGCGCCACCGGCAGGCCGTACTCGTCGACCTCGTCGGCCAGGGTGACCCGGTTGTCCGGCTGCGGGAGCAGCTCGTTGAGCACCCCGATGGCGGCCCAGTGGTTGTAGTCGCGCATGTACTCGCGCAGCGCCCGTCCCCAGTGCCCGTCGGCGAGCACGTGCTCCGCCCAGGCGATCGGCAGCGGGCCGACGGTCTGGATGGAGAACCCGCGGGCGAACCCGCGGCCGGGGTCGGTCTCGTAGAACTGCTCGGAGGACACCTCCGGCGGCGGCGCCTTGTACATCCGCAGCTCCTCCGGCCACCGGCCGGCGGTCTGGGAGGCGCCTTGCACCATGACGTACCGGCCGACCAGGTCCTCGTTGTTGCACAGGCCGTGCGGGAAGCCCCTGGTGGCCGAGTTGAGCAGCAGCCGGGGGGTCTCGATGGAGTAGCCGGCCACGGCGACGAACCGGGCCCGCTGGCACCGCGGTGCGCGGTCGCCCTCCCGGAGGTAGACCACACCGCTGGCTCGGCCGGTGCGGTCGAGCTCGATCCGGGCCGCCATGCAGTTGGCCCGGACCTCCACCCCGTGGGCGAGCGCGTCGGGCAGGTGCGTGACGTACGGGCTCGCCTTGGCGTTGACCTTGCAGCCCTGCAGGCAGAAGCCGCGGTAGATGCAGTGCGGCCGGTTGCCGAACGTGCCGTTGACGATCCCGACCGGGCCGACCCGCATCTCGATCCCCAGACGGCGCGCGCCGGCCCACAGCTTGGCGGCGGCGACCGAGACGGGGTGGGGCGAGTGCGGGTAGCGGTGCGGGTAGCCCCACGGCCAGTCCTGCCCGGCCACCGGCAGCTCCCGCTCGACCCGCTCGTAGTGCGGCAGGAGGTCCCCGTACCGGATCGGCCAGTCGACGCCCACCCCGTCGCGGGTGTAGGTCTCAAAGTCGGAGGGGTGCAACCGCGGGACGTACCCCGCAAAGTGGATCATCGACCCGCCGACGCCACGGCCGGAGTTGTTCTGGCCCAGCTCGATCGGGTCGGCACCGCCGATGATCCGCTTCTGCGTCCAGTACAGGTGGTGGGACGCCTCCTCGTCGGACACCCAGTCCGTGTCCGGGTGCCAGAACGGTCCGGCCTCGATCACGACCACCCGCCAGCCGGCGCGGGCCAGCCGCTGGGCGAGCACCGACCCACCGGCCCCGGCGCCGACGATCACCACGTCGACCTCGTCGCCGTCGTCGTAGCGGCGCATGGTACGCTCGCCCGGTATCTGTCGGGAGTGGACGTCGAGCAGGTGGCGGGAGTCGTTGTCCTCCGGCCCGAGGGAGCCCTTCAACAGGCCGCGCAGCCAACCTGACACGGTGCCTCACCCCTCGGTCGTCTGCCAGGTCCGCGTGTCGCCGGGCTTCTCGAACGGCTCGGTCGTGCTGACCGGCCCGAGCCGCATGTACCCGCGCGGATACGCCGGACCGCCGAAGCCGATCTCGTTCCACGCCCACGGATGGGAGTAGAAGCCGGACAGCATCGCCCGCATGCACACCGTCCAGGCACGCCGGACGTTGAGCCGGTCCCAGGCCCCGCCGGACAGGGTCCCCCGAGCCAGCTGGTCGACGACCGCCTCGCGGGTGCGCGGGTCGGCGGCGGCGAACCCGTCGACGCCGTACCGGCTCCGCACCGTCTCGTCCAGGCCGCGCAGTACCAGTCGCCAGGTCTCCCGGTCGTCGGGCATGTCCGCGTACTGGAAGCCGTCCAGCCGGCCGGAGGCGAGCTTGTCGTCGACGTACTCGGCCACCGGCACGCGGGGTTCGCGGTCCTGCGCGAGGCAGGTGTCGCAGAAGGCGCGCAGCGTCGGCTCCTCGGCGGCGGTGAAGAACCGCAGCGGCCGTCCGGCCAGGCGCATCCGCCGCTCGATGGCCGCGCGGGTGGCCTCGTCCCAGGTGTCGACGGCGTCGAAGACGTCGTAGTACGGGTAGCGCCCGATCATCTGGGGGGTGACGCCGCGCTGCTGTACGGGAAGCCAGCTCGGGTCCGGCGGCTCGCGGCCGGGCCGCAGGTTGGGCAGATGGTCCGGTGTGGAGAAATCCGGCACGGCAGGCCCCTACCGTTCCCGGCGCAGCACGGCGGCGAGCAGGCCCATCCCGCCCACGACGCACATCAGGCCCGGCGCGAAGATGGGCGGCCCCATCGGCAGGTTGTACGAGGCCAGGCGCCATCCGCCGGGACGGCGCCGCACGCCTCGGGCGTGGAAGTACTCCCCCAGCACGCCGTTGAGCAGGTAGACGCCGGAGACGACCGGCAGCACGGTCTTCGCCCAGCGCCGGGAGAACACGCCCCCCACCCCGGCCACCACCAGCGGTGGGGTGACGAGGACCGGGCTCCACATCCACTTGTTGCCGAAGCTGGCCCGGTAGTGCTCCAGGTAGATCTCGGCGGTGGTGACCAGGGCCGCCACCGCGGTCAGCCCGGACAGGGACCGTTCGAACCGTCCGTGCTCGACGTTGCGGAGCATGCGGTCGATGAGGTGGGAGGTCTCCGTGGCCGCGTGGGACCGGCGGGCCGGGATGCCGCGGGCCCGCCACGCCCAGCCGCGTGACCCCTGCGCGGCCCGGGGGCGTGACCCCCGCGCGGCCCAGCCGCGTGAACCCCGCGCGTCCGCGACCCTGCCCATGATCCGCTCCAGCCCGCGCCGTCGTGTCACACGACCGCCACCGTCCGCTCCCGTGCCCCAGGACCCTGCATCCGAGCATATAGCCGTAAAGTTGGGCTAGTTGGGCGTATCGCTCGGATCGCCGGCCCGCGCGATCTCCTCACGGCGAAGCTCCGGGCCGCTGCCCCACCCGGTGGTCACGAGGTCCACGGGCCACGCCAGCCGCCGTACCCGTCGGCGAGCGCGTCGGCCGCGGCCGGTCCCCACGTGCCCTTGGCGTACGGGTGGACCGGCGGTGGCGAGTCCAGCAGCGGCTGGAAGATCCGCCACTTCTCCTCCACCTCGTCCTGCCGCACGAACCTGGTGCTGTCCCCACGCGTCGCCGCCAGCAGCAGGACCTCGTAGGCGGTGGGTCCCTCGCCGACCCGGGCGGTGTCGAGGTCCAGGCCCTCCGGTCCCGGCGCGTCGGTCCGGCGGGCGTCCAGCGTGATCTGGAGCCCGAGGAACGGGTCCAGCTTCACCACCACCTGGTCCGGCTCCGGGGCCCGGTCGTGGGGGAACGTCAGGTCGAGCCTGGGCGGCCTGCGGAACACCAGCCGCAGCTCGGTGACGGTGGCCGGCAGGTGCTTGCCGGTGCGGAGAAGGAACGGCACCCCGGACCATCTCCAGTTGTCGATGTCGAGCCGGAGCGCCGCGTAGGTCTCGGTGGTCGAGTCGGGCGCCACCGAGGGGGTGTCGCGGTAGCCGTCGTACTGGCCGCGCACGTACCGGGCCGGGTCGGCGCTGGCCACCGCGCGCCACAGCATGAGCTGCGCGTCCTTGACCCGGTCCGCGTCCCGGCCCGCGGGCGGCTCCATCGCCGCCGCCGACACCACCTGCATGAGGTGGTTCACCACCACGTCGCGAAGGGCGCCGACCGGGTCGTAGAAGTGTCCCCGGTCCTCGACGCCGAAGCTCTCGGCGAGCGTGACCTGGACACACTCCACGTAGGTGCGGTTCCACACCGGCTCCAGCAGGGTGTTGGCGAACCGCAGGTAGATCAGCTCGTCCAGGCCCGTCTTGCCCAGGAAGTGGTCGATCCGGAACAGCTGCGACTCGTCCACGTACCGGTGCAGCTCGGCGGACAGGTCCCGGGCGGAGGCCAGGTCGTGGCCGAACGGCTTCTCCACCACCACCCGGCCGGACCGGACGAGGTCGTTCTCGGCGAGGTGGCGGACCACCGTGGCGAACAGCGACGGCGGTACCTCTAGATAGGACACCGGTCGGGCGGCGTCCCGGACCGCCGCGGCGATGCGCCGGTAGGTGCCCGGGTCGGTGAGGTCGCCGGGCAGGTAGGAGAGCCGGGCGGCGAGCCGGGAGAACACGGCCTCGTCCAGGTGCTCCCCGGCGGCCCGGATCCAGTCGCGGGCGTGCCGGCGCAGCTCGTCGACGCTCCAGTCGTCGGCGGCCACGCCGACGATCGGGCAGTCGAGCAGCCCGCGCCGCTCCAGCCGGTACAGCGCCTGGAGGGTCATCACCCGGGCGAGATCGCCGGTGATGCCGAAGATGACCAGGGCGTCGGCGGTGGGAACGGTCATCAGCACCGCCCCTCCGGCGACCGGTACGCCCGCGGCGTGATCACCGGCACCCTGCTCGCCATTCCGCCTCCCCGTCACGACCCGGCGGCGGACCCCTCCTCCCGAGCAAAGCACACACCACGTGCGGTGTCCGTGCTTCCGGCGATTCCCGCCCCCGACCGCGGGCACGCTGCCAGTCGTCGGCCACGGCGACGACGTGCCGTCCGGCGAGACCGGCTGACCCCGGCGGTCACGACCGGGCCGCGGACGTCGACCCGCTTCGCTCGGAGCGGGCCGACGTGGCTCGACCATGACTGTCATCTAGAGATGCTCGTGCGTACGCGGACGGTCCTGCCGCGTCCGGCGGAGAGCGTCCGGCCGGCCGGTGCTGTGTGACTCACGTGTCACCCTGACGCCCCGGTGTCCGGTCTTCCGGGTCGTCGTGCCGCGCCCGGTCGAGTGTCGACTTCCGGAGGGGTCGGTGGCGAGGGAGCCCGCCGGCAGTGTGTGTCCGGTTAGCGGTCCATGTGCATCCGATCAGGGGTCCATCCGGCGGCGGCTCACCGAGTGGGGACCGCCGCAGGGAGGACGTTCCACATGGAACACACCGGCCTGGTGTTCGCCCGCTGTGCCAACGGCTCACCGCTGTAGGACGCCGTCGCTGGATGTTCGCGCCCAGCGGCTCCCAGGCGAAGGCGCTCCAGCAGGCACCTCCCTATCCCTGTGTAGTCAATCGGCTACAACAGGCGACCGTCTACGCAGGCAGGAAAAGTTGCAGCACCACTTGACTCTGCATCTTTGATTGCACTACCGTCTCGTGTCACTCCCAGCGGCTAGGAGGTCCGATGAAGATCATGTCTCCCACCGGGCACCTAGGCTTCACGCCCTTGGAAAAGGGCAGCTTCGACGCGGGCCTGGCGGAACAGCCCGACGTGATCGTGGCGGACTCCGGCTCAGCCGACATCGGTCCCTACCCGTTGGGTGCGGACCTCGCCCACAGCCCGGCTGAGTGGCAGCGCCACGACCTGGAGATCTGCCTGCTCGGTGCACGCCGGCTGGGCATTCCTCTGATCATCGGGTCAGCGTCGGACACCGGCACCGACCGGGGAGTCGACGCGTACGTCGCCATCATCGAGGAACTCGCCGCGATACATGGCCTGGCACCCTTCCGGCTGGCGGCGATCTACAGCGAGATCAAGCCGGCCCGCCTACGCCGCGCCATGGAGGCGGGATGCGCGGTCACCGGCCTGAACGGACGGCCCGACGCCGACCTCGCCACCATCGACCGCACCGACCACGTGGTCGCGGTCATGGGGGTGGAGCCGGTCGCGGAAGCGCTCCGGGCCGGCGCGGACGTGGTGATCTGTGGGCGATCGAGCGACTCGGCCATCTTCGCGGCCGCCGCCGAGGCCCTCGGTGGCCTGCCCCGGTCCACCGCACTGCTGGCCGGCAAGCTGCTGGAGTGCGCGTCGTTCTGCGCCGAGCCCTTCATGGGCAAGGAGACGGTCATCGGTGAGCTGGACGCCGACGGGGTGACGCTCTATCCGATGCACCCGGAGCAACGGTGCACGCCGGCCTCGGTGGCCAGCCACGCCATGTACGAGCGCATCGACCCCTACTCGGAGAGCATTCCAGGTGGCCACCTGGACATGCGTCAGCTGTCCTTCCAGGCGCTGGACGAGCGGCGAACCCGGGTCACCGGCGCCCGGTGGGTGCCGTCGGATCAGTACCGGGTGAAACTTGAGGGCGCGGGTAAGACCGGCGAACGGGCGATCGCCATCATGGGAATCCGCGACCCGTACACCCTCTCCCGCCTCGACGACGTCATCGCGTGGAGCCGGCACAAGCTGGTCGAACGGTACGGCGCGCCGGAGCAGCGAGGCTACCAGGTCTACTTCCACGTCTACGGCCGGGACGGGGTGATGGGCGCCCTGGAGCCACGAGCTGTCATCGGCCACGAGGTCGGCATCGTGGTGGAGGCGGTCGCCGCCACCGCGGAGGCGGCCGAGACGATCTGCGCGCTCGCCTCGCGCAACCTGTTCTACGGCCGGCTGCCCGATGTCAAGGGCACCGCCGGTGGCGCCTCGTTCTTCTCCGACGAGGTCTTCCGCGCACGTCCCGCCTACGAATGGACGCTCAACCACGTCATCACCCTCGACGACACCCCGGCCGCGACCGAGCTCGCCAAGGAGCTGTTCCGCACCGTGCATCGCACCGTCGGGGCCGAGCAGGAGGTGCCGGCGTGAGGCTCGCAGACCTGGCATCAACCATCCGCAGCAAGAACGCCGGCGTCGACCACGTCACGTTCGACATCATCTTCCGCGATCCCGCCGCGTTCGCCCGGACCGTCCGGTCCGGAGTGCTCACCGCCGACGCGGTGGCGGAGCTGTTCGGCCTGGAGCGCTCGCGGGTCGTCTCCTTCGTCGTCTACGAACCCGCCAACGCGATCAAGTTCACGATCCGGCGAACCCGCCCGGCCGGCAGCCCCGGTGAGCCTGATCCTTTCGGCTCCCAGCTCTACCCGCCCCTGTTCGACATCGACATCCCGTAGGGAACCGAGGTGAACCCCACGACAGCGCGCACCCCACACGCCAGCGCGGTCCGCACCGGGCGGCGGCCGGGAGCCGTACTACGGGTACGCGAACTGTCGGTGCGGATCGGTCCGGTGGCGGCGGTATCGGGCATCTCCTTCGACATCGCGCCGGGCGAGTTCGTCGGCGTGGTGGGCGAGTCCGGTTCCGGCAAGTCGGTCACCGCCCGGGCGATCCTCGGGCTGCTGCCGCGGCACGCCGAGGTGCGCGGCAGCATCACTCTGGGGGATGAGGAGATCACCACGGCCTCGCCGCGCCGGCTGCGCGAGATCCGCGGCGGGGAGATCGGCCTGGTGTTCCAGGACGCCCTGGCGGCGCTGGACCCGGTACGCACCGTTGGCGACCAGTTGGTGGAGGCGCTGCGGGCCCACCGGCCGGTGACCCGGGCACAGGCGCGCTCCCGCGCCGCCGAGCTGCTGGAGGAGGTACGCATCCCCGACCCGGTGGCGTGCCTCGACCGGTATCCCCACCAGCTGTCCGGCGGCATGCGCCAGCGGGTCGTGATCGCCAGTGCCCTGATCGCCGACCCGTCGCTGGTCATCGCGGACGAGCCGACCACGGCACTCGACGTCACCGTCCAGAAACAAGTGCTCGACCTGCTCACCGACGTCTGCGAGCGCCGGGGGGCGTCGGTGCTGCTGATCACCCATGACCTTGGTGTGGTCGCCCAGACGTGCAGCCGGGTGGCCGTCTTCTACGGCGGCCTGCTGGTGGAGGAGGCGGACACGCTCACCCTGTTCGAGCACCCCCGCCACCCGTACACCAGGGCGCTGCTGCGTTCGCTGCCCAAGCTGGGCGTGGACGCGCCGTTCGAGGCGATCCCCGGCCAGCCTGCGCAGATCAAGGGGCGACTGTCGGCCTGCCCGTTCGCGCCCCGCTGCGAGTTCGCCGCCCCCGCCTGCCACGCGCAGGTCCCGCCGGAGTTCCGCGATGACCGGGGACGCCACCGGTGCCTACGGGTCGGGAAGGGGGAGCTGTGACCGCCTTCCTCCAGGTGCGTGACCTGCGCAAGTCGTTCCGGGCCGGTCGTGGGCTGTTCGGTCGCGGCCCGTCGACGGTGGCGGTGAACGGGGTCTCCTTCGAGGTCCGCCGGGGTTCCACCTTCGGCCTGGTGGGCGAGTCCGGTTCCGGCAAGTCCACCACCGCCCGCATCGTCTGCCGGCTGCTCGACGCCGACCACGGCCAGGTCATCCTCGACGGCCAGGATCTGCTCAGGTTGCGCGGCCGCGCCCTGCTGGCGGCCCGGCGGCGGGTCCAGATGGTCTTCCAGGATCCGTTCGCTTCCCTCAACCCGCGGTGGAAGGTCGGGAGTCTGATCGCCGAAGGCATGCGGGTCCACCGGCTGGGTTCGGCGGCCGACCGCCGGCGCCGGGTCGCGGAGCTGCTGGAGCAGTGCGGGCTACCCGGCGACGCGGCCGATCGCTACCCCCATGAGTTCTCCGGCGGGCAGCGGCAACGGATCGGCATCGCGCGGGCGCTGGCCGTGCAGCCCGAGCTGCTGGTGCTGGACGAGCCGGTCTCCGCCCTGGATGTCTCGATCCGGGCACAGATCCTGAACCTGCTGCGTGACCTGCAGGACAGACTCGGCCTGACCTACCTCTTCATCGCCCACGACCTCGCCATCGTGGAGCGCTTCTGTGACGAGATCGCGGTGATGCGCAACGGCGAGATCGTCGAGCGCGGGCAACCCCGGCAGCTCTACCGCAACCCACATCACCCCTACACCCGCACGCTGCTGGATGCGATCCCCATCCCGGATCCCCGGCGGCGCGCGTCAACCAACGGAGGCAGAAGATGAGACTAGCAAGAAACAGACGCCCGTCCACCACACCACATCGCAGGCTGCTCGCCGTGGCGGCGGTCGGGGCCGTGGTGTCGGCCCTGCTCGCCGCGTGCGGCGGTAGCGGCGGCGGCGGCCAACAGCCCTCGGCCGAGGGCGGCACGCTGACCGTTGCCCAGTCTGCGGACATCGTCACCATGGACCCGGCGATGCACCGCACCCGGATCACCCAGACCGTCGTGCGGAACGTCTTCGAGGCACTGGTCAACCAGGATGACTCCCTCAACTTCGTCCCGGAGCTGGCCACCGAGTGGACCCAGGTCGACGCCACCACCTGGCGCTTCACGCTGCGTGAGGGGGTGAGGTTCCACAACGGCGAGCCGTTCACCGCCGAGGCGGTCAAGTTCAGCATCGAGCGGGTGCTCGACCCGGATCAGGCCTCCCCGCGGGCCAGCATGCTGTCGATGATCGACGAGGTCATCGTCGAGGACGACTACACGGTGGTCATCACCACCGAGCAGCCGGCGCCCACCCTGCTGGCCAGCCTTGCGGTCAACGAGATCGTGCCGCCGGCGTACGTCCAGGAGGTCGGTGACGAGGAGTTCGCCAAGAACCCCGTTGGCACCGGACCGTTCACCTTCGTCGAATGGGTGCCCAACGAGCGGGTGGTGCTCGCCGCCAACGACGACTACTGGGGCGGGCGGCCGAAGATCGACCAGCTCGTCTTCAAGCCGATCCCCGAGGTGTCGACAAGGATCGCCGCCCTGCAGTCAGGTGACGTGCAGATCGCCGCCGAGATCCCCGCCGACCTGGCATCCACTCTCGACGGTGACGTCCGGGCCGTTCCGGTCAGCGGGACGCGCATCTTCTTCCTGGCCATGAACGTCACCATGGCGCCCTTCGACGACCTCGCCGTGCGGGTGGCGGTCAACCAGGCCATCGACCGCCAGTTGCTGGTGGACAGCATCTACCAGGGCCGGGCCCGAGTGCTCAACCAGCCCGCGTTCCCGGAGATGGTCGGCTACCACGAGGGCTTCACCGGCTACGCCTACGACCCGGAGGCAGCCAGCGCGGTGTTGTCGGACCTCGACGTGACGGTCGAGATCGATGTCGAGGAGAAGGACAAGATCCTCGCCGAAGCGGTGGCCGGACAGCTGCAGGCCGCGGGTCTCGACGCCAGAGTCAGAGTCCTCGAGGGCCAGGCGTTCCTGGACTCCATCAACAGCGGTAGCAGCATGGCCTACCTGTCGTCCTGGGGTGTCGCCGAGGGTGACGCGGACGTCATCTTCGCCCGGCACTTCTGGTCCCCGTCACGGGCGGACAGCGTGTTCACCGGATACCAGAACGCGGAGCTGGACGCCCTGATCGAGCGGGGACGTTCGACCGCGGACAGTGACGAACGCGAGCGGATCTACGCCGAGGCGATCGAGATCGTCATGGCGGACGCACCCTGGGCGCCGCTGCTCAACCCGGAGGAGATCTACGGTGTGTCCACCGCGGTGAAGGGTTGGCAGCCGTCCCCGATCGGTCGCATCAACGTCAAGACCGTCTCGCTCGGCTGAGGTGACGCGGTGCTCCGGTTCCTGCTGCGACGCCTCGGCCAGGCCTTCCTGGTGGCCTTCGCCGTGTCGGTCATCGTGTTCTCGCTGGTACACCTCACACCGGGTGACCCGGTGGAGGCGCTGTTCGCCGGCGAGAACATCTCCGCGGAGCAGAAGGAGGAGTACCGCAGACAGATCGGCCTGGACCGGCCCCTGCTACAGCAGTACCTGTCGTTCGTGGCAGGGGCGGTCCAGGGCGACCTGGGCACCTCCATCCGGCGCAACGTGCCCGTCTCCTCGCTGATCTCCGACGCGCTGCCGGCCACGCTCGAGCTCACGTTCGCGGCGCTGGTCATCGCGATCCTCCTGGCGGTGCCCGTGGCCATCGTGTCGGCACTGCGGCAGGGCAGTCTGTGGGACCGCGGCGGTAGCGTCACCACTCTCTTCGGGATCTCGATGCCGAGCTTCTGGCTCGGCATCATGCTCATCCTGATCTTCTCGGTCAACCTACGGCTGCTGCCGTCCGGCGGCCGCTTGGCGGTCGGCACCGGCCTGGAGCGGATCACCGGGCTGGTGGTCGTCGACGCCGTGCTGCAGGGTAACTGGGCCGCGCTCAACTCGGCGCTCACGCACCTGGTCCTGCCGGCGGTGACGCTCGGTACCGCCGTGGCGGCCACCCTGGCGCGGGTGTTGCGCTCCGGGTTGCTGGAGGTCAAGAACCAGGACTACATCGAGGCGCTGCACGCCCGCGGTCTGGCGTTCCACCGGGTCGTGCGGCACATGCTGCGCAACGCGTTGCCGGCCACCATCACGGTCATGGGGGTGCGGATCGGGCTCCTGCTCGGCGGCGCCATCGTGGTGGAGACCGTCTTCTCGTGGCCGGGTATCGGCCGGCTCATCGTGGAGGCGGTACGCAACCGGGACTACCCGGTGGTCCAGGGTTGCGTCCTGGTGCTGGCACTGCTCTTCGTCACCATCAACCTGTTGACCGACCTGCTTCACGGCTGGCTCGATCCGCGGATCAAGCACGAGAGGTCCTCACCATGATCCTCCGGCGTGTGTTCCGCTTCTTCGACGGTTCCTGGCTGGCGATGTTCGCCCTGGCCGTGCTGGCCGTCTTCGTGGTCGTCGGGGTGTTCGCGCCGTTGCTGGCTCCCCACGACCCCAACCATCAGGACCTGTCCAACCGGTTGCTGCCGCCGTTGTCCGACGGGCACGTGCTCGGCACCGACGTGCTCGGCCGCGACGTGCTGTCCCGGCTCATCCACGGCACCCGGGCCTCGCTCGTCGTCGGGTTCGTCGCGGTCGCGCTCTCGGGTGCGATCGGGGTGGCGGTCGGCCTGGTCAGTGGCTACTTCGGTGGGTGGATCGACACCGTCTTCATGCGGATCGTCGACGCCTGGCTGGCGTTCCCGTTCCTGCTGCTCGCGATCGCGATCGTGGCGATCATCGGGCCGGGCCTTCGCAACATCATCATCGCGCTGGTCATCACCAGCTGGGTGATCTACGCCCGGCTGGTTCGCGGGGAGACACTGTCGCTGCGGGAACGCGAGTTCGTGCTCTCAGCTCGAGGGCTGGGCGCTTCCCGGTTGTCGCTGATGGTGGGTCACATTCTGCCCAACGTGCTCGCGCCGATCATGGTGGTGGCCACACTGGAGCTGGGCGTGGTCATCGTGACCGAAGCGTCGCTGTCCTTTCTCGGCCTGGGCGCCGACGCCTCCCAACCGAGCTGGGGGAACATGCTCGCCGACGGCCGCGCGTACCTCACCCAGGCGTGGTGGCTGGCTACCCTTCCAGGTATCGCGATCTTCGTGGTGGTGTTGGCCGTCAACATCATCGGTGACGGCATCCGGGACGCCCTGGATCCACGGCAGGAGAGCACCCGTCGGATGAAGGAGCTGGTGTGAGCGACGAGGCGCCCCTTGTGGACCGGATTCGCGAGCGCTTCGCGTCGCTGCCGGCCAAGCAGCAGGCGGTGGCACGGCTGCTGGCCGACGACCCGGAGTCGGTGGCCATCGCCTCGGTCAGCGACGTCGCCCGGCGCGCCGGCGTCGACGCCGCTACCGTCGTACGGACCTGCCAGAACCTGGGCTACTCGGGCTGGCGTGAGCTGCTGGCCCAGGTCCGCGTCAGCGTGGCGCGACGGCGCACCTTCGCCGAGCGGGTGGCGGACCTGGGCGCCCAGGGCGAGGACCTGATCAGCCGGATCCGGTACAACGCCCGCCGCAACGTGGACGAGACCTTCGACATGCTGGACGTGGAGTCGTTCGAACAGGCCGCCCTTGCCATGGCCGGCGCCGGCATGGTGCTGGTCGCCGCTGGCGGGGTGTCCGCCGGGGTGGGGGAGTTCCTGGTCTCCTCGCTGCGCATCGTCGGCGTGCGCGCTGGCCTGGTGACCTGCGTGAGCGACGCCGCGCCCGCGATCGGTGCGTTGACTGCGGGCGACGTGGTGCTGGGCATCAGCATGTGGCGTTACCTGCGGTCGACGATCGACACCCTGCGCCACGCCCGCACCGTGGTCGGTGCCCGCACCATCGCGCTCACCGACAGCAGCGTGTCGCCGGCGGTACAGGTGGCTGACTACACTTTGGTGGCCCGCACCTACACCGCCGGTCCGAGGTTGAGCATGACCGGGGTGACGGCGCTGGCCGAGGCGCTGGTGGCCCGTGTAGCGCTGGTCGACCCGGCCCGCAGCCGGGCGGCGGCCGCGGTCGCCAGCGAACTCTACTTTGACGGCCACGTGCTGGCGGACCGGCGGTCCGAGCACACCGACGCCGGCCAGGTACCGTCGGCACGCCCCGCGGTGGAGGGGCTGCCATGAGCACCCTGATCGCGGCGGCCCAGTTCGCGTCGCCACCGGGGCGGGTCGAGCGCAACACTCTGCGCGCAGTCGAAGCGGTACGGGAAGCGGCCCACCTTCGCGCCGCGCTCGTCGTCCTCCCGGAGTACGCCATCAGCGGATTCGATGCGGAGTGGATCCGCGCCGGTGCACCGGGTGGGGGCAACCACCTGCCGGGTCCAGCGGTAGAGGCGATCGCGGCCGCCCAGGCGACCACCACGGTCGTCGTCAACGACCTCGAACGGGACGGTGACCGGCTGTTCAGTACGAGTTTCATCATCGCCAGGGGCGAGATCGTTGGGCGGCACCGTAAGACCATTCTCACCGAAGGAGAGACCGCGGCTGGTCTCGTGCCAGGCGACTCGGCGGCGCTCCCAGTACAGGTCGCCGGGCTGCCGGTGCCGGTGGCGCCGATGATCTGCTTCGAGCATGGCTTTCCCGAGATCGCGCTGGATCTGGCGCTTGCCGGCGCTGGAATCATCGCCATCTCGTCGGCCATCCGGACCGGCACCGAGTACCTGCGCAACCTGCGCACCCGTGCACGAGCGCAGGACAACGGGTGTTATGTCGTGGCGGCGAACGCGACCGGCGGGGACTACTGCGGTGAGTCCATGATCGTCGACCCGCGGGGCGAGGTGCTGGCCCGTGCCGGTCGGGCCCCAGAGGTCATCACCGCGCCGCTCGACCCGGAGCTGATCGCGGCTCAGCGGCGCGCCGAGCCCGTGCTGCGGCTGCGCCGCCCGGAGCTGCGCCGCGACCGCCTTCCCCCTGAGCCTCCCGCTCCTTCCGTCGCCATGCCCTGACCTGGAGGACGCGCGTCTATGTCCCCCAAGAACCAGCCTGTAACGCCGATGGATCTGTTCGGCATCGATGCCCTCCTCACCGAGGAGGAGCGAGCCATCCAGGAGACGGTGCGACGGTTCTGCGCCGACCGGATCCGTCCGCACCTACCTCAGTGGTTCGAGTCCGGAACGCTGCCCGCGCGCGAGCTGGCCAGGGAGTTGGGTGCGCTCGGCGTACTCGGCATGCACCTGCGGGACTACGGCTGCGCGGGAATGAGCGCGACCGCCTACGGCCTGGCGTGCCTGGAGCTGGAGGCGGCGGACTCGGGTATCCGGTCGCTGGTCAGCGTGCAGGGTTCGCTGGCGATGTACGCCATCTACGCCTACGGCAGTGAGGAGCAGCGGCAGGAGTGGCTGCCGCGGATGGCCGCCGGTGAGGTGGTCGGCTGCTTCGCGCTGACCGAGCCCGACTTCGGCTCCAACCCGGCCGGCATGCGCACCACCGCCCGCCGCGACGGCGACGACTGGGTGCTGAACGGAACCAAGATGTGGATCACCAACGGTTCGATCGCCCAGGTAGCCGTGGTTTGGGCGCGCACCGACGACGGGATCCGGGGTTTCATCGTGCCCACGGGCACTCCGGGCTTCTCCGCGCGCCCAATCCACGGCAAGATGTCGCTTCGCGCGTCGGTCACCTCCGAGCTGGTGCTCGATGAGGTACGGCTGCCCGGCTCGGCCGTGCTGCCGGACGCTCAAGGCCTGGGTGCCGCATTGGGCTGTCTCAACGAGGCGAGGTTCGGCATCGTCTTCGGCGCCGTGGGTGCGGCCAGGGACTGCCTGGAGAGCGCGATCCGCTACGCGCGCGATCGTGAGGTGTTCGACAAGCCACTGGCCGCCCACCAGCTCACGCAGCAGAAGCTGGCGGACATGACGCTCGAGGTTGGTAAGGCGATGCTGCTGGCGGTGCAGCTCGGTCGGTTGAAGGACGCCGGCGCGCTGCGGCCGGAACAGGTCAGCGTCGGCAAGCTCAACAACGTCCGGGAAGCGCTCGCGGTGGCCCGCGAGTGCCGCACCATCCTCGGAGCCAACGGCATCACCCTGGAGTACCCACCCATCCGGCACGCCCTCAACCTGGAGTCGGTGCTGACCTACGAGGGCACCTCGGAGGTGCACTCGCTCATCATCGGAAAGGCCCTTACCGGGCTGCCGGCGTTCCGGTGAGGAGCTTGCCGTGAGCGGGTCGGGTGCGCTGTCCGGCATTCTGGTGGTCGACTTCGGGCGGGTGCTCGCCGCGCCGTACGCCACCATGCTGCTCGCTGACCTCGGTGCCGAGATAATCAAGATCGAGCGTCCCGGTTCCGGGGACGACACCCGCAGCTGGGGTCCACCGTGGGCAGACGGAGAGGCGACCTACTTCCTGGGCGTCAACCGCAACAAGCGCTCAGTGGCGGTGGACCTGCGTACGCCCGATGGGCTGGCGGCAGTCCGCGACCTTGTCAGACGCGCGGACGTCGTGGTGGAGAACTTCCGTCCCGGCACCATGGAGCGGCTGGGGCTGGGCTACGAGCAGCTCAAGGTCGACAACCCGGGGCTGGTCTACTGCTCAGTGACCGGCTTCGGCGCCGGCGCCGGAAGAGACCTGCCCGGGTACGACCTGCTGGCGCAGGCGGTCGGTGGCTTGATGAGCATCACCGGACCCGACCCGTCGCAGCCCACCAAGGTGGGGGTCGCGCTGGTCGACGTCATCACCGGCCTGCACGCGGCCGTGGGCATCCTCGCGGCGCTGCGCCACCGGGACCGCACCGGTCGCGGCCAACGAGTGGAGGTGAACCTGCTGTCGTCCCTGCTGTCGGCGCTCACAAACCAGGCCGCCGGCTACCTCGGTGCCGGCACGGTGCCGCAGGCGATGGGCAACCAGCACCCGTCCATCGCGCCCTATGAGGTGTTCCCCACCGCTGACCGGCCACTGGTCATCGCCGTCGGCAACGACCGACAGTTCCGGGCGCTGGCCGACGCGCTCGGACTGCCCGGCCTGGCGGACGACCCACGCTTCGCCGACAACGCCTCCCGGGTGCGGCACCGGGAGGAGCTAGTGGCCGCGTTGCGGCAGGCGCTGGCGCGTCGCGGCGCCGACGAGTGGTTCACGATCCTGTCCGCGGCCGGTGTGCCGGCCGGTCCCATCAATGATGTCGCGCAGGCATTCGCGTTGGCCGAGCGGCTGGGGCTTGCGCCCGTGGTGGAGATCGAGGATGAGGCCCGCGGCACGGTCAGCCGCCAGGTGGCAAACCCGATCCGGCTGAGCGAAACCCCGGCGTGCTACCGGCTACCGCCGCCGCGACTGGGAGCCCACACCGACGTGCTGCCACCAGCGGGCTCGGGCAACCGCGACCGGTGAGCCGACGCGTGGGCTGGCCGGTGGTGCCGGTCAGGTGGCGGCGTCACGTGACAGGTTGTGGCGGGTCACGGCCGGGATGGTGCAGGCGGGTTGGCGGCGAACGACCAGCGGGCCCAGCGAGTCAGAGATCTCTCGATGACATCGGACCGGAGTCGGGCTTCCTCCGGCGCCGGCCGCTTGACCGGGACCTGATCAGACGTTGCGGGCCGCCTCAGCCGGCTGGTGCCGGTGCGCCGATCGAGTCGAGGAACTGCTCCATCGCGGTCGCGACGCCGCCCAGCGCCTCCGCCGAGGCGGCCAGCGGTCCCGGCAGCAGCAGGGCGTGGTCGCCGCCCGGCACCTCGTGCACGGCCATGCCCAGCGAGCGGGCGACGGTACCGTCCCACGCCGGGTCGGCGGTGCCGCCGACCAGCAGCGCCGGGGCCCGCGCCGCGCGCAACGCCGCGACCACCGTCTCCTGGCCCAGCAACGGGGTCAGCCAGATCGCCGGCAACCCCCGCTCCGCCACGACCGGCGCGGCGAAGCTGCCCAGCGACTTCGCCACCACGAGCGGCCGGCCGCCCGCGGCCAGCACGGGCTCCAGCTGGCTCGCGACCCAGCCCGGCGCCCCGGCGGCATCAAGATCAGGCGGTGGCGACCAGCGGAGCGCCGTGACGTCGACTCCACGACGCCGCAGCGCCACCTGCGCGAAGAACAGCAGCGGGCCGTCCACCGGGTACCCACGACCGGGCAGCACCACCGCCGTCGTCAGGGACGGCATCGTTCCGGCTCCGGTCGTCTCGTGCATGGCACAGTCTGCCACGACCGGTCTCGTGGCCTGCGTGGTCGACAACGCCCACCGGTGGCGCCGGCGCGGGCCGCCTACCGCGTGCCGGCTCGGGTGGTGATGACGCTCGGCGTGGTGCCGCGCTCCCCGTACAGGCGACCTTCGGTGGCCTTGACGGTGGCGACGAGCGCGAAGCTCAGGCTCACCAGCAGCGACCAGGAGCCGAACTTGCTGGGATGCACCAGCGTCCAACCGTCGGCCTGGTCCGGGTACTGCCACGCGCCGAGCAGCGTGGCGACGTTCTCGGCCACCCACACGAACACACCGATGAGCACGAACGCCAGCGCCAGCGGCATCCGTAGGCGTCGCTGCCCGACCGTGAAGTGGACCCACGCCCGGCACAGCACGATCACCATCGCCAGCGCCAGCACCCAACGGACGTCGGGCAGGACGTGGTGGGTGAAGAAGTTCACGTAGATGGCGACCGCGACGACGGTCGTCGCCACCGCCGGGTAGCCGGTCACCCGCAGGCCGAACCGCCGCCACGCCTGGCACACGTACGAGCCGACCGCGGCGTACACGAACCCGGCGTAGAGCGGAACACCGGCCACCTTGGACCAGGCGTGCTCCGGGTAGCTCCACGACCCGGCCCGCACCTTGTAGAGCTCCAGCGCCAGGCCGACGAGGTGGAAACCGGCGATCACCAGCAGCTCCCGCCGTGTCTCTAGGCCGAGAAGCCAGAACCCGACCGTGAGCAGGAGCACGTACACCAGCAGCGCGTCGTACCGCGGGACCGGCAGCGGCACCACCGACGACGCGGCCAGCCCGGCGAACAACGCCCCCGCGAACATGCAGGAGGTGGCCTGGATCCACCCGAACCGCATCAGGTCCGCGGCGGCGCGCCGAAGCACCTCCAGCCGTCAGCGCGGCCCCGCTTGCACGGCCGGCGCACTGGTCGCGCCGTCGCGGCGTGCCGTACGGGCGCCCGCCACTGTCACCCGGCCAGTGTGCCGGCACGTGTCAAGCGCACCGGGCCGGCGCGGGCGTTCCCGCCACCGGTGCAGGGACGTTCCCGCTAGTGGCACGGACGTCCCTGCACCGCCGCACGTGTTCCCGCTACCGGTCCGACGCGCCGCCGGCGGCCGCGGCGTCCGCCATGCCGAGCGCCCGCCGCGCCGCCGCCGCGAGCGCGCCCCCGTCCCGGCTGTCCACCACGGCGGCCAGGTGCCCGTCGGGCCGCACCAGGAACGCGTCCCGCGGGCCGGCCTCGAACGCCTCGGCCAGCAGGCCGCTGGGGTCGACGTCGGGGATGGCCAGCGCCCGTACCGGCGCCGTCGTCACGGCACTCACGGCGGCGTGCGCGAGCCCCACGTCGCCGGTGGTGAGCACGAGCAGGCCGTCCCGGACGATCTCACGCAGCCGCGTGACCTCCGGCCGGTCGGCGAGCTTGACCGGCACGTCGGGCACCAGCACACCCGGCACCACCGGCGGCGGGTGGCCAGCGGGCGGACGCCCGGGCAGGACGCGGGACGGGTGCGGCGTGGTGAGCGGGGAGTCAACGTACCAGAACGGCTCCGCCAGGCGCCCGGAGTTCACCTCCGCCCGGGCGGCCGGGTCGGTGAGCGCGCGTTCCAGCACGTCGCGCCGCCGCTGGCGGGCCTCCTCGGTCTGCGGCACGAGGAAGTCCATGGTGGCGCTGGTCACCTCGAGGTTCTCGTCGGCCGCCGCGGCCCGCTCGTCGTGGTAGCTGTCCAGGATCCGTTCCGGCGCCCACCCCCGCAGCACGAAGGCGATCTTCCAGGCGGCGTTCTCGACGTCGGGTACGCCCGAGTTGAGACCCCGGGCGCCGAACGGCGCCACCAGGTGGGCGAGGTCGCCCGCGACCAGCACCCGGCCGACCCGCATGCGGTCCACGCGGCGGGCGTGGAAGCGGTACACCGACGACCACACCACCTCGTACGGCGTGTGCTGACCGATGATCTGCCGGATCCGCCGGTCCAGCGCCCCGCTGTCGCGTTCGGCCTCCAGGTCGAAGTCGGCCGGCACCTGCCAGTCGATCCGGTAGGTCGAGTCCGGGCACGGGTGGATGAGCACCTGCCGGCCCGGGTTCCACTCCGGGTCGAAGTAGAACCGGCGTTCGCGGGCCCAGTCTCCAAGGTCGGCGCGGATGTCGCAGATGAGGAACAGGTCGTCGAAGGACCGGCCGTCGAAGCTCAGCCCGAGCTGCTCGCGGATCGCGTCACCCTTGGCGCCGGCGCACGCGACCACGTACGGGGCGCGCAGCTCCTTGGGACCGTCCGGGGTCCGGCAGCGCAGCGTCACCCCGTCGGCGTCCTGGACGACCTCGGTGACCTCGTGGGACCAGCGCACGTCGATGAGGTCGTTGGCGGCGATCCGCTCGTCGAGGATCTGCTCGGTCCGCGACTGGGAGATGTTGACGAACGGCGGGAAGGCCGACCGGCCACGGTCGACGAAGGTCTGGCAGAACAGCTCCCGGTCGCGGTAGTACGTGCGGGCACGGTCCCAGGTGACCCCCTCGTCGGCGATGCGCCGACCGGCGCCGACCGCCTCCCAGATGTCGAGCACGTCCCGCTGCTGGCAGATCGACTTGGAACCGATCAGCTCGCGAGCGGGACGCTGGTCCACCATGATCACGGGTACGCCCCACCGGGCCAGTAGGAGCGCGGCGGTCTGGCCGACCGGGCCCGCGCCGAGGACGACCACCGGTTCCGTGGCGGGACGTGTCGGTCCGGTCATCCCTGCAGCTCCTCCCAGACCTCGCGGTCGCGCTCCGGGGTCCAGATGCGCGGCCAGTCGATTCCGGACAGCTCATCCCACAGGCGTTGCACGTTGAACGGTAGACAGTGTTCGAAGATCGGCCATCCGCCGTACCGCGGCGCGAGCGCGCGATGGGCGGCGTCGAACGCCTCCTTGAGCGAGCCGCCCGCCGCGTGCACCTCGCCCACCGTCCGCTGCATCACGAGCAGGAACTCACGGGTCTGCGCGATCGCCGCCTCGACGGCCGCGGACCCCCGCGCGACCGGTCCACGCCCTCCGACCAGGTACTCCGCGTCGAACTGGCTGACCCGGTCCAGGGTGGGGCCGGACCAGTCGGCGTGGAAGGCGTCGCCGGTGTACAGGGCGGCCTGGGACTCCACGAGGTCGCCGGCGAACAGCACCCGCTGCTTGGGCAGCCACATGACGATGTCGCCGGCGGTGTGTCCCCGGCCGCAGTACTGCAGCACCACCTCCCCCCGGTCGCCGCCGAGGTGGATGGTGAGCCGGTCGGTGAAGGTGACGTCCGGCCAGGTGAGGCCGGGGATGCTCTCCTCGCCGGTGAACAGGCGGGGCATCCGGGCCCGCTCGGAGGCCCAGTCCTCCTTGCCGCGTTCGGCGATCAGCCGACGGGTCTGCTCGTGCGCGATGATGACGTCGGCGTCGAAGGCGGCGGCCCCCAGCACCCGCACCGCGTGGTAGTGGGACAGGACCAGGTAGCGGACCGGCTTGTCGGTGTGCTCCCGCAGACGGTCCAGCCAGCGCCGCGCCATCACCGGGGTGGCGCGCGCCTCGAACGCGACCAGGAAGTCCTCACCCTCCACCGCCCCGACGTTCGGGTCACCTTCCGCGGTCAGGGCGTAGACCCCGTCGGCGAGCACCTCCAGGGTCTCGGTCTTCTCCTGTAAGTCCGCTGAGGACGCGAACGGCTTGGCCATGTTCGTCCCTCCCATCGCACGGTCAGGGTCAGGATGTCGGGGCGGCGTAACCGCCGCCGAGGTAGGCACGCTGCACCCGGTCATCGCGGCTGAGCTCGTCCGGCGGACCCGTGAGCACGATCCTTCCGCGGTCCATCACGGCGACCCGGTCGGCGGTCCGGAAGGCAGCGCGGACGTTCTGTTCGACGAGGACGATCGCCAGCCGGTGCTCGCGCTTGAGCCGGCCCAGGGCGGCGAAGATCCCGCCGACCATGCGGGGTGCGAGCCCGAGGCTCGGCTCGTCCAGGACCAGGACTCTGGGAAGGGCCATCAGGCCGCGGCCGATCGCGAGCATCTGCTGCTCGCCACCGGACAGCGTGCCCGCGGGCTGCGCCAGCCGCGCCGCCAGGGCCGGGAACAGGTCGAGCACGTACGCCAGCCGCTCGCTGACGTCCCGGCGGGCGCGTCGCCGGGTCCAGGCGCCCAGGGCCAGGTTGTCCGCCACGGTGAGCGACGGGAAAACCAGCCGGTTCTCCGGCACGTGCGCCAGGCCGGCCGCGGCGATCCGCTCGGCGGGCAGGCCGGTGACGTCCCGGCCGTCCAGCAGGACCCGTCCGGTGGGACGGATCAGTCCCGACAGCGCCCGCAGCAGGGTGGTCTTGCCCGCGCCGTTCGCGCCGATGACCGCGAGCACCTGGCCCTCGGCCACGCTGAGCGAGATGCCGTGCAGCACCTCCAGCTTGCCGTAGCCGGCCCGCAGGTCGGTCACCTCGAGCATCACACCGCTCCCTCGGTCGCCGGACCCTCACCAGCGCCGGCGCCGCCACCGACCGCGGTGCCGCCGCCGGCAGCGGCGCCCTCGTGCGCCACGCCGTCGTCGTCCACATCGTCGTCCACCCCGAGGTAGGCGGCCAGTACCGCGGGGTCGTGACGCACCTCGTCCGGGGTGCCCAGGCAGATGATGCGGCCGTCGTCGAGCACCGCCACCCGGTCGGCGAGCGCCATCACCGCCTCGACGTCATGCTCGACCACGACGATGCCCATGCCTCCGGCGCGCAGCCGCCGCAGCAGGTGCACCAGGTCGCGCCGTTCCGCGCCCGACAGGCCCGCCATCGGCTCGTCCAGCAGCAGCAGGTCCGGCTCGAGGGCGAGCGCCCGGGCGATCTCCAGCAGGCGCTGCCGGCCGAACGGAAGGTCCGCCGCGGGCGTGTGGGCCTCGGCCGCCAGGCCGACCAGCTCCAGCAGGCGGGCGGCGTCCCGGTGGATCCGCGCCTCCTCGGCGCGGGCCGGCAGTGCGAGTGCCCCCCGCACCATGCCGGCCCGGCTGCGCAGGTGCCGCCCCACCGCGACGTTGCCGAGCACGGTCATCGAGTGGAAGATCTGCAGGTTCTGGAAGGTGCGGGTGGCCCTGCCCCGGGCGAACACGTGCGGCTTGCGGCCGTCGATGCGCTCGCCGCCGAGGCGCACCGTTCCCTCCGACGGGGCCAGCACCCCACTGATCATGTTGAAGCAGGTGGTCTTGCCGGCGCCGTTCGGGCCGATCAGCGCGAAGATCTCACCCGCCCGCACCTCGAACGACACGCCGGCGACGGCCACCACGCCGCCGAAGCGGCGGACCAGTCCGTCGACCTGCAGCAGCGGCGTGCCCGGCGCTGGCCGGCCGTCGCGGTGCAGCAGTGGCGCGTCGCCGTCCGTTCCGTCGGCGGCCGGACCGGTGTCGGGGTCCGGGGTCGGCGCCGGCTCCCGGTCCGGGCCGCGCCCGTCCGCCGTGGCCGGCTCCGCGTCCGCGGTCGGCTCCGCGTCCGCGGCCAGGGCCGGCGGTCCGTCGGCGACCCGCACCGGCCGCCGCAGCCGCGCGAGGGTGCGCCGCCACACGTCGTAGATGCCGCCGGGGACGAACAGGATGACCACGGTCAGGACGATGCCGAAGCCGATCAGCTGCACCTCTCCCTCGGCACCCGGCAGCAGCGCGGGGATCGCGCGGCGCAGCGCGTCGTCGAGCAGCTCCACGGTGAAGGCGCCCACGACGGCCCCCCACACGCTGCCCAGCCCGCCGAGCACGGAGATCAGCAGGAACTCCACCGACAACGGGAAGTTGGCCGCGTTGGGGTTGACGACCCCGATCCAGTGCACGTAGGCCACACCGGCCGCCCCGGCGTACGCGGCGGAGAGCACGAACACCTGCAACCGCAGGCGGTACGTGTCCACGCCGAGGCACTCGGCGGCCACCTCGGAGTCGTTGACCGACGCCAGGGCCCGGCCCACGCGCCCGGCGGCGATGTTGCGCGCCAGCAGCAACCCGACGAACACGAACGGGGCGAGCAGCCAGAAGTACTCCGCCGGGCTGTCGTACCGCCGCCCGCCGAAGTCCGGCTTGGGGACGCCGTAGATGCCCGAGGTGGCGCCCAGGAAGTCGGACTCGGTGGCGACGACCGTGATGATGATCCCCAGGCCGAGCGTGGCCAGGGCGAGGTAGTGGCCGCGCAGCCGCAGCAGCGGCGCGCCGAGCAGCAGAGCCGCCAGCATCGCCAGCGCGACCGCCAGCACCGCCGCGGGCAGCATCGGCACGTCGTACCGGGTGACCAGCAGCGCCTGTGCGTACGCGCCGATGGCGAAGAAGGCCGCGTGTCCGAGACTGACCTGGCCGGCCAGACCCATGAGCAGCGTGAGCCCGATCGCGGCCAGGCCGTAGATGAGCGCGAACACGCCGACGTTGACGAGCCCGTCGGGCATCACCAGCGGATAGGCGGCCAGCAGCACCGCCAGCACGAGGAAGGCGGTGAGGGTGCCGTGGCGGGTGCCCGGGGCGGTGACGGTGCCGCGGGCCAGCAGGCCGGTCCGGGCCGACGGGCGCGCCCGTACCGTGCGCGGCGGCGTACCGGTGTCGTGTGCCATCTCAGACCCTCGCAACGCTGCGCTGTCCGAGGAACCCGGCCGGACGCGCCACCAGGACGGCGATGAGGACCACGAACGCCACCGCGTCGCGCAGGCCGGAGTCGATGTAGCGGGCCACCATCAGCTCCAGGACGCCGAGCAGCAGGCCGCCGAGGATGGCGCCCCGGATGGAGGTCAGGCCGCCGAGGGTGGCGGCGACGAACCCCTTGAGTCCCAACGCGAGTCCCGAGTTCCACGAGGTGAAGTGGACCGGGCTGGACAGCACTCCGGCGATGGCGCCGAGCAGTCCCGCGATGACGAACGAGACCAGCGACGCCTGCGCGGTGGAGATGCCGACCAGGCGGGCGGCGGTGGGCTGCTCGGCGCAGGCCAGCAGCGCCTTGCCCATCACCGTCCGCTCGTAGAACAGGGTGATGCCGACCGCGACGACCGCGGTGACCCCCAGGATCCACAGGTCCTGCGCCCGGACGGTGACACCGGCCAGAGACAGGCGCGGGCCGGGGAACTCGGTCAGGCCGCGGCCCTCCGGCCCCCAGATGAGCAGCATCGCCGCCTTGAGCGTGGTGGACACCCCGAGCGTCAGGATGATCGACAACAGGGTGGTCATCCGCTTCACGGGGGCGATCGTCAGCCGCTCCATGACCGCGGCGACGATGACGACCGTGACCACGGCGATCAGGAGCGCGGTGGGCAACGGGAGACCGCTGCCCACCGCGCTGATCGCCACCAGCCCTGCCAGGGCGGCGAACTCGCCCTGCGCCAGGTTGATCACCTTGCTCACCGTGTAGATCGCCACGAATCCCACGGCGACCAGCGCGTAGATCGCACCGACCGACGCGCCGAAGAGCAGGAGCTGGAGGAAATCCGTCACTCTGCGCCGCCGTCTAGCTCTCGAGCAGCTTCCACTGCCCGTTCTCGACCGTCACGAGCACGAGCGCGTCCTTGCCCAGACCGGAGTGGTCGTCGGGGGTCATGTGGTACACGCCGGTGATCCCCACGAACCCGTCGACCTGCTCCAGGTAGTCCCGCACCGCCTGCTTGTCGGTGCCCACCGCCTTGAACGCCTCGATCGCGAGCTGGAACGCGTCCCAGGCGTGACCGGCGAAGGTCGACGGTGTCTCGCCGTACTTCGCCTGGTAGTCGGCGAGGAACTGGGCGAGGACCTCCTTCTGCGGGTCGCTGTCGGGCAGCTGGTCGGCGACGAGCAGGCGGCCCAGCGGTGCCACCACGCCGTCGGCCGTGTCCCCGGCGGTGTCGAGGAAGACCTGGTTACCGATGCCGTGGCTCTGCATCAACGGCGCGGTGAGGCCGAGCTCGTGGTACGCCCGCTGGGCGAGCGCGGCCGCGGGTGGGATGCCCCAGATCAGGTTCATGTCCGCGTCCGCCTCGCGCAGGTTGATCATCTGGGCGGAGAAGTCGGTGGCGTCGGGGGCGAACTTCTCCTCCACGACCACGGAGATGCCCTTCGGCTCGCCGAGCTCGGCGAGGGTCTCGGCCACCCCTTCCCCGAACCCGGACGCGTCCCGCAGCAGGCCGATCGTCGTCCAGCCGTTGGCGGCGGCGTAGTCGATGATGTTCTCCAGGACGACCTGGTCGTTCTGTGCGGTCTTGAAGACCCACGTGGCGCCTTCGACGATCGCGACGTTGGCCGCCAGCGAGATCATCGGCATCTGGCTGGACTCGGCGGCCTCGCGCATGGCCAGGCTGGGTCCGGTCCGGCTGGCGCCGAGAACGATGTCGACGCCCTCGGCGATCAGCTCGTTCATCGCCTTGGCCGCCTCGTCCTCGGTGGACTGGTTGTCCCGGATGATCAGCTCGACCTGGCGGCCGTTGACGCCACCGGCGGCGTTGACCTGCTCGGCGAGCATCTCGAGCGTCTGGCGTTCGGGCACGCCCAGGCTCGCGCCCGCGCCGGTGATGTCGAGCACCGCGCCGATCCGGATCGGGCCGCTGTCATCGCCGCTGCTGCCACCGTTGTCCGACTCGGCACACCCGGCGCCCGCCGCGACCAACGCCGCCGCGGACGCGAAGGCCGCAAGCCTGCGGATCCATACCATCTGCGTCTCCCTCGGGGTCGGGCGAGTCAGACGACTCCGTCGCCTGACGTATGCTGTTCCGATAATCGAACAGCACGTCTCTTATAGTGGGCGCGATGGTAACGTGCGTTCCCACCGCGCACAAGACGCCGCTTGACGAACGCGAGGCTCCCACGAGATGGAACGTCCGCCGCACTCGCAGACCCTCGACCGAGGGCTACGCGTGCTGGAGACGCTGGCCGCCGCCGAGGGACCCATGTCGGTCGCCGAGCTCGCCCGGGCAATCAAGACACATCGGTCGATCGTGTACCGGATGATCCGCACCCTCGAGGACCACAAACTGGTCACCAGGGGGCCAGACGGCGCCTACACGCTCGGCCCGGGGCTCGCGGCTCTGGCGCGCT
Source organism: Micromonosporaceae bacterium (assembly GCA_047459215.1). Lineage (GTDB taxonomy): Bacteria > Actinomycetota > Actinomycetes > Mycobacteriales > Micromonosporaceae > Natronosporangium. Next base: position 5,910 of record VSBZ01000002.1, on the reverse strand, counting down.
CCGTGAACCCCGGACTACAGTCTGCCGCGATGCCGGCGCTGGCCGAGCTGGCCAACCGGGTCGGCATGACGGCGTTCCTCGTGGTGCCCGAAGGTGACGAAGCCGTGACGCTGCTCAGCATGGAGCCGCGCAACACGCAGGTGCACGTCGCCTACCGCCCGGGCATACGCCATCCGATCCACCGTGGGGCTCCCGGGCTGGCGCTGCTGGCCGGGCGTCCCCCCGTCCCGGGCGAGCGCGCCGAGGTCACCCTCGCGCGGGAGCGGGGCTGGGCGTACTCGTACAGCGAGGTGCTGTCGGGCATGCGTTCGGTGGCCGCACCGGTGGCGGACCGCCGCGGCAACGTGCCGGCCGCGGTGGCCGTCGTCTACGTGGCGGAGGAGATCGACCCCGCCGAGCTGGCCAAGCCCGTCATGGCCGCCGCCGCGGCGGTCGCGGCGGAGCTGCCCTGACCGTCGAACACATCGGACGCTGAGCGTGGAGGCGATACAGGACACGTGAGGCGGGTCCCGCACCGGCAGCCGGCGTCCGGTCGGGACAGTCCTTCGAGGAGGAGATCATGCAGGACCGCACCCCCAGGCCGGAGGACCTGGAGCCGGTCGAGCGGTGCTCGATCGACGAGCTGCGCGCGCTCCAGCTGGAACGGCTGCGCTGGTCGTTGCGGCACGCGTACGAGAACGTGCCGCACTACAAGGAGGCGTTCGACAAGGCGGGCGTGCACCCGGACGACTGTCGCGAGCTGTCGGACCTGAAGTACTTCCCGTTCACCGACAAGGAGGACCTGCGCCGGCACTATCCCTTCGGGATGTTCGCCGTGCCGCGCGAGCAGGTCGTGCGGGTCCACGCGTCCTCGGGTACCACCGGTGTGCCGACCGTCGTCGGCTACACCCGGGACGACATCCGCACCTGGGCGAAGCTCATGGCCCGGTCGATCCGCGCGTCCGGTGGGCGGCCCGGCGACAAGGTGCACGTCGCGTACGGGTACGGCCTGTTCACCGGCGGCCTGGGCGCCCACTACGGCGCCGAGGAGCTGGGCTGCACGGTCATCCCGGTGTCCGGCGGCATGACGGACCGGCAGGTCACGCTCATCCGGGACTTCCAGCCGGACATCATCATGGTGACCCCGAGCTACATGCTGGCCATCGTCGACGCGATGGAACGCCAGGGCATCGACCCCCGGTCCACGTCGTTGCAGGTCGGCATCTTCGGCGCCGAGCCCTGGACCGAGGACATGCGCCGGGAGCTTGAGGAGCGCCTGGACATGCACGCCGTGGACATCTACGGGCTCTCGGAGGTCATGGGCCCGGGCGTGGCGAACGAGTGCGTGGAGACCAAGGACGGGCTGCACGTCTGGGAGGACCACTTCTACCCCGAGATCATCGACCCGGACACCGGTGAGGTGCTCCCGGACGGCGAGTACGGCGAGCTGGTGTTCACCTCGCTGACCAAGCAGGCCATGCCGGTGATCCGGTACCGCACCCGGGACCGCACCCGGCTGCTGCCCGGGACCGCCCGACCGATGCGCCGGATCGAGAAGATCCGGGGGCGGACCGACGACATGATGATCGTCCGCGGTGTGAACGTGTTCCCCACCCAGATCGAGGAGCTGATCCTCCGCGTCCCCCAGCTGGCGCCGCACTTCCAGTGCGTGCTCACCCGCGAGGGCCGGATGGACGAGCTGACGGTGCGGGTCGAGCGCCGGGAGGGAGTGGACGCCGAGCGGGCCACCGAGGCCGGCGCGGAGCTCGCGCACCTGGTCAAGAGCAACATCGGGATCACCGTGGGGGTCGACGTCGTCGAGCCGCAGGCGGTCGAGCGGTCGATGGGCAAGGCGCGCCGCATCATCGACCAGCGGAACCTCTGAGCCCGCGACGCGGTCGCGGGCTCAGAGGTTCCGGCCCGTCACCGACGGCCCGTCACCGCCACCGTGGTCGCGGGCGGTCCCCTGCCCCGCCGAGGCGGGCGACCCCGAGGACCAGGTGGCTGCACGACGGCAGGTGCACGCCCAGCCCGAGGCGGCCGACCCGAGCAGGAACCGGTTGCCCGGCCGGCGGTGCGGCACCTCCCGGTAGCCGACCGTCCCGCTGTCCCGCGTGGCGGGCCTCGGGTTCCCTCGGACCCGACCCGGTGCCGCCCGTGGCCGGTGACTCACCGGTGGACTCTACTCAGCGCCCGGCCGCGAGCCACTCGGTACGGGTCGTGACCTCGGCGAGCACCTCCGGCACCGGCGTGACGCCGAGGCCGGGACCGCGCGGGACGGCCAGGTGCCCGTCGGTGAGCGTGAAGGGCTCGGTGAGGTCGCGCGCCCAGTACCGGTCGGACGCGGAGGTGTCCCCGGGCAGGGTGAACCCGGGCAGCGCGGCGAGCGCCACGTTGGCCGCCCGCCCGAGCCCGGTCTCCAGCATCCCGCCGCACCACACCGGGACGCCGTGCGCCCGGCACAGGTCGTGGATGCGCCGCGCCTCCAGGTAGCCGCCGACCCGCCCGGCCTTGATGTTGATGACCCGGGCGGCGCCCAGCGCCAGCGCGTCCGCCGCCGCCTTGGCCGAGGTGATCGACTCGTCCAGGCAGATCGGGGTGCGGATGAGCCGGGCCAGCTGGGCGTGCCCGCGCAGGTCGTCCTCGGCCAGCGGCTGCTCGATCAGCAGCAGGTCGAACGGGTCCAGCTTCGCCAGCGTGCGGGCGTCGGCCAGGGTGTAGGCGGCGTTGGCGTCCACCTGCAGCAGCAGGTCGTCGCCGAACCGCTCCCGCACCGCCCGCACCGGCGCCACGTCCCAGCCCGGCTCGATCTTGAGCTTGATCCGCACGTACCCCTGGTCGAGGTACGCCGCCACCGCGTCCAGCAGCCGCGGCACGCTGTCCATGATGCCCACCGACACCCCGGCCGGGACCCGGTCGCGGACCGCGCCCAGGTGGGACGCGAAGGAGTCGCCCCGCGCCCGCAGCCAGGCGTCGAGCACCGCCATCTCCAGCGCCGCCTTCGCCATCCGGTGGCCCCTGACCGGCGCCAGCAGCTCGGCGACCGCCGCCGGGTGCAGGAGCGGCGCGGCGAGCAGCCGCGGGGCGAGGAACCGCCGGATGACGTCGGCCGCGCCGTCGACGTACTCGGAGGAGTAGAGGGGCTCGCCGCCGGCGACGCACTCGCCCCAGCCCTCGGCATCGGAGGTCACCGCCCGCACCAGCAGGATGTCGCGCACCGTCTCGGTCCCGAACGAGGTGCGGAACGGCGCCACCAGCGGCAGGCTCACCCGCCGCAGCTCCAACCCCTCCAGCCTCACGTCGCCTCCTGCCGGGCCAGCTTGCGCGGCGACCACTGCTCCACGACGTAGCCGCCGGTGCGGCTGAACCCCACCACGCGGGCACCCCCCGACATCAGCCCGTGCAGCACGTCCCGGACCGCCGTCCGCCACGCCCGGGCCAGGTCGGGGTCGCGCCGCCGCAGCTCCTCCACGTCGTCGGGTACGGCCACGCGGACGGTCGGCGCGGTGGCCCGTGCCGGGGACGGCCGCCCGTCCGGCGAGACCGCCAGCGCGGGGGGCACCGCCGACGTGTCGGCCTCGGAGGGCCTGCCCTCGCAGGCGGCGACCACCTCGGGCGCGGTCAGGTCCCAGGCGACCAGCAGCCGGTCGCTGCCCTGTCCCGCGTTGACCGCGTCGGTGAGGTCACCGTAGAAGTCGATGAGGTACTCCCGCGGGCGGGCGGCGAGCTTGACCAGGTTGAGGTAGGCGTTGCGCCGCACCAGCGGGTCGAACGTCCAGGTCACCTCGCGCAGCCCGCGCGCGAGCGCCCACGCGCGCTGGTGCAGCTTGAGCGCGAAGCCCACGCTGCGGGACCGGGCGTGCGCGACCACCCCGGTGACGTGGGAGTGGAGCACCCGGCCCGGCGGTGCGGCGAAGAAGCCGATGCTCGCGCCGACCAGCTCACCGTCCAGATAGGCCGCCGCGGCGTAGTTGCCGGCGTGCGTCATCGCCCGCAGCTGCTCCAGGCTGACCGGGGAGTCGGCCGAGCCGGACGGCCAGATGGTGCGGCACAGCGCGTGGACCGCCCGCAGGTCGGCCAGCTCCTCGACCTCGCGGATCTCCACACCGGCCGCGCGGGCCGCCCGGTCGGCCGCGGCGGCCGCCGCCTCCCACATCACGCCGCCCTCCGGGTCGCCCACATCACCTCGACGGTCGCGTCGCCGCGGTGGACGCCGGGCACCGCGCCCGGCTCCCGGTGCCCGGCTGCGGGCTCCGCCGGCCGTGCCGTCAGCCGTGCCCGTACCCCGCCCGGCCGTGCCCATACCCCGTCGAGGTCTCCCATTCGGTCCCTCCTCTCGTCCGGCCGGCCCGACGGCGCGGCCGCGCACCGGGCTCCGCATGCCTGTACACGTGAATACTGCCGCCCCGATCCGCCTCCGCGACAGCCGGCGGTGCTGCCGCCGGAGTGGGTGTCGGCGAGCCCCGGCGTAGAGCCCGTTCCGGTTCTCGCAACCGACACGCCGGCGGATCGGGGCAACCTGGTGGTACGGGTCGACGAACGGGACTTCCCGGTGACCGTGGTGGGCGAGGTCGCCCGGATACCCGGACTCGATCCGGACTTCACGTGGATGGTGGTGCCCCGCCAGGCGCTGACGGACCCCGGCGAGGTGAACCAGCTGCTGGTCGCCGGAGCCGGTGTCGACCCGGACGCGGTGCGCGCGGCGGTCGCCGCCACCACCCCGGTGGGAGACCTGCAGGGGTCCAGCCTCGAGGAGGAGCGGGCGAGGCTGGAGGCGTCCGGGTTCAACGCCAGCCTCACCACCGTGTTCGTCGCCGGCACGCTGGCCTGCACGGTCGGCGCGGTGCTGGCGCTGCTGCTGCAGGTGATCCTTCAGGCGACCCGACGCGGTCGGACGGTGTCGGTCCTGCGCACGCTCGGCATGTCCGGCCGACAGGCACGCGCGCTCCTGCTCGCCGAGCTGTTGCCACCCGTGGCGGTCGCCATCGCGATCGGTGGCGCCGTCGGAGCCCTCCTCCCCCTCCTGCTGGCACCCGCCCTCGGGTTGGACGCGTTCGCAGCGGGCGTGCGGCCGCCGGTGACCGTCGGACCGACCACCCTGCTCATCTCGGCCGGTCTCCTGGTGACCCTCGCCGCCGCCGCGACCGTCACCAGCGATCTGGTCAACCGTCGGCTCGGCCTCGGCAACGTCCTGCGCGTCGGCTGACGTCTTCGCTCGGCCGTTCGGATGCGACAGAGCCGGCGGCGGATCGCGTCTGACCTTCCGCAACGGTGTGACCGCATCGTGACCAAGGTCTCGGAGCTGTCCCTTGCTCGCTGGTTACCCAGACACGTGCGCCACGCCCGGGCCGGCCCCGACGGTCACCCGCACCGGCACCCGGATCTCCGGCCGTGCGGGATCGCCACTCGTGATGAGCAGGGTCGCCTCGTGGACCCCGGGCACCAGGCCGGAGGCGTCGACCGTGACGTGCACGGTCAGTGAGCCGTCGGCCGGCACGGTGCCGGCGCGGCGGTCCACCTCCAGCCAGGGGACGTCGGCCCGGATCGTCGGGCACGCCTCCCCGCCGGTGTCCCGGAAGAACGTCGGCCCGGTGGTGCCGCCCTCCGGCGACGAGCCGGACACGCTCCACACCTCGCCGCCGAAGGCGCCGGTGCTCGTGCAGAAGCCAATGGCGCTCAGCATCGAGGAATGCCGCGCCATTCTCGACGCGCGGGACAGGACCGGCTGCCCGCTCACCGTCTCTTTCATGCACCGCTACTTTCCCGAGGTTCGGTGGCTGAAGGATCTGCTGGGTAAAGGCGCGCTCGGTACCATTCAGACCATTCGTATCCGCAACGCCACGCCCGGGGCGGATTGGGGCGACTGGTTCTACATGCCGGAGGCGGTCTCTGGGGGTGTCGTCATGCAGCTCGGCGTTCACGGCATTGATC